>DATDCV010000484.1:0-13677 GCA_036524155.1 Verrucomicrobiia bacterium
CGGGGGAGAGGGTGTGAATACCAGTACGGGTGCTCTGGGCGGACTGGTTGTGGTCCTGCCTGTGCTAGAACTTTACTCCCACGCCGACGTTAAGGCGGCAATCGCTGCGCTGGGGCACGGCCCCGCTGGATTCGGTCTGAGGATTGTGCAAATAATCCCAGACGAAGGAGACGCTCAGGTCGAGGTGCCGTTTGATTTCGAACTCGAGGGTGGACACCGCATGATGCGAGTATAGGCCCGACTCTTTGCCCGTAAGGGTGGCGTTAATGGTCTCGATGAATTTGAGGCGCCAGGTGATGTCGGCCTTGAAGCTGGTTTGGAGCACTGCCGCCGCAGTGGAAGCGGTGTCGCTCTGGCCCGGTTCCACGGTTTCGAACCTGGTGTATTGGTAGCCGGGACCACCTGCGACCAGCCATTCGAGTCCCTGGCGGTCGAAAATGTAGTAACCCAAGCCGACGGCGGCGGTCCCCCGGTGAGCAATATTGGCCAATTGGTCGCGGTAATACTCCAGGTAGGCCGGGCGCAGGAACCAGTGGCGATTGAGGCGGATATCGTAGAGGCCGTTAATGCGCTGGTTGTTTGCGTTTTGAATACCCTCGGCCTCGCCGTAGTTGGCGAGGTAGTTCAGTTGGATAGTGGTTGCGGGTGTGCGGCGCGCCAGTTCGGCGCTCGTGGTTAAAGTGGTCTGTTTGGTGTTGCCGGACTGCAAGCTCAGTCCGACGCTGAGGTTGCCGGACCAGAAATCGAATTCGCGCTTTCCGCCGGGGGTGATACCTGTGAGTTGGTCACGGGGCAGGCTGACCTGCTCTGGTCCGGAAACCGTCACCAGATCGTTGCTGACTACCACGGTGCCGTAGATCTGGCTGCGACCGTCGAATTTCGTGAACAGCGGGTTGGCGGGATAGATTTGCCGGACATCCTTCAGGTCGAGTGAAAGGTCGTCAAGCTCGTCGCTGTCGAATTGGACCTTTCGCTGCTGAACGTAATAAAGGCGGCCTCGGAGCCACTCGCCGGACTTGAGTTGGATCCAGTCCTCCCTGTCGTAGCCGATGGCTGGGGGAAGCCAGGAGAGGTTGGTTGAGGGTTGAGGGTTGAGAGTTGAGAGTTGCTTGGTCAACGAGGCCGGGGGGTTGCTAGGGATCAGTAATCGATTGGGAGTAGTGGGTGGCTCTGCACATTGGATTTCGCGGATGCGCGTTCGGGGGACGGTGAGCTTTCCGGCAAGTTCGGACTCAAAGACCACCACGTCTGCAGTTTCTTCGAGCACTTTGCCCGTGAAGCGGTCGCCGTTGGTGCCGATCAGGACGTCGGCTTGCGTAGGCAGCACCAAAACGCAGAGCGCGAGGGCCAGGCAAATTGAGGGAGAGCCCCAGGCGTGAAGGCCCGAGGATCGATGAGCGAGAGCGGGCGGTTTGGTTGAGCCCTGCATAGGAGCGATTGGGGCTACTGTGCCGGGATGGTGACCAGGGGCAGTTTCTCATTACTGCCAGTTTCGGACAGGGTGAAGAAGAACATGACGGCTGTGAGGGCACGCTTGGTCTGCCAGTCGCCGTCGTCAACCCAGAACCAGTGACCGCGGTAATGGACGGCGGTCAAGGCGTGGGCCGGTTTGTCTTTGCCACTATGAATCCGCACTGCGCCCTGCCGGGTGCCCGGGGAGGCCTTTTCGAAAGAGGGCGCGGCGCTGCGATCCTTCAGGTGCGCTTCCGGCACGTCGATGTAGCTGGCGAAGGCCCCGATGATTTGGAGCATGGAACGGCTGTTGACGGCCAACTCATCCTCCGCACCCCGCACCGGGGAATAGCTGAGGATGAACTTCTGCGGTTCGGCGGACAACTTGAGCAAGCGCCGGATTTCCGCTCCCTTTTCGACGATGTCCGCGGGAACATCGTCACGCCGGAAGAACACGACAGCAGTTGAGCCTTTTGCTTTGTCCTCCTCGACACGCATGCCGAAGGCGCCGGCAGCCTGCACCTGGCGCAGCAGGTCCAGGGCGCGGACGAACTCCGGATCGGCCTCGCGCAGGGCACCAGCGGATACAGAGCGGTTACGCACGCCGTTCAGACTCTCAACGGTCAGACCTAAAATGAAGTCTGCCGGGTAACCGGCCTGCAGCATGAAAAAGATGTTCTTTGGATCAATCGGCGTGATGAGCCCGCGGAGGAACTTCTCCCCGGTTAACGGCACATAGGTGATGGTGGGGCGGTCGGTGTAGACGGCCTGCCCGCCGAGGGAGCCGAAGTTGCCCTGCATCGCGTTTTGGGAGGAGAGCGTGCCGTTGATATTGACACCGGTTTGCATGGAATAGCCGCTGACGACGGACGACACATCTACGAACACCGGCAGGTCCATGTAGCGGAGTTTGACGATGTTGAGGAGAGTCTGCTGTTTCCATGAGTCGGCGATGGCGGTGCTGTAATCGAAACGGTCCACGGCCACGGTTTTGGGGCCGAGATGGGAACAGCCAGCGAGAAGGAGAAAGGCTAAAGGCTGAAGGCTGAAGGCTAAAGTGCGTATCGTGTTTGGTTTCATGGGAGAGACACGGGTTAAAGGCGCCAGTGGAAATAGCGGTTCTTTTAGCCAGGGTTTCATGGCGCGATCACTCCGCGCGCTTCAGTGGCGGCTGCTTCCACTTTCCGTTGGTGGCCTCGTCCTTCGGCCAGTAGAGGCGCAACACGGCCATGAACGGACCGTTGGGCGCGGGCAGCCAGTTCGATTCCCGGTCCTTGCCGGGCGACTCGCGCTGGCCGCCGCCCGGCTGGGAACGGTGGTTGCCGGCAGGGCGCGGACCAGTGCGGTGGCGAGTAGATGTTGCTTGTGAGTTGCTTTCATTGTTTTTTCGCTTGTTCCGTTCATCTTGGCAGTTTGGTTTTGCTTCGGTCGTGAATTCGCGGACTGGTCTTGCAGCCAGTCCGCATGGTTCACAAGCGAATCACTTCACCAACTCGATCTCGCCGGGCTTCCAAATCTTATCAAACCAAGGCTGGAGCGGGCCGTAGAGGCGCAGGACGACGTTCCAGCCTTTGCCGGGAACGGTCTGCACCCAGTTCGACTCGTGTCCCGCCGGCGCGGTCGGGCCGAAGTAAATGTCCACCGACGTGTCGGGGTTGATGACGATGCCTTTGGACTGGCTGCCGAGGCTGGGGAATTGCGCGTCGGTCTGGAGCATCGAGCGCGTCTGGTTATCGTAAACGACAAACGACCAGAAGTTCTTCGCCGGGATCTTGGGCGGCAGGTGAATCTTGTAGGTTTTGCTGCCGTCGAGCGCCTTCCCTTGGGAATCGACGAACGCGACGGCATATTGCGAGCCGACGCCCACCATCTTCGCGGCCATGGCCGGCGTGACACCGGTAGCGTAGTAGAAGAAGAACGTCCGGGCATCGAGGTTGCGCACGCCCGGCTGTGAGAGAAATTCGTGGCTGCCGCCAATGAATGCCACGCTCCACGCGCTATTCGGGAAGAGAGCGGCGTCCTTGAGGCGACTCCTGAAGACCGCGGCCCGCGCGGTGGCGTTGCCCACGGCCGCGGCCTCGGTGAGAATCCGCTTCATGCGCGCATCCGGGGCAAAGGGCTTGCCTTTCTCGATGCCGATGGCGGCCAGAAGCCCGAGCGTTTCCGGGTTCAGCGCCGCCGTGGGTTCCTCCTGCACGATATGGTTGATTTCCTCGAAGAACGAGAAGTTGTTTGCATGGATCGTGTTGAAGCTCTTGCCGGAGACGTTGACGAACTTCATCGGCGGCGGGTTTTTCGCCTTCGCCAGCGGATAGACCCTGGCGAACTTCTTCGTGCTTTCCACAGCCGGTTTCGTGTCGCCGTTCACCAGGAAGCCGCGCCAGAAGAAGACATTGCCGAACGTGGCGGAGCGGAAGACGAAGTAGCCCTTGGGCACTTTGCCCTCGTACCCGGGCGGCAGGAGGAGGAACTTCCCGCCCTTGCCCAGGTCCGGTCCGGCGTTGCCCACGTCGCCGACGTAATTGAACCAGTGGTCGTCAATGATCCCGAGAATGTTCGGCGGCGTCTCGACGACCAGCGGGCCGTCCTTCAAGTCCAGCCACATCATGCTATAGACGGTTTCGGTGTTCGGCGTGAGGAACAGCGACTTCGAATCCATCAGCGTCTCCATAATGAGCACGGTCTGGTTGTCGGCGCCCTGGCTGCGCATGCCCTCGCGTATGGCATAGACCGACGCGCCGGGCATGGCGTTGAGGAACGCCTGCACGCCGCGCGAGAAATCGAGGTTGTCATAGACTTTCTCCACGGTGGCGTCGTCCGGGAACCCGTCGAAGAACTTGAGCGTGCCCAAGCGGGTCTCGACGGAATCCGGCGTGGTGATCTGCGGCGGAATATCCGTCGTCATCTTCATCTTCGGCGCGGTCTGCGCCTGCATGAGGGTGGTTGAGAATGCCAGCGCGCCAATGAGGGCGACGGCGAGGTGATTTTGCTGCTGAGTTGTTTTCATTGTTCTTTCGTCTACTCCGTTGATCTTTGCTGTTGAAGGTCCACGTCGTTCGTGAATTCGCGGGCCGGTCCTTGCCGGACGGGTCACCAGGCCAGGCCGCGTGCTTCACGAGCGATAGGGAAGAACTACTTCACATATTTCACCTGAACCTGATTGATCGTGCCGTTGAACTTGAACGGCGCATCATCGAAGTACTCCGGCGACACGGGTGAGCCGAGGGCGATGCCGATGTCGAGGCAGTCGTTGGCAGTGAACAACAACGGCGCGGAGATGGGCACCTGCCCCTTGCCGAATTCCTGGCCGTTGACTTTCAGAGTGATCTCCAGGGGACCCGCCGGCTTCTTGACCACGTACTTGGTGATAACCTCGATCTTTGCCTTGCCGGCCGGCAGCTTCTCCGTCGCCTTAATCCGCGTGCGCTGGATCTCGAAGAGGTTATACTCATACGAGAGCACGCCGTCCTTGACGTAGCACGTCAGACCACCGGCGAACGAGCCCAGCTTATAGAGGCAACCGTTGGCGTTGGCAGGAATGTCGGCATCAATCGTGACCACGTTCTCCCTGTTTCCCAGCGCCGGCGCCGTGAACTCGGGCATGCGGGTGATGTCGCCCGAGAACGTCCACTCCGTGTAAGGCGTCGAGATCCTCAGGTCGGGCCGCATTATGGGGATGAACAGGCCGCCGCCCACGGGGAAGCCTCTGTTCTTCGAAAACTCCATGGTGAAGACCTCCTTCATCTGCGCGAGCTTCTCGGGCATCTTGTCCGCCAAGTCGTTGGCCTGCGACCAGTCTTCGTTCAGGTTGTAGAGTTCCCATTTGTCTTTGTCGGGCGTCCAGGCGACCTGACCCTTTTCATCGAAGAACCCCTTGGGTAATCCGGGCAGCCAGGGAAGGCGCGGCCCCAGGGCGCAGGCGTACCAGCCGTCCTGGTAAATACCCCGGCTGCCCATAATCTCGAAATACTGGGCGTGCCGGACTTCTTTGGCCTGGGCGTCGTTGAAGGTGCTGGCAAAGCTGACGCCATCGAACGGGTCCTGTGGGATGCCGTTGACCACGCTGGGCGGCTTGATGCCCACCGCGTCATAGATCGTGGGCACCACGTCGATGCAATGCAGGAACTGCGAGCGCGGTGTCGGGTCAGGCTTAATCCTGGCGGGCCAGCGGGCAATCATCGGGTTGCGCGTGCCGCCGAAGTACGATGCGAGGAGCTTGGTGCCCTTGTACGGGGTGCTGCCCGCCCAGGCCCAGCCGGCGTGATACTGGTTGTCCGTCTTGGGCGAGCCCAGCGCGTCGAGGCCGCCGAGTTCGTTGAGCGCCTTGATGTGCATCGGGACGGTGGACGGAATGCCGCTCTGCGCGAGCAGCTCGCTGATGGTTCCGTTCTGGCCCTCCGCGGAGGAGCCGTTGTCGCCCCAGATGTACAGGATCAGTGTGTTGTCGCCGTAGCCGAGACGCTCCACTTCCTCCACCACCTTGCCGATGTACGTATCCACATGCTCGGCATATCCCGCGGCCACTTCCATCAACCGGCGCTGGAACGGCTTCTGGTCTTCGGGAATGCTGTCCCAGGATGCGAGCGTCTCGGGGCGCGGCGTGAGCTGCGCGTTCTGCGGAATCCAGCCTTTGGCTTTAGCGTTCTTGAATACCCGCTCGCGATACTTGTCCCAGCCGTCGTCGAACTTGCCCTTGTACTTGTCGGCCCACTCCTTCATGACGTGGTGCGGGCCGTGAATGGCACCGGAGGCCCAATACATAAAGAACGGTTTGTCGGGGGTAAACGCCTTGTGCTGCTGCAGCCAGGTGATCGCATCACCCGCGAGGTCCTCGGTCAGGTGATACGGTTTGCCGTCCGTTGGCTTGTTGGCCTCGACGGGCGTCGTGTTGCGCACCAGGTTCGGCTCGTATTGCGAGGCTTCGCCGGCAAGAAAGCCGTAAAAGTACTCAAAGCCATAGCCCGTCGGCCAATAGTCGAACGGCCCGGCGGCGGTCGTCTGCTCGGCCGGGGTGTTGTGCCACTTGCCCCAGGCACCGGTGTGATAGCCGTAGTTCTTCAGGACCTCGCCGACCATAGCGCTGCTCTTCGGCTGGATGCCGGAGTAACCGTCCCAATCATTCGCCAGTTCGGCGATCTGCCCAGCCCCGATGCGGTGATGATTCCTCCCCGTCAACAACGCGCCGCGCGTCGGCGAGCACATCGCCGTTGTGTGAAACCGGTTATAGGCGATGCCCTGGTTCTTCAGGCGGTCCATCGTGGGCGTGTGCACTTCGCCCCCCAGAGTGCTGGGAAGTCCAGGCCCGGCGTCATCCACGAGGAAGACGATGACGTTCGGCGCGCCTTTCGGCAGATGGCTCACCGCTGGAGCCGGGCTGTACACCGACTCCTGGATCGTGCGCCCGGCGATGCTGCCGGATTGTCTGGGCGGGAAGGGCAAGACTTCTTGCGCCGGCACCGTCAGCGCAAGCGTTGCGGTGATTGCCAGAGCCGAAAGGACACCGCTCCCGGGCTTCCATGTTTTCATACAGTGCTTTGTCGCTGAAGTGTTGTAGTTTGGCCGTCTCGGTTATTTTCTTGGTTCCGCTTTCGCCGGCGTCAGCGTGGCGGCAATGGTGTTCAACTCGCTGACTAGCCCGTCCATGGACTTCTGCACCTCCAAGCCTTCGTTTGTAGTCTTGTTGAAAAGGCTTTTTGCGGCGTCAACGCCGCCAATCGTCAGGTCGTTGCTTAAGTAGTTCCGCAGGTCCTTCAGGTCGGACATCCAGGGATCGAACTGCGCCTTGAGAGGCTCTGTGTATTTCCGGACTTCCTCGAAGGTCTGCTGCAGCTTGGCCTTCCGTTGTTCTGCCAGGGCGCGAATCTCCGGATTGCTCACCTGGGCCAGCTGCTGCTCCCACTGTTTGAAGTAAGCCTGGCCTTGTTCCTTCATGTCCTGGCCACGCTTCCGAATCTTGGCGGCGGTGGATTCGAGATTGGCAACCTCTTTCGAGTACCGCTCGAACGGCTTGCGCGGATCCGTGTTGGCCGAGGCGGCGATGTCGCCAAGCGATTTCATAGTGCAGTCGATGGCCTTCTTGCCATTGACGATCTCGTCGCGGAATTCCGCGATGCCTGCGCCGGTTTTATCGGCCTGTTTGTAGCCGGAGGTGGTGCCGCAACCTGTAAAGAGGGCCGCCGCGGCCAGGCTCCAAGCAGCGAGTGTGATTGGTTGTATGTATTTCATTGTTTTCCCTTTCATTGATTTTGCTGGATTGTTGGCTTGTTTGTGCGGGTCTGTCCTTTTAGGCGATAGTCATTTCGGGAACATGAAGGTGAAAGCGAAGCGGAAGCCCCAATCGGGACCTCCTTTGGCGCCCTCGGCGTAAACTCGAGGCCCCAATCCGATGGTGATTGGCTGCTTTCCAATCTTGAGCATCTGGCTGACGCTGAGATTGACCGGCACCGACCATTGGTGCGCGTTCCAGTCATAGGTGGACTCGGTGTTCACCATGAAGGTGGTGAAGGTTTTGGTGCTGTAGGCTACAAACGGCTGCAGGAACGTGGCGTTCACGTCCTGCCCTCCCCAACCGGCATATGACCAGATGTGGTTGGCCAGCGCGCCGTAGGTGAAGCCCTTATCCTGTCGCAGCACTACAGCAGTTGGCCCAGCGCCCCACTGGCCCGAGCCGAGGGCCCTGTCCGTCGCGGTGGGAAAGAGCAGGGCCGGTCCTGCGCCCATAATCCAACCGCCCGGAGATTCTTTGGGCGACAGGAACAAACTTTGCAGAGTGTCACCCAGGCCGAATTTCGAACCGACGCCTGGAGCGGTGGATTCGAGATAGATCGTGGGCAGGATAGTCCTGCTGATGACGTTCCAGTTGTCATTCAGCGAAATGGGAATGACGGGCTGGAAGTTCATCGTGTATTTCATGGCGTCGGAGGGGCCGATGCCGAAGTCCCAGTTGTTCTGGAAGGGCACACTGATCAAACTGGCGACAGGGTTCAGGCTCTTCTTCAGCAGGTCCGCCTGTTTGGCTTTTTCATCATCCGCGGCCCCCCCACCGCCGGCGGGTTCCGCCTCGGCGGGTGCGAGCGTTAGCCTGCTATTCAGCCGCAAGTCGCCCAGCGCGTCACGTTGACTCTGGGCTGCAGCGGGCATCGTCAGCAGCACACTGCCGACCACGGCGGCCAGCAGAGCCCGATTAGGGAAGGTTGCGATCAACTTTCCTGGTATGGCTGGTTCTTTGTTCTTCGCGTTCATGGATTCTTGTACGGTGGGTTCTTTGTTTACTAAATTGTTACCTGCTTTCATGGGTGGTCTCGTCCTAGAACAAGATTCCGAGTTTGAACCAGACAAAGTCGCCCTTCAGGCGCTTGTCCACGTCCAGTTCAGGCAACCATTTGAGTTCGGCGAGGAGTTGTGTGGTTTTGCCTATCGGCCGGACGTACGAGAGCGCGGGGCCGACGCCGATGGTTCTGCCCTCGAATGCCCCCAACCGCGCGCCGAAGCCGCTGTCGCCCGTGATCTGTTGATAGTAGAAGGCATTTGCGCCCACGCCGATAAACCCGCCGGCAAAGGGCAGGTGTTGGGCCAGCGTTGCATCGAGGTGGAGGGATGTGCCGCTCAGGTAATCGGTGGCGCTGTTCTTCGTGTTGAAATCCACGCCGGCGAAGAGGCTGGCTTCGGTGCCGAGCTTGCCGCTGAGCCAGCTCGCCATGAGGCCCGGCTCGAAGGACCAGTAGTTCTTGCCCACATTGGCGAGGCGCCCCTTTTCGTACTCGCCGGTGGGCACAAAGATGGAAAGGCGGGCGTCCAACTTCAGGTCCGGCAGAATATTGGTCCATCCCAACATGAAGGGGATCAGGGTCATGTCCCCAATGCCGTTAGCAGTATCCCGGGCGCTGAACACCGGTCCCGCCGTGCCGTCCGGTTGGATACGCTGGGCTTGGCCTTTGACTTCCATCCAGACGTAGGGCACAGCGGCGCCAAACGCCAAACCTCCCCCGAGCACATTCCATGGTGCCTGATAAATGCCGACGAACGTGTCGGCATAGGCGGTGGCGTGCGCATTCGCAGTGAGCAACCCGCCAAACTCCAGGGTTCGGCTCACTGGAGCCTTGGCGTCGTAATAGGTGAAGTAATTCAGCACGGCAAGCCCGCCAGGCTGGCCTGGAAAGGCGTCAATGAATGAGGCCGTGGTGCCCGGCGTGTAGTGGGCGCTGCCGCCTTCTTCCGCGCGGGAGGTGGTCGCGAGCGCCAAGGCACAGGTGAGGGAAATGGCGAGGGTTTTAGGCTTGGTGATCATGGTTTTCTGAAGGGAGGCCTGGTTGGAGCCGGAGGTCGTCGGTTCTTGAATTGTGGGGATCATGATAAAATTGATTTAAGTTTTAAGATGAGTGTGTGGGCTCCTGAGATGAGCCGGAGCTTCGCGGTCGCAACGCCGATGACACGTATTGCTTTCCCCTCATGACCACGTCCAGTCCCGGCAACAAGTCCGTGGCAATGGCGCGCTTGAATACAAACCCATCCGCTCCAGCCTCGAGGGCTCTGGCGCACACGCTCGGCTCATCATGCACGCTCAGCACAATCAGCTTGGTTTTCGGACAGGAAATCCGGAGCTGCCTCAACCACCCAAGGTTGTCGGCGCGAGCCAGGGAGAGGTCCGCGATCACCGCCGTGGGTTCAAGTCGGCTTGCGCCCCCGAGCAAGGAGGCTTCGTCTGCCACCATGATCACGGTGTCAAACATGGTTTCCAGCAGTCCCCGAACGCCTTCCGTTAGCCCGTGGTGACGGTCCGCCAGGATCACGCACCGCTGATGTTTGTTGGCCATTCGAATTGCCTTTCGCTGCTGGATGGATGTGCCATTAGCAGCGATAATGACAGTTCGAGTCCCCGGCGTGACCTCGTAAAAATACGAGGTGGTGTGTCGAAAAAGTACTGGGTCCTAGAACCCGCCTGAGGAACTCCCGACGGCCCTGTAGCCGCCGACGTGAGGAGGCGGAAACCCGGGCGTTTGGCCTCTCGGAGCCGCCTCCTCACGTCGGCGGCTACAATTCTCAGCTCAGATCGAAACGATCCCTTGCTTAATCGCGAAGTGAACCAGTTCGGCGCCGTTGTGCAGTTTGAGCGCCTCCATCATCTGGTATTTATGAAACTCCACGGTTCGAGCCGAGATCGCCAGAGTATCGGCGATCTCCTTGGCTGAGCGGCCCTCTGCCAGTAGCTGGAGGATCTCCCGCTGGCGCGGTGTCAGCTTGGCGGCGGGATCGCTGGGCCCCTGTGGTTCGTGCCGGATAGCTCGGAACACTTCCCCGGCCAGCGCGGGCGTTATATAGGTTTGGCCGTTCAGTGCCGCGCGAATGGCTGTGATCAACTCCGCCGGGGCCGAGTGTTTCAGCACAAACCCCATGGCGCCGGCTTCGAGCGCGCGGCGGGCGTAGGCCACGTCCTGGTGCATCGTCAGGAATACCACCTTCACCCCCGGCTGCTCTTTCTTCAGCGGGGCGAGGGCGTCGATACCATTGAGGTGGGGCATGGTGATATCCGCCACGATCACGTCGGGTCGGAGCTTTTTCGCGGCCGCAATCAGGGCGCGGCCATCCTCCACCACGTCGAGCAGCTCAAACTCCGGGCTGAGCAGGGTTTTCAATCCTTCGGCGACCATGCGGTGGTCGTCGGCCAGCAACACACGGGGACGCAGTAAATGGCTCATGCTTTTTTCCTTTTCATTGGCACCCAGGCCAGCACGGTGGTGCCGCGGCCGGGCGCGCTTTCAATGTCGAGTTCACCTCCGAGCGAATGGACTCGTTCGCGCATGCTCACCAAACCGAGGCTGGCACGAGCCCGTGGACCCGCTGGATCGAAGCCGCTGCCATCATCGCGAACGGCCAGTTGCAGCCCGTCATCCATGCCGCGCAGCGAGAGCTCGACGGCGCGGGCACGGGCGTGGCGTGCGATGTTCCGCAACGCCTCCTGCGCCACGCGAAAGAGGCAGAGGGCCGGCTCGCGCGGTATCTCCTGCGGGATCTCGCCCAACTTCACGTCCACCGGGACGGACTCCAGCCGGGTGAAGTGCTCGCTCTCCGCCCGCAAGGCCGTGGCAAGGCCCAGGTCTTCGAGAATCGAGGGATGCAGCCGGTAGGAAAGCGCGTGGACGTTTTCGCTCAATTCGACCAATCCCTCCCGCACGCCGCGCGCCGTCTCTGCCGGCGGAACCTCAGAGGTTCCCAGCTCACACCGACCGACGTCGATGGCCAGTCGGGCCAGGCGCTGGGTAATATCGTCGTGCAACTCGCGCGCCAGGCGGCCGCGCTCCTGCTCCTGCGCATCGATGAGTCGGCCGGCCAGTTCCCGGATTTGGCCGGCGGCGCGCTCCCGCTCCCCGGCCCGGCGAACCCGGCTTTGAGACCACAACCCGACCCCGGCGGCGCCCAGGCCCACGAGCAGCAGGGCGACCGCCGCACGGAACCAGACTGTCTGCCAGTAGAAGGGCAGCACCGAGAACGCCAGGCTCGCCCCGGCCTCGTTCCAGACACCATCGTTGTTCGCGGCTCGGATGCGGAAGACGTAATCCCCGGGATGCATCTGGTAAAACCGAACGATGCGGCGATTCCCAGCCTCTTGCCATTCCGGACGGTCTCCCTCCAACCGGAATTGAAATCGAATCTTTTCCGGAGCGCTGTAGCTAAGGGCCGCGTATTCAATCTCCAACCCGTAGCTTCCCGGCGGCAGTCGGAGCGGCAGGGGAAGTGGCGCCGTCAGGCGGACCTCGTCGTGGCCCGAAGCGCCGGGGACCTCGCGCTCCCTTCGCCCGGGTGCGCTGTGCGGCACGCGGTAGGTCAACTGCTCCACGTGGACTGGGGGCGGTTGCGAGTTGAGGCGGAACCGGGCCGGATCAATCATCGCCACCCCTTTCTGCGTGGCAAACCACATTCTGCCTCCGGCGTCTCGCGCACAGGTGGGCTGCCCGGACGGACATTCGGCGCTGGGCAACCCGTCGTTCTGATCGAGGATTTGACAGTCCAGGCGCGCCACGATCCCGTCAGCCACCGCGTGAAGTTGTTCCCGCTTCGCGCGGATGATGCCGCGGCTAGACGGCATCCAGAAGTGACCCTGCGCGTCCTCAATGATGCCGCGCACTTCGCGATCCGGCAGTCCGTGCTCCGCTCCGACCCGGTCCATTCTCCCGTGCCGCCAGCGCGTCAGCCCGGCGGCACGCGTCCCCATCCATATCGCACCGTCCGCATCGGCCTTGAGACAAAGGACTCCCCGTAAGGGTTGGCCGTCGGCAGTCCGGACTCCAATGAAACCGGTGTTCTCCTCGCGAAAGACTCCTTCCGATCCCGCAACCCAGACCGCGCCAGACTCCTCTTGCCCAAACCCAGCAATTTCGCTGCCCGGCAAACCGGCTTCGGGCCCAATCTGACGAAAGCTCCCGCCATCACAAACCACAACGCCCTCCCGCGTGGCAATCCAGATGCGCCCCCGGGAATCTTCGAACAACGCCGTGACGCTGGCGCCGACCGCCGGTTTGAGCGGAACCTTCTCGAACCTTTCCTGACCGTTGCGCCGCCAGCAGTAATCCGCGTCACCGTACCAGAGCCGTCCGGCCCGGTCTTCCAGCACGGCCAATCCATAGGTGCTCTCGTTCTTCGGTCCCGGGACCAACACCCGCACCATTCCCGTCTCGCCGTGCCGGAAGAGTCCCGCGTCAAACAAGGCAACCCAGATGGCCTGATCACGAGCGGGCCAGACGGATCGGGCTACTTTCGGCGACAGCGCGCTACCGGCGCCGACTTCGAGGAACCGTCGCGGCGTGAGCCTTCGCAGCCCGCCGCCGCTTGAGCCGAGCCACAGGTTCTCCTCCCGGTCCTCGAAGATGCCGCGGGTGGACGCAGTCTCCAATCCATTGGTCGTTGTCCAATGATGCAGATCGCCGTCGGCAGTCAGTTGGAACAGCCCGGAATCGTAACTGCAGATCCAGAGATTCGTCCGGCTGTCTTCGGACATCGACCAGATTCCGCCCCGCAACTGGGGCAGAGACCGCCGGGACACCTCACTCCCCCCGCGGAACTTCAACAGTTCTTTCGCCAGCAGGACCCAGACACCGCCGCCGCGCGAGGAGGCGCACGCCACCTCAGATCGACCGACCGATGGGCTGGGAGCGAGTGCCTGGACCCATTGTTCACCGTTCCAGAATCCCACGAAACGCCGCTGCGCCAGCCACCAGCGACCGTCCTCAT
>DATDCV010000485.1:0-33500 GCA_036524155.1 Verrucomicrobiia bacterium
GCCGCTCCTCCTCCCAAGCCTGCCCAGTGAGCGCCGCACCTTTCCGGGTTCGCCTTCCCGGCGAGTTCCGCGCGAAGATCAAAGTAGCGGCCGTGAGGAAAAGCTCCCTGGCTTGGTCGGACAGCCTTATACATCAACTCAAAAACAGGCACAGGATGTAATCTCCACGGCACCGAAAACCGACGCCAATCTTCGAGCCCGCCCGACCAACGCTTAACTCTTAACGCTTAACGCTTAACGCTTAACGCTTAACGCTTAACGCTTAACGCTTAACGCTTAACTCTTAACGCTTAACGCTTAACGGATCGCAGGCCGCGCTCGAAGAAAAACATTTTTCCTCCCCCCTCCGCTCAGTTACCTCCGCTTGCCCAGCCAAAGCTTCCGAGCGAAGACGGGTTGCCTTCTGTGCGCCCCTCGGCGACAGCTATACTTTTTCCGGTTGACGCCATCGACTGGCGCTGCTTCCGTAGCCGACAACCGACGTCGCGCAAGCTCCGGATTCAGTATCCCGGCGCCATGTACCATCTCCTGGGCCCTGCCAACCGCGGCGAAACCGCACCCATGCCCGTTTCCAGTCGTGGCCTCGGCGTACCCGTCCCTGTCCGCCCGGCATCCGGAACGGTCACTCCACCCCGCCGCGCTTTCCCCCTTTCAGCCCTTTCTCAAACTCGTTAGCGCGCCTGACCAGCTTTTTTCGCCCCTTCACTACTTCCGCTTCGTCCAGACCGAGTTGACGCGCGATTTCCTTCGATTCATTTACCCCCGCCGATAAACAACGGAAAATCGCCCGCAACTCCGGCTCTGGCTTCAGCCACTCTTCGAAACGCTGCCGCACCCCATCACGCCACGACTCCTCCTCCCGCCGCCACAACGCCTCATCCACCCCTTCCCACTCCGCCGGCAAATCCTTGAGCCGGCTCTCGCCGTTCCCATCCTCTCCCTCCCACTCGCTCCGCACCGCTTTGGCTTCTTTCAAACGCTGCAGCACCCGGACCTTTTGACCCACCAGCCGCTTCAGCTCCTTTACCACCTTTTCTCTCGTAAATCCCATCACCAGCCGGCACTTCCCTTCCAGCATCTCCACAATCACCTCGTTCACAACCGCTTCCGCATCGTACCCTTCCGGCACCACGCCCCCGTGCTTCCCCCGCCACTTCCGCCGCCCGATCTCCTGCTCCGCAAACGCTACCCCCTCCGGCCGCAGTGTCTCCCAATCTTCCCATCGCAACCGGCTTTTTACCCACTCCTCCGGTCGGAGTTGCTTCTCATATTCACGCGCTATCTCAGGCAGTTGCGCCAGGAACCTCTCGTGTCGAGTCATACAGTCACTCACCCGGATCGCAGCGTGCCTTGTGCCACTCGCGTTGTTACAAAAAAGATTTCAAAAATCTCTTCGCCCAGCCGGTTTTTCGCCTCCTTGATGATCCTTAATATATAGAGGCCGAGCGTTTCGGCCCCCGCGGTCGGCCGCCGCCAAAACCTATGAATGAACCGACATCCGACACTGCCCCCGCCGCCCCACCCCACCTGTCCACCTTGGCTTTAGCGGAGGTGGGCGTTTCACGCAATCACGCACCACGTTTCACCAGTTCACGCTCATTAACGCCGGATATCGCCAATTCGCGGATAAAGTGCCCCCACTCCACTTCAGATTTCGAACCTCGGGTTTCGGGTTTCTTTCGGATTTCGGACTTGTTATCATGACCCTCGCCCCGTTCCTTAGTAAGCTCCGCCGCCGCCGCGCCGGGAAAATCGCCAAACTTCCGGTGGCCGTGCGTGAACAAATAAACCGCCTGATCCTGGACGGCCTCACCTATAAAGCCATTATTGCCACCCTCGGCGAGGCCGGCAAAGGCCTCAACAAGGACAACCTCTCCCGCTGGCGCAAGGCCGACCACCAGGACTGGCTCTCTGAACAGCGCTGGCTCAGCGGCGCATCCGCCAAGTCCCCCGCCAGGCCCGAAGTCGAGGAGATCGGCCAACTCCTTGCCGAGCTGGACGGCGACCAGATTGCCGCCCACCTCCGCAAACACGCCCCACGTCTCTTTAATGCGCTCACCACCCTCGCCATTTCCACAATTGAACCTCCCTTTACTGAACCCCGCCCGCATGACGTTTCACGTAATCACATCTCACTTTCTTACCACGAACCGCTTTCCACAAAGAAGACTTCGCACGGGAACCGGAGCTAAAGTCCTTTATGGCTGGCCCCGGAGTCAGCCGACTTCGGAACGCCGCACCGATCTTTGACATTTTAATCACCGGGAGCGCCGGCATCCCTGCCGGCGAATAATCCCTCGCTAAACACCGGGCGCTCGGTTACGGGAACTAGCACCGCCCCCCCGCTGCCGCGTCCGTGGCGTTCCGCCCTGCTTCGGCACGCCGCCGCGCGGCTGCGGGTAAGTCCCCCCCGGGGGTCTGACCCAATCCCACCCAATCGCACCTAATATGACCTAAAAAAAACGCAAGTCGGCCATAGACCCCTGACAAAATTCCCGCCCGCGCGTTCTTCGTGTTCTTTGCTGCCTTCTGTTCAATTTCGGCCGGCAGTCTCTGCCGTTGCACCGGCTTGCAGTGAATGCAGAGAAGATACTTGTTATCTGCCGGCTCAAGGCAAATCATGGGCGCAGCCACACATCTATGAACACCTGCGGCTTAAGCATCCTTGCGATTTCGCTCCTTGGGAGCGCGATTTACGCCCAGGAGGTTCTGTTCCAGGACGATTTCAAGGGCAAACTCGGCGAAGGTTGGTCTTGGGTGCGGGAGCATCGGGAAGGCTGGCGTGTGAGCGAGCGGGGACTGGAAGTGCGGGTCGAGCCGGGGAACATGTGGGGGCCCCAGAACAACGCCAAAAACTTGCTGAAGCGCCCCGCGCCGGATGCGTCGAAAGCGGAAATTGAAGTTTCAGTCGTGGTCGAGAACCGCCCCAGCAATCAATACGAACAGGTGGACTTGGCCTGGTATTACGACGACAGCAACATGGTGAAGCTCGGCCAGGAATTGGTGGATGGAAAACTGAGCGTGGTGATGGGCCGGGAAGAAAACGACAAATGCCGAACGGTCGCAATCATCCCTCTCGAATCCGCCTTTGTGCGACTTAAGTTCTTGGTGACGAGCAATCAAATCCGCGGGCAATTCCGGACTCCGGACTCGACGGATTGGCATGACGTCGGCCACTGCACGCTGCCGGCTCCGGTCGGCGGGAACGCAAACGTCAGCCTCCAGTTTTATCAAGGGTCAGAGAAGGCTGAACACTGGGCGCGAGTGACCGAATTCCGAATCTTGAAACGGCGCTGATTCAAGCGCCTCGGGGGCGCTAATCCGATCGGGGCTTGAGGGTTAGTTCCGCAAGGTAGATCGCGGTGATGGCCTGGCCGGAAGGGTCGCGTTCATGGCTTGAAGACCAGGACACCAAGGCCCGCCTCGGGGATAACTCGACGAAACCGGGATAAGAGTTGTCGCCGCCGCTGGGAAGTTCGGCGAACTCCTTCAACTCGTCGCCGACCAGCCACCAGAGGCATGATCAAAAACGCCAGACAGACCCGCCTTTCCCTGCCGACGCTCGTTTGGATCCGGAAGCCGGGTTCTTGCGGTGAGTTCATAAGCCCGATCATCTGCCAGTGCCTGGGACCTGACAAACCCCGCCCCCCGGAGCGTCCGATGTCCCGCGTGCCGATCCAGAAAATGCAATCTTATCCGTGTGGCGCGTCCGAATAGTTTTCTCGAACAACTCCTACCCCTCGCTGCAGAACGACGAGCTTCGCCTACTCCGTGTACTTGCACGTACTGTGCTGCCAAAGCCAGACGATGTCCGGGTTGTTAGGCTGCTCCGCGGAGGGCAGAGAGGATGGCCCCACATTTCTCACGGGAGCTTTTGTGCGGGGATCTCTCCATTTGTGGATTTCGGAGTGCCCGTCGGCAAAGGCAAAGCCGCAGGCCCCGTTGTGGTAACTCGCCGGCACATCCGGCATCCTGGTCGCGGCCGCATTGGGATAGGCATTCATATCGACGCAGAAGAAACCGTCGTTGATGCTGTCGGGATGCTCATCCAGCAGGACCCAGGTCATAGCAGGTCCCGGCCTTATCATGTCTGACATCTTGCGGAATTTCCTGAACTGTTGGCCGCCAGGCCAGGTCCAATAGCCCGCAGCCTCAGCGTCTTGATCACCATTCATTCCCACCCAATTATTCATGGAATTACTGCGCAGCCGCTGAACCGTCTGACCTGAATATGGACCAGAAGTTGGCTTGACCAGAGACGCATCGGCCGGGCAGCGGTAAATCTTGACTGAGTTGCCGACGTACGGCCAGATGGCGCCCATTTTGAGAGTGTTGTCGGGATTCCAGTTGGCGGTGTTGGCGCCGCTGAAATCCTCAATCCCGTGGACCCAGGCGTATGGATAATTCTTCCACGTCGTAGGAGTGTCGCTGACATAGGCGAATGGCAGGGTGTCCCTGCTGTCCTCCACGTACAAGCGCCATGACGTCATCAACTGCTTGGTATTGTTCATGCAATGGATGCCCTGTGCCTTGGTTTTTGCCTTGCTAAGCACGGGTAAGAGCATCGACGCCAGAATGGCAATGATGGCAATGACAACCAAAAGCTCGATTAACGTAAAACCTGCATGATGTCTTTGGGCCTTCATGCCGCTTGAATAGCCCTGTGAGGCAACGATGTCAAGCCGAATGAGGAGCGTTGGAGCCTTGAGCGGAGCCCGCCGCCAAGCGTCTGAGGCTGAGGTCGCCGGTGGCTGCTGGATTGTGGTGACCCAAGCCAATAACATTGACGTAATCTGGATGTGGGAACACACAACGCGGAAAAACCAAGAGCCCGTTGGCTCATCCGGCACTAGTCGGCAGGCAGCGATTGCCGCAAGGAGTCCTGGAGACCGCCGCCACGCAGAGGGCGGGCTGGTCAGCTTCAATTCAGTGCCGCCAGCAAAGAACGAAGCTCATCCTCGACGTCGTGGGCGCTGCCAACGGTCTGCGCGATTTCCTCGCGAACCAGTTCGCGATACCGTTGCCGCAGCCGGTGCACACTCGCCGCGATTGCCCCGTTGGTCATTTGTAGCCTGGCGGCCAGCCGCCCATACTCGCCGTCGATCGGCTCCCGCGAGAGGAACTCCTTCAGATTCTCGTAGATCTCAGCTTTTCCGCCCCTGGAAAACTGCACTCGCAACCGGTCCAGCGCCCGGTCGAACAAGCTCAGAGCCCAGCGCTTTTCGTAAACTTTTTCCGGAGTTAGCTGGGACGTCAGCTCGGTGGCGTAGGCGCGCTCGGCGGTGTCGTCCAGCGACACAATTACTCGAGCCGAGCGTTTGGCGGCATGAGCTCGGCGCCACTCGTTAGCCAGGAAATGATTTAGCGAACTTAGAAGAAAACAACGGAACTTGCCTTTTTGGGGGTCGGCCTTCGCGAAGAAGCCGTCCCGCAGGATACGGGCAAAAAACTCCTGGGCAAGATCCTGTGCCTCAGCGGGGTCGTGTCCTTTTCTGCGGACATAAGCGTAGAGGGGGAACCAGTACATCTGGCAAAGTTTCTCAAGGGCGGCTCGAGCCTCCGGTGAATCCTGCTCGCTGGCGGACACGATCCAACTCCAATGTGTCGCCCCAACCCACTCCGCGGCACTTTCCTGCGTGCCCTCTTTCTCCTCATTCCCCATAAAACCGCCAATCCCTCGCGCCTTCTTTGTTGCCTACTGCCCAGAAAACCAATCCCCGAACGAAAACAAATCCCAACCACCGGTCTGCCAACCGTTCGACTCTGGATTATCACGCTGCCAAAACGGACCGGTTTTGTCGAGCGGAACCCTGCAACAAGAAGTAGTACTTTCTTCTGATCCCGCTGAGAGAAAAAGAGGCCAGCGGAAACCACGGGAGCGAACTGCTGCAGGGTACGAAAAGAAACCACCCCAATCCTTTAAGGGGGTGGTTCCTTTCTGACTGGCGGGCTCGGCACTGTTCTCCGCTACGTGTGTCGCAAGGCGAGGGCGTGAGAACCCGCAATGAAGAGGGGCGCTTACTTGTTGGTTACCCTAACGATCCAGGTATTGTTGTAGATCAGCCCAAGACCGTCGGGGAGACCAGGGTAGTCGCCCGGCACCAATGATCGTTTCTATCGCCTGGTGGCACCGTAACGGTCTGTGGTTTACGGCCGTTTGTAAACGACGCCGTCCTTCATGACGAAGCGGACGTCGCGGACGGCGGCGATGTTGGTGGTGGGGTCGCCGATGACGGCAACGAGGTCGGCCAGGAGGTTGGGGTGGATGCGGCCGAGTTTGTCTTCGAGGTGCAAGATCCGCGCGTTGACGGCGGTGGCGGCGACGAGCGCAGCGGCCGGAGACATGCGGGCGAGGACCATCCATTCGAGTTCGCGATGGTTGGTTCCATGCGCGAACACACCGACGTCGCTGCCCATACCGATGGTGACATTGGCGTCGAGCGCGAGCTTGAACGCGCGGAGTCCGCGCTTAAGCTCGTCTGTTAATTCGTCCTGGCCGGGTTTATAGCCGTGGAAATATTCGGCGTAGGCTTCAGTGGCGGTGAGAGTCGGAAGATAGGCAACGTGGTTACTCGCCATGAGGCGAAAGACTTCTTCGGTGCCGCCGTTGCCATGCTCGATGCTGTCAACACCGGCTGTGACGGCGCGGCGCATTCCTTCAGCCGTGGTGGCATGCGCGGCGGTTGGACGTCCGGCTGAGCGAGCCTCCTCGACGAGCGCGCGAAGCTCTTCGGCACTAAAGGTGGGAACCGGCTTGCCTTCGGGTCCGCGGCCATAATCGGCATAGACTTTGATCCAATCGGCGCCCATGGCGGCTTGCTCGCGCACCGCTTTGAGAATCTCCGGTATGCCGCTGGCCTCCTGGGCTCCTTTGGGCAAGAGCACATTCTCGGCAAAGCCGCGTGGGCCCGGGCCGTAACTGGCGGTGGCGACGATTGCCCTGGTGGCGACCAGGAGGCGGGGACCGGGAATGAGCCCTTCATCAACGGCACGTTTCATGGCCACATCTGAAAAGCCGGCGCCCTCGGTGCCGAGGTCGCGCAGGAGCGTAAACCCGGCCAGGAGAGTGTTTTTGAGGTGCAGCGCGGCGCGGACGGACCGGTAGGCGACGGGCTCCTTGAGGACCTGGTCGTCCCAGAGAGTTTCGTTGTAAGGATGAAGGAAGATGTGGGAGTGAATGTCCATCAGGCCCGGCAGCAACGTCATTCCTGGCAGATCGATCCTCTCCGCGCCGGCAGGGGTGCTGACTTCGCCAGCGGGTCCGACGGCGGCAATTCTGTTACTGGTGACCAGGACGGACCAGCCTTCGTGCGGTTTGCCTGATTCGGAATCAAAAACACGGGCCGGTGTGAGAAAAAAGGAAGTGTTCAAGTTTTGAGGAGGTGGGTTCGGCCGGCTGGGAGCGCAGGGGGCGGCGTGAATTCCCAGGAATAACGGGAAAAGGTAAAACCAGGGGCGCATTGGAAGCAAAGTGTCCCCATGGTCAGGGGGTGTCAAGGGACGGGAGAGGTCTCACTTTGGAAGGACGAGCTCCCGAGAGTCCCCGTTTTTACGGTGGGCGATGGGAATTGGGACTCGCGGGAGCTCGTCCTTCCGTTGGTGAGATGAGATCACCGCCGAAGGGAGGGAGTGCCAAGGCGGTGGTGGGTGAGTTGTCGGATAAGAGCATGTTTTAGACACCCAAATGCGCCAAGATCACGTTGAGGGCAGTTGTGGTTACGGCAGCGCACTGTTGAGTTCACGGAACTGCCAACCGATTAGTGGGGATCCCCTGGTTCCGGATTATTGGCCCCAGCCTGTGGTTCGTCAGGAATTCGGTGTGGCCATCCAAGAACACGATATTGCCCCCAGGGGGATTCATGTTGCCATGCAGTTCCCGTGTCCAGGCAATCGAGGCGTTTGTCGTCAGAAGGAAAAGACCCGGTTTTACCGGCGTGCCCCCCGTCTGCAAGTGGCGGTCTCCGGCGAGGAACGTGAATGATGGAGGAGTGTTGGTGGGCTGGAGATCGACGCTGAGGAAGTAGCTTACGTTCGTGTTGTTCAGTCCCACATAACTCGTTGCGACGTGTTTGGCCTTGTCAGTCGGGCAAATCCATACCTTGGGAGTCGGGACTTCGTTTGAGAGCGTCTGAAAGTGCGGCGCTGGGCTGCCCGCAGCAATCATTTCCATGGAGCCGCCGTTGGTGAGGGAGACCTGGGAAGGGAATCGGTCGCCGTGATCGCTGGCGAACACTTGAAGCGCGAGGTTGATTTGCCTCAGGTTATTTGCGCAGTGGACAACCCATGCCCGCTGGGGACGCCGGTCGAACGTCGGTACCGTTATCATCAGGAGAATAAGGAGCACGATCCCTACGACGAGCACTTCCAGGAGTGTAAATGCCTTCGCGGCCGATCTGGATGACGTGGCGCTCATGGCACTTGCACTATATTCAGCATGGTCTCGCACGCCAAGGTGGAACCTCCCGGCATCGTTTTAGGTTTTACGTTTTGCGCCGTCACGTTCTAGGATAAGCCCATGCGCCAATTCATCACAGCGTTGAACTTCGTACCTCTTCTTCTGACCCTATGCCTTCTTTCGGGTGAGGCTGGCAACTCAGCTCCGGTCACGTTGGCCAATCCGCTGCAGGGCACCGACTCGATCCCCGGGTATTCGCATGGGAACCAGTATCCGGGCGTGGCGGTGCCGTTCCCGATGAATACGTGGGCGCCTTACACGCAGCCGATTCGCGATCCGTTTTACTACCAATACCGCCAGAACAAACTGCGGGGCATCCGCCAGACGCATCAGCCGAGCCCTTGGATTGCGGATTACGCGGCATTCTCGCTGATGCCTGTCACCGGCAACCTGGCGGTGACTGAGGATGACCGGGCTTCGGTGTTTCGACACGAGGATGAAATTGCGCAGCCGAGCTATTACCGGGTCCGGCTCGACACCTGGAAGGCCGTCGCAGAGGTAACGCCGACGGAGCGGTGCGCGGTGTTTCGATTCACTTTTGAGCGGGCGGGCGATTCGTATATCGTCCTGGACGCTTTTACGGGCGGGTCCTCCGTCGAGATAATCCCCTCGGAGAAAAAGATTGTCGGCACCACGAGGTACACGCACGGCGGCATCCCGGATAATTTCACGAACTATTTCGTAGTTGTTTTTGACCGGCCTTTTACGGCTTACGGCGTGTGGTCGCCTGAAAAACTGGGGACGGGAACGGTGTGGTTGGTTGGCGACCACGTTGGGGCGTTTGTCAAATTCAGGCCGCGGGCGGGGCAGGCGATAGGCTGCAAGGCCGCTTCCTCATTCATCAGCCCGGAGCAGGCGCAGAGGAATCTGGACCAGGAAGTGGGCAAGGCGGATTTTGGCGCGATTCGCAAACGGGCGGAGCAGCGCTGGAATGATGCATTGGGGCGCGTGCGCATCGAGGGGGGCATGCCGGACCAGCAGCGGACGTTTTACACCGCGCTCTATCGCAGCATCATGTGGCCTCACCGGTTCCACGAACTGGACGCCAACCGACGGCCGGTTTATTTCAGTCCCTACGATGGGAAAGTCCACCAGGGTGTGCTCTACACCGACACCGGTTTTTGGGACACGTTCCGCGCGTCTCACCCGCTCTACAATTTGCTCTTCCCGGAAATCAGCGCGGAGATTCTGCAGGGTTTGCTCAACGCCTACGACCAGAGCGGGTGGCTGCCCGAGTGGTCCAGTCCGGGCCATCGCAATTGCATGATTGGCAATCACGCATTTTCATTGCTGGCGGACGGCTGGGCAAAAGGGATTCGCAACTTCGACCCGCAAAAAGCGCTGGCGGCAATGGTCCACGACGCAACGACCCAGGCGCCTGAGAAGTGCCGTTCGCTCGGGCGAGACGGGGCGGAGTATTACGACAAGATCGGATATGTGCCGTACTCGCTGGTGCGGGGCGAGCCGAGTTTCGCCGAGGCCACCGCGAAGACCCTTGAGTATGCGTATGACGATTACTGCGCGGCGGAATTTGCCAAGGCGATCGGGCGTCCGGGTGAAGCGGAGATGTTTGCGAAGAAGGCGATGAATTATACGAATGTGTTTGATGCGAGCATCGGTTTCGTCCGAGGACGGAAGGCGGATGGTTCGTGGTGCGAGCCGTTTGACCCTACGGAGTGGGGTGGACCGTTTACCGAAGGCTGTTCGTGGCACTGGACGTGGAGCGTGTTCCACGACGTGCAGGGCTTGATCGGTTTGATGGGCGGGGAGAAGGCCTTCGGTGACAAACTGGATGCGGTGTTCACATCGCCGAATACGTTCAAGCCCGGCACGTATGGCCGGCCGATTCACGAAATGACCGAGATGGCAGCGTTGGACATGGGCCAATACGCGCACGCCAATGAACCGATCCACCACATGATCTATTTGTATGCTTACGCGGGGCAGCCGTGGAAAGTGCAATCCCGAATTCGCCTGGTGATGAGCAAGTTGTACCAGGCCACTCCGGATGGTCTCTGCGGTGATGAAGACACCGGGCAGATGTCCGCCTGGTATGTTTTCAGCGCTTTGGGTTTTTACCCCGTGTGCCCGGGCGACACAAACTACGTCATCGGGAGCCCGCTTTTTGACCGCGCCATACTTACACTGGCGGGTGGCAAACGGTTTGCCATCAGCGCCAGGGAAAATGGGCCGCAGCGGCCCTACATTCGAGGCGCGACTCTTAACGGCGCGCGCTTCGATCGGACTTTCATAGGGCACCAGGAAATTATGGGCGGTGGGGAGTTGACCTTCGACATGGGTTCCGCTCCCGACTATAAGTGGGCAGTGGCCCCGGAATGCCGGCCGCCGCGCTCGATGCGGTAAGACGAAGGAGCGGAGGCTGAACCGGGCAGCTTGCGGTGGGGCGGGGATGCTCAGAGTGGTCCATCGTGACGGCTCGGTTGTGGGTGGGCCGAGCATCCGGCGCGCGGACTTCAGTCCGCAGCAATGCCCGACCGACCCTCGGGTCTGGAATTCAGATACCCCCCTGCTGGTGAGAGTTGCTGCGGACTGAAGTGCGCGCGCCGGTCATGCCGTAAGGGGAGTTTTGCTTAAACTGGTCCATCGCAAATTTAGTCTTTACAGGAAGCGATCGACGGGCCAAAACTCGCTCTAAGTTAGTGCAGTGGGTCGCTTCTATGCAGACTTTCGGAACACAGGCGCTGGGGCTAAGGGGTCTCCTTGCGCATGCGCGCTGCTCGACTTCAGGAACTTCAATCAACTTATGAAAACAAAAACACAACAACCTTCCCAGTTTTTCACAGCGTCTGATTTGCATCCCTCGCGATGGCTTTGGCTGGCGGCGCTGGCCTGTTGCGCCGCGGGCCAATTGTGGGCGGCCACGACGACGATTGTGAGCGATGATTTCGAATCCTACACGGGCGCCGCAACGAGTCTCACAGACACCAGCGATGCGGATCCTTTGGTCCCCAATGGGGTGATACCCGATGATAATCCGGTGGGCGGCGTGGATGGCAGCGGCGTGCAGTTGATCAATTGGCTCGCCCATTCGGGGTCGCAATCGCTGTTGTTACGGAGCGGAAGTGAAGCGCAGCTACAATTGGTGAACGCCCGCAGCGGGTCGAGCTACACGCTGGATTTTTGGGTCTACGCCGTGCGGGAGCCGACGAGCAGCCAGAACTTCTATGTGATTTTGCGGGGCGAAGGGTCCGATTTCAACGGGCAGGACTACCTGGCGTACCAGGTCAACCGTGCGACTAATTCGACGGTTTTGCGGTATTACGACGGGGTTGGGCCGTCCGCTCCCAACTGGATCAACACCACCGCCAACCAGGCGACCGACCGCTGGCAGCACCACCGCCTGGTGATCAACCCCAATGCGTTGACCTTTAGCCTTTACGTGGATGACATGACGACGTCAGTCGTAAGCGACGTGGAGATTTCCCGGAGCGAAGTCGCCGTTCCAACTTTGCTTCGCGTCCTCAACGAAGGCAACAGCGCCGACGACGGCTACTTCGCCATCGACGATGTGAGCCTGACCGTGGAAAACGCGATTGACCTGACGGGTACATTTACCGACGGATTTGAGACTTATCCTGCCCGGACCACACCCGAAGACGATGCGGATCCGCAGGGTCCCTGGATTACAACCGAGACCGATGGCACCGCGTCCAACGGCGCGGGCAAGAGTCCGGCGCCTGTCAAAGTGCAGGTGGTGAATTCGAGCGTCGTGACGCCGCATTCGGGAACGAATTGCCTGAAACTGGAGTATGGGCAGCGGGCGGGGGCGAGCATTGCCTGGGGAGTGCCGCCGCAATCGGACGTGCAGATCACGTGGTGGGCGCGAGTGCCGGCGTCGGTGGCCGGAACGACTGCGAATTACCTGCGGATGTCGCTCTACGGGGCGGAGAACGGCGACTGTCTGGCGGGTGACAATGCGTTGTTGGGGTATGGGTCGAGGCAAGCGGGCATCGGGGACGAGACGTCGTTGACCTATTACCTTGGCAGCGGGTGGTTGGATACGGCGGTGGACTACACGCCGGACACCTGGGAGCAGTACCGGCTGATTACGCACACCAGCCAGGGCCTTTATACCATTATGAAGGATCCGAGCGGCGCGAACCCGCAGGTGGTCGTGGACCGGAAACCGTTCATCGGGTCAGCCGCCAACTGGAGCCCTGTCTTCATGGCCGCGTGGAGTTCCTCCAACGGCACGAATCATCCGCCGGTATACATCGACGACATCGAGATCAAATCACTGGCCTCAACGCTGGAGCCCCTGGGTGAGCCGTACGCGATCACGAACTATGGAACGCGGTTCACCAACTGGACGGTTCTGACGGCGAACGCGCCGGTGGGCAAGCCGGTAGTCGATCCGCGCGACACCAACACGATCCTATTCACCACCGACATAGCAGGCGGCGGCATCTATCGCGCGCGGAAGGTGGCGAGTGGCAACTGGGCGATTGATCCGCAGCCGATCGTCGGCGGATTGGATCGGCCTTCCGGCCTGGCGATCGAAAACAATGGCACGATTTGGTGGACGCACGATTATAACAACGATTTCACGCGATCGCTGGCCCGCCTGAAAGCGCCGTGGGCGAGCAACACCGTGGAAACGATTATCGCCGATATCGGCGATCCGTTGGCCACCACCAGGGATGACGACGCGATCGACGTGACAGTTGCGCCGGCCACCTTCAGTGGAGTTTACGGCCAGCCGGGGATGATTGTGGTTGCGGATCGGGGAGTGGACGGCGATGCGAACAACGCAGTTTACTTGGTTGACCCTGCCACCACACTTCTTGACCAGGTCGGCTACAATAATTTCCTGGTGAACCCCACGCCGAGCCTCCTGGGCAACAATCTCGATGCGATCGCTTCGCTCCCGGCGTCAGGCGAAGTAGTCACGCTCAGTACGGACGGCTATTTGGTGGCGGTAGATGGCAACGGCGTCACGCGCAACATTAACGCATTCAACCTGTGGCCGCTGGGCGGCAGCGCCACGGGGCAGGGCATCGCGGTGGACCCGACAACGGCCAAGATCTGGGCGACGGACGACATTCTGGACGAAATCTGGTCGGTCGACGCGGCCAGCGGGGCAGACCAGAGAGAGATTGGGTTCCCCTTGACGGATCCGCTACGCACCGACCGGCAGATCGACTTTCACGACCCCGGCCTGGGTTTCGCGCCGGACGGCAGTTTCATGGTGGTGACGGATACGAGCATGAGCAATGGCGGTGGCGGACGGCTGATCATTTTCCATAACGAACCGTTTGCGCTTCCGTCGTTCGCGATTACCTCGGTGAACCGGGTCGCCGAGGGTTGGCAAGTGAGCTGGCAGTCGGCAGGCGCGGCAAAGTACCGGTTGCAGCGCGGCAGCACGCTGACCGACCTGCAGGATATCACGGGTGATCTGACGGTAACCCAATTTACAGACACCAATAACGTTGGAAATGTGTTCTATCGCGTGGTGGCGAAATAACACCGGCCAGTGCGCTGGGTCTGCCACGGCAAGCGCGTATTTGCGGGAGCCGCCGTTTCGAAGGCGGCGGCTCCCGATAATTTGAAAGAGATCAGTATGAGAATAGAAAGTCGCAACCGCTCGGGCTTCACATTGATAGAGCTGCTGGTGGTGATCGCCATTATCGCGATTCTTGCCGCGATGCTTCTGCCCGCTTTGTCACGCGCCAAAGCCAAGGCGCAGGGTATTTCGTGCTTGAACAACCACCGCAATCTGATGGTGGCCTGGAAGATGTATGTCGAAGACAGCCGCGAGATCCTGCCGTTTGTCAAACACGGCCCTTATGAATGGGTCGGCGGCTGGCTGGACTACAGCGGTAACCGGGACAACTGGGATGTGGAGTATAACATCAAGACCAGCATTTTGTATCCCTATTGCAAGAATCCCACGGTCTTCAAATGCCCCGCCGATGCGAGCGTCGTCAATGTCCGTGGCACGATCATGAAGCGGGTGCGCACGATGTCCATGCTCAACTGGATTGGCGGCCGCGGCGAAAACCGGCCCATGAATTGGTCCAATGTGACCTTCGGCAACCAATCCGGGGAGTACAGGATTTACCGCAAATCTTCGGATTTTAACATGCCGGGGCCGGCCAAGACGTTCGTCTTTCTCGACGAGCGGGAAGACAGTATCAACGACGGCATGTTCGTGGTTGATATGTTGGTTTATCCCACGACGACGGAATCCATCGTGGATTATCCGGCCAGCTACCACGGGGGCGCGGGCGGTTTTTCTTTCGTGGACGGCCATTCGGAACTGAAGAAGTGGTCCACGTCGAAAATCCTCGAACGGCCGCTGCTTGGCCAGGTGCGCCCCTATCCGACTCCGTTATCGGGGGAGTTCAACAAAGATGTCGCCTGGATGCAGGAGCGTGCCACCCGGATGATTCCCTAGGGCGTCAGTTGCCTTCGACCCGAAAGAAGGCCTGTGAGTTGGTCTCGAGAGGATAAACAAACCGGTAAAGACTGCCGCCGAGGGCCTCGGCCGTCAGTCCCGGCACAGCCAGGAACTGTCCGAAGGGGTCGTTCGCCTGTAGCAGGCGGAAGGCTGTCCACGGGCCGAGGCTCGCGAACTCGAGTTCGAGCTGTGCCGAGGACGATAGGAGGCGCAAAGACCGCATTTGGATTAACGGCGTTGGCGTTCGGAGCAGGTCGCCCAGGCTCAGTCCGCTTTGTCCTGCCTCGTAAAGCGCCGCCACATCGGCAGGCGAGAGCGAGCGTCTCCAGACGGCCACATCATCGATGTAACCGGTAAAGTAATTGCCCCCGGTCGGCCCCTCGCGTCCCATCGCCGCCTGTTGCCCGGGCTTCACGCCGCTTGTGAGGCCAACGGGTGAGGTGCTATCGCTTCCGGTGTGAACGTCCCTGGGCTGGCCGTTGAGGTAGATGGTGGCTTGGCCGGAAACGGGACCAACGGTTCCTGAGAACGTTGCCGCGATATGCAGCCACTGGTTGGTCACGAGCCAGGCTTCAGGAATCCCCGGGCGGGCCGCCTGGCCGTTCCGGTCTGTGACCTTGAAGCGCAACTCCTTGTTCGACTTGTCCAGATAAAGAACATAACAATCAGTGGTTGAATCATAAATCGCGCCGTAACTCGTGGTGAGCTGTGACGGCAGGACTGAGAGGCGGACCCAGGCCGAAAACGTGATCTGGTTGGTGTTGATGTCGAGGGCCGCAGTCTGGGGCAGGGTGACAAAGGCGCTTGTCCCTTCCAGTTTCAGGCAGCCGCCCATGCGGGCCATGGGACTGTTGAACCAGTGCGACGCGCCATCGTTGCGCACCAGTGTGCCTGCGTTAGTGCCTTTGCTGTCGGCCACCGTTACCGCAAACGCATCAGCCAATCCGTCATCCATTTTCCAGTAGGCAACGAGGCCGTCGCCCAACTCGGCGGGCGCGTTCGTCGCCGGCTGTTGCAGCCGCCTGACGAGGTCCGGGTCGTTGGAGATGATCCCGTCGACTCCGAGATCGATGAAATGCCTGATCTCCGCCCCGTCAACGGTCCAAACGTAGAGCGCCAAACCGGCGCTGTGAACCAGGTTCACTTCGTTCGAGGTGACCATCGACTTTTCCCACGCCACTATCCTGGCGCCGCTGTTGCTGATGCTGGTCAACGTGGTCGCGTTTAACGTGGTGCTTCCCAGCGTGCCCAGACGTAGGACAGGCTCGAGTGCGTGGGCCGCTGCCAGAAAATTCCAGTCGAAAGACTGCAGGATGACGTTGGTGACAGCGCCTAGCCGCCGCAACTCATCCACATAAACGGAAGCCGGCCCGTCCTTTTGTTCAATCAAGACGCTGGCATGGGAGAGGGTGTTGGTGAGCATGTCTTCCAATGTAGGCACCCGCTCGCCGACGAATGCTGCCGAGAACCATGAACCGGCGTCGAGAAGCTTCAGTTGCGCGACGGTCTTGCTCGCTACTGTGCCGGTCCCGTCCGTCGTTCGGTCCACAGTTGCGTCGTGCATAATGACGAGCTTGCCGTCGGCGCTCAGCCGAGCGTCTGCCTCGACCAGGTCCGCTTTGCCGCGCGCGGCGGTGTAGGCGGCTATCGTGTTCTCGGGCGCGAAGAGGGAGCTGCCCCGGTGGCCGATACTCAACACCGGGCTGGCACCGAGACACACGGTAGTAAACGGGAGGAAAACTAAAGCGAAGAGATGCCAACGACCGATCTTCTGACTCATATCCCACTAAGCGCCGACCGAAGGTTGATTGTCAAGGCAAGGGGAGAAGTAAGATCCGAAATCCGAAAATCAGGGCCCAGCCGCCAAAAAGCGCAAGAGGCGCAAAACAGGAACTATTATTTTTGCGTTTTTTGTGCCTTTTCGCGGCGACCGTCCGCGCCGAGATTCCGGTCTTTACACTGTGTTAGTCCGACTGAATCCAGCGTGCATAGACGTCGCTCCCTCCCCAAAAATACGCGTAGCCACGATGTTCGTTCGGGGTTCCGCAGACCATGCTGTGGATGAAGCCGTTTCTCTCGACCTGGACGGTGTGCAGGATCTTCCGGTCGGGATTCTCCTTGAGAATGAACTGCACTCGTCCGTTCTGGGCCAGGAAGCGCTCGAAGCCACCGTTTGTTTGGCAGTTGAAAGTAAAATGCTCTGAGAGGTGGGACTGCATTTCGTGGCTTTTGCCCCAGGTGCCGCCTTTGGGGGTGACAAAGGCTTTGCCATTCAGGAGAGCCGAGGCGTCGTCATAGGCGAGCACGCAGAGGTAGTGTTGGGGAGCAGCGTTCAGCCACGAAACGAGTTTGGCCTCGTGGCGTGACGCTTCGTAGGCGTAGTTGGCGTCGAGGAAGGCGATGCGCACGATCCCCAGAGGTATCCTGTCGACAGTGTTGAGGTAGCCGAAGATCAGGCTGCCGCCGCCGCTGTGTCCGCTCAGCACGATCTCGGCGTCGCTCCCAGGGAAAAGGCCTTTGACTGCCTCCAGAATCGTGGGGATCGCGCTATCTCCGAATTTCTTTCGCCAGGCCGGCCAGCTCTTGAGGCTGTTCTCGAGGTAGGCGACCACGACCGTGCGCTCCGGGAGCAGTTGCCGCAAGAACCGCGTTTGCGCGCCAATGTGCTGGATGCCGAAATGCCAGTCATCGCCCGGCTTCACGGTCTTGCCGATGGTCTGCTCGATGGTGTTGCCGTTGGGCAGCGCGTAGTAAATCAGCAAAAGCTTCTTATCCGCCGCCGCGGATTCAGCTTCCGGGGCGTTGATGTGGACTCTTACGCCCGTGTCGAGATTCAGCCAGGCTATCCGCTCGTTGAACCAGGGGCTGGGTTTGAAAGCGCTGGCGGATTTTGAAAGGGAGCTGGTCTGGGCCGCGGCGGCCTGTCCTTGGGGCGCCGCGATTACCGAGAGGCTCGGAACTCCGAACAGCAACAAAACCGCCGACGCAAGGACTTTTGCCTGTTCTGGAACCGCTCTCAACGCCAACGGGACGTGCGCCTTGGCTTGCATAAATGGTCTATACGCACCGAGATAAGTCGCGCCGCGTGAGGGCACGCGGCGCAAACATTTATGACGTCCAGTATAATATCCTGCCGCGGTCCTCCAGTCCAACCAGGATTTGATTGACCTGCATCCGATCCCGAAGAAAATGCAGCTCATGAACCTGCGCATGCTGGGCGTGAACATTGCCGTGGTTTTCCTGACCCTCGCGAGCACTCCCCAAGCCGCCTATGCGGCTGATCCTTCGGGAGCGCGAACCTTCTACCTTCCGGCTGATTCGAGTTACACGATTGTGGATTCCGTGAAGGACTCCATCAGATTCACACTCGACAAGACTGTCCAGCGGGACGCGAAAGGCAATCTCGTCTCGATCTCGAGTTTCGTGGACCCTGAGGGCAAAGTGATGGGATGGCACGACTTTGGGAACCTGGAAGGGCCGGGCTGGGCGGTCAACACAGTCGGTGGGGCCTGGGAGATCTATAATTGGGGCGCGTTTCTGGGAAAGCCGGAATGGGAGACAAACGCGCTGGCGATTCTCGACCACGTGCTTGACGCCGGCTTTCTCGATGAACAGACGGGATTCATTCGTGGTTATCGCGAAACCACCACAGGCAAGTTGTGCCTGAACTACAAACACAATTCGGATTGGTTTTGCCCCGGGTCGATGGCGAAGGTTGGGTTTCAACTGCTGCTGGTCTCGGACGAATTGGGAAAAGACCCGCGCGCGAAACGCATGCGGGCAATGGCGGTGAAATGCGCCGAGTGGATCGATAAAAATGTCGAGGCGGTGCCGAACAACTGGTATCCGCGCCGCGCGGACGCCGCGGGCAAGATCTACCGGAAGTCACCCGAAGGCGGGCAGGACCCGTTTTGGCAGACATCGGCGGACGGGCTGTTCATCGTCCAGCTCCAGGCCGCACTCACACAGCGCCGGCTCGCCAATTACCGCGACTCACTAAGGAGCAAGACCGCGGTCTTCATGAAGGCCAACGGCATTTTTGGCAGCATCAACCACGACACCTACGATCCCCTTGAAAACGTGGCGTGCTCCGTGGCCTTCCGGACATTGCTACTGACCTCGCGGGTGCTAAAGGACAAGAGCATCCGCTCGTTCGCGTTTGAAAAGTGCCTGGCCCAATTGGACCAGTTCAAAATGTGCGAAGACCGCAACAGCGTCGCCACCAGAGGCTTGTTGTACATGGAAAAGACGTGGGACACGGCTTACTTGTGGGAAAACGCCGAGGCCGCGTTGGCTTACTTCGAGGCGGCGCTGGAAACTCGGAAAACCGATCCGACGCAGAGTCGCAATTACGAATTGGACGGGCTGGTGATTCTGCGCGCGATCGCGAAACACCACTACGGGCCCTACGGTTTCCTGACTGAGGGAGTGGATTGGAATAACCATGTCGGGCAGCAGCACCATATTGGCCAGGCGAAGTTCGCCGCGATCCAGTACACTGAACCTTTTCTAAACAATCTGCACATTGCCGAACCCACGCTGTTTTACCTGGAGCATCTCGCGAGAAAAGAAAAGCGCAGGGGTGCCACGGAATGGTACGACTGCGAAGGAAACTGCCTGCTACAACAGGGGTCACGTAAACAGGGTGGCGCTCGATGACGTGGAGATCCTTTAACATTCGGGCTGATGACATTCTGAAATCACCAAACCTATGAACCGACGAATATTTTGCCGAGGAGGAATGCTCGCAATGGCGGGAGTGATCGCCGAGCCTGCGGTCGGGGCGGTGGCGGCATCCACCCAGCCCATGAAACTGGTGATCGGGAGCGACCACGCCGGATTTCCTTTGAAGGGACCGGTGATCGAGTTGCTCCGGTCATGGGGACACACAGTAAACGACGTCGGGTGTTACTCCGTGGCTCCCGTTGATTTTCCCGATATCGCGAAGAAGGCCTGCGGGGAGATCCTCTCCGGCCGAGCCCAGCGGGGCATTATGGTCTGTGGCACGGGTGTGGGCGCGGCGATCGCGGGCAACAAGATCCGGGGCATCCGGGCGGCGCTGTGCCACGATACCTACTGTGCTCATCAGTGCGTCGAACACGACGATGTCAATTTGCTTTGTCTGGGTGCGTGGGTGATTGGCATCAAGCTGGCCGAGGAGGTGCTGCGGGCGTATTTGAACGCGCGGTTCAGCACCGACGAGGATTTCCGCCGGCGGGTCAGAAAGCTCGAGGAGTTGGAGAACTTTCGACCGTAATGCCTAGGGACATTGGTCTCGTTCGGCAACCGAATTGTTAAGGCAAAGCCGGGAATAGTTCCCGCAATCTTGCACGGCGGAATTGAAAGATCTTCTCCACATCGCGCCGGACAAAGAGCCGGTCCACCAGCCAACCGCCCGGGACGGCGTAGCGTACCAGGTCGTTGACCAGCGTGCCGTTTTCGCGCGCGGTAAACCGGTGCTCGTGAACCCAAAGGAGGTAGGGACCGCGCCTCTGCTCATCAACGAACCGGTGTGGCGGTTCCCATGCGGTATTTTCAGTTTGCCACTTTACAGGGATGCCGTGAAGAGAAAGGCGGTAATCGATAAGCGTGCCGCGCCCTATTTGAATAGGGGAGGGGGTCAGTAGCTCAAATCCCAGCCAATCAGGTGTGAGTTTCTGCAGGTTTGTGGCATCGGAAAAGAAATTGAACACCTGCTCAACAGGCTGGGGCAGCCACAATTCTGATTCAAAGCTGTGTATCCTCATGCAAGTTCGCGCTGGTGTGATAACTGTGCTATATCCTGGCATGAAACGGTTTTTCGCGCGAAACATCAGTGGCTGGGGCAGGCTCCTGCGGGCTGTTTGGGGAGTGGCGCTGATCACCTGTGCTTTGCTCCTTTGGGGGTCTCATCGATGGATTGCGGTCGCCCTGGTGGTTTCCGGAGGATTGGGTCTCTACGAGGCGGTTCGGGGCTGGTGCGTTTTGCGGGCTTGTGGGATACGCACGCGGTTCTGATGAGCACAGGTTACCCTACGGCCGAGCACTTCTTCCGCGGCAGAATCTATTCCTCTGCCTCCATTCTTTTGCCTGCCAAAACAGAACCGAACTTAGGCAAAGGAATGGAGGCACGGGAATAGAGGACAAGTCAAACACAGAATACTGGGGGGACAGACTCGTGGGATCTGGCGCCAGATCTCCGTCTTGACGATTCTGTCGCACGTTGATTTTGTGGGTTCTCCGCAGGCCTGGGAATTGCCGGGGCGTGTCCCGAACGATGGTCTTGGCCCCGCACCGTTTTTCTCTATGCTGGCGACAATGAATTGGCGCTTTCCAGGCTCTCAATCTCGACCCCATTTCTCCGTTGCTGCGCTTTGGTTGCTGTTATTCTTGGCGGTTTGCCAGGCGATCGCAGGCGCAAAAGCCCGGGCGGCGACGTCTTCCGGGTTCGGTGCGCAGTTTGCCAATCCGCCGGCCGAATCGCGCATCATCAAGATTATTCATTCCTGGCCGGACGACGACGCCCGGCAGGATGCGCTCATCCGAACGCTATCTGGCCAGGGCTTCGGTGGGGTGGTCTGCAATGTTTCATTTACGGAGTACCTGCAGAGCGAGGCGAAATGGAAGGCCTTCACCCGCGCGGTTGCGGAAGCCAAAAAGGCCGGCTTTGCCCTTTGGCTCTACGATGAAAAAGGCTACCCCTCGGCGACTGCGGGAGGTTTGGTGCTTCGCGACCACCCGGAATGGGAAGCGCGTGGCCTGCTGATCGCGACCGCCGAGGCCGAAAATGCGCTCGCCACTCTGGAAATCCCCCCCGGCACGCCGAGGCTGATCGCCGCTTTACCGTTTCAGGGAGGCAAACTCGCAATCCAACAAGTGACGAACCTCTCCCGTTGCGTTGTCTCGGGCAGATTGTCCTGGCAGGCCCCACCGGGTCGATGGCTCGTTATTGCCATAATCGAGGACCGCCTTTACGAAGGTACTCATGCCTCAATGAGCCTCTCAGAGCACATGCCTTACCCGAACCTGCTCGACCCCGAACCGACAGCGCGGTTTCTCGAACTCACGCACGGAGCCTACTCGGCGCACCTTGGCAATGACCTCGGCAAAGACTTTGTCTCCACATTCACAGACGAGCCCTCCCTGATGAGCCTGTTTCTGCGGCCGATGCCTTATCGGGTGCTGCCTTGGTCCGCCAACCTCGCCACGGAATTTCGAGGGCGGCACGGCTACAGCATCGAAGCGAAGCTGCCGGCGCTGGTCGCTGACATCGGTCCGGAAACGGGACGAATTCGGTATGATTACTGGAAGATGGTCGGCGAGTTGGTTGCGGAGAACTACTTCGGCCAGATCCAGCGGTGGTGCAAGCAGCACGACATACTTTCAGGCGGGCATCTGCTGATGGAGGAAAACCTGGCGAACCAGATCGCGCTCTACGGCGACTTTTTTGCCTGTTTGCGGCGCCTTGACGCACCCAGCATCGACTGCCTCACCAGTCTTCCCGAGCAAGTGCCGTGGTACATCGCGCGGCTCGCCGGCAGCGCCGCCGACCTGGAGCAAAAGACTGTCACGATGTGCGAAACGTCCGATCACAGCCAGCGCTATCGCCCAGCCGGGGACAGACGTGCGCCTCAGACCGTGACTCCCGCACAAATCCGTGGCACCTGCAACCGGCTGATGGTTTCGGGGATCGACACGGTCACCAGCTACTATTCCTTCGATGGGCTCACGGACGGCCAGCTTCGGGAACTGAACGAGTATATCGGCCGCTGCTGTTTTGCCTTGAAAGGCGGTCACCAGGTTGCGGACATTGCCGTTCTTTACCCGATCGAAAGCGTTTGGCCGCGCTTCACTCCCTCGCGCCATTACGCCAACGAGTGTCCTGCCGCCGCCGAGGTTGAGAACGTGTTCCGCGACGTCTCCGACACGCTGTTCGCGGCAGGACGGGATTTTACCTATGTGGATGGCCGGGCCCTGGCTGAGGCCAAAGTGCGCGACGGCGCCCTCGTCCATGGCGACCTGCGCTGGCGTGTCGTGATATTGCCCGACGCGGACACTCTTCCGATTCGAGCTTGGGAGAATCTCGCGCGATTCGTCTCAACGGGCGGGGTGCTCATCTCCATCGGCGCGCTGCCAACAAACAGCGAGACTGAATTCCCTTCCGCCCGGGTTCAAACCCTGGCGGCGACCATTTTCGGGTCCGTTGCCTCCGGCCCGTCCCGAGAAAAGAGCGATGGTGCTTCCACCAAACTGTTGCCGCGCATATCCGCCAACGCTGCCGGCGGGGCCGGATTTGCGTTGCCTCCGGAGCTAACCAGCCTTCTGCCTGTCCTGCTTGATTCAATGCTCGAACGCGATTGTGGGTTTTCGGGCGACAGCCCGTCGCTTAAGTACACCCATCGTCGAATCGAAAAGCGGGATGTGTATTTTGTGATCAACGACAGCAACAAGCGATGGAAAGGCATGGTTAGTCTCTGCGCCGATGGCTCTTGCGAGCAATGGGACGCTGTGACTGGCCAGGCCGCTTCTGTTGCCGACGCGCAGCGAGTCGTCCTCGACCTCGCACCCTATGGCTCAGCCATTTTCCGAGCGGAGCGGGCGAGGGTGCCGAAGCGCCACAAACCCGGCAAAGAAATGCTTCCCGCATTCACCCTTCGGAAGCTGCCGCGCGTATCGCCCACCGTCGGGCGCGGAGAGTTCGTGCGGGAGCAGACCTCAGAGCTCGATGCTTCGGCAGGCGCTCGAACCGAGCAGCCAACCCCAGCTCAGCCGGTTCACGCGAGCTGGCGAGTCTGCGGTGCTATTACGAAAGGGCAGGTGGATACTTTCCTGTTCCTGAACTTCGCCTGCTCAGAAAACCCCAGGCTCGAGACAGCCCACACCCTGGTCCTCGACACCTGGGTTCCGGAGGGCCAAAAATCCCCCACCCAGCTCCTGGCCATTCTCCACGAGACGAGCGGCGCCGACTATATCGCATCAACGGGGCGTTTGCTTAACGCGCCCGGCCATCAGCAGAGCTGGATTCCGTGGACGCGCTTCCAGCTCGCCGGCTGGTCCAAGGACCCCAACGGCCGGCTCGACCTTGAGGAGGTTCGCGATCTTCGAATCGGTTGGGGCGGTTATCTTGGGGCTGAGGGTGAAAACGTTGAGTTCAGCCTGGCGCAGCCGCGAGTGGCGACCCTCTCGTTCGACCGGACAGGCAACACCTCCCCCAGTAAGGATCGGCCCCTTCTCGGGAAATGAACTTAACACGCCGGCCGGGCACTGGTCGGTGACATTCCGTTTACATTTGCCGAAGGATGCGTTCTCATTAGGCCATGGCTTTTATCCTCGCGTTAGACCAGGGTACCACGAGCTGCCGTGCGATTATTTTCGATCACAGCGGAGCAGTGCGCGCGAGCGTGCAGCGGGAGTTCGAGCAGATATTCCCTCAAGCCGGCTGGGTCGAGCACAATCCACGCGAGATTTGGTCAACGCAACGAGAGGTCGCCCGGGAGGCGCTTGCCCGGGCTGGGCTGGAGGCTGGCGATATCAGCGCGCTGGGCATCACGAATCAACGCGAAACGACGGTGTTGTGGGACAAGCGCACGGGAGAACCTGTCCACAACGCGATTGTCTGGCAGGATCGGCGCACGGCCGGTTTCTGCGATGAACTGAAGCAGGCTGGGCACGAGGAGTTGTTCCGGAGCAAGACGGGATTGGTCATCGACGCGTATTTTTCCGGCAGCAAGCTGCGCTGGCTGCTCGACAACGTTCCGGGCGCGCGCGAACGGGCCAATCGCGGCGAGTTAGCCTTTGGTACGATCGATTCCTGGCTGCTCTGGAATCTCACGGGTGGCGAGTTGCACGTGACTGACTCCACCAATGCGTCGCGCACCATGTTATTCAATATCGGGACCGGCTCGTGGGACGAGGAGTTGTTGAGGGTGCTGGATGTTCCGCCTGACGTGCTGCCGGAAGTCCGCTCGTCGAGCGAAGTCTATGGCGAGACCGAAGCGGGCCTGTTCAAGCAGGCGCTGCCCATCGGCGGCATCGCGGGCGATCAACAGGCGGCTTTGTTCGGCCAGACTTGTTTTCGTCGCGGCCTGGCAAAAAACACGTATGGCACCGGCTGTTTCATGCTGATGAACATCGGCGGCGAGGCGACCCCCTCGCACCACAAACTGCTCACCACGGTCGCATGGAGGACTGCGGGCCAGATGGAGTACGCGCTCGAAGGCAGCGTGTTCATTGGCGGCGCGGTGGTTCAATGGCTCCGGGACGGGTTGGGTCTGGTGAAAAGCTCAGGCGAGATAGAAAGCCTGGCCGCCCGGGTGCCGGATTCGGGCGGTGTTTACCTCGTGCCGGCGTTTGCAGGGCTGGGCGCGCCCCATTGGGACCAATATGCGCGCGGCACCATCACCGGCCTCACCCGCGGGACCACCGGGGCGCACCTTGCGCGCGCCGCGCTTGAGGGGATCGCTTTCCAGGTGGCCGATGTCCTGGATGTCATGAAGGATGATTCGGGCATTGCGCTGAACGAATTGCGCGTTGATGGCGGCGCGTCCGCCAACAACCTCCTGATGCAGTTCCAGGCGGATCTGCTTCGGGTGCCCGTGGTGAGGCCTAAGGTGCTGGAGACGACAGCGCTCGGGGCAGCTTACCTCGCGGGCCTGGCGGTGGGGTTCTGGAAAGATCGTCGCGAACTCGAGCAGTCCTGGCAAGCGGAGCGCGCTTTTGTTCCGAGCAGGAGCGCTGATGAAATGGCCTATCGCCGCAGCCGGTGGGGCGAAGCACTGAAGCGCGCTCGCGACTGGGAAACGCGGGATCATCTCAGTGCGTGAGCGTGGTGGCGGCCTCGGAGCGGGTCTCGAGCCATGATGGGCTGACCGCTGCCGGCCGGCGACCTTGGAATTCGGACTCTGAACTTTGAAGCAACTTATGAAGCGCGAAACTTCCCTCAATCAAATCCTGAACGGTGAGACCTGGGACGTGGCGATCGTGGGCGGCGGAGCCACCGGGCTCGGGATCGCGGTCGATGCCGCGACGCGAGGCTACAAGGTGGGGCTCTTCGAGCAAAGCGACTTTGGCAAAGGGACCTCGAGCCGTTCGACCAAGTTGGTCCACGGCGGGGTCCGCTACCTGCAACAGGGGAACGTATCGCTGGTGATGGAGGCGCTAAAGGAACGGGGCCTGCTGTTTCGTAACGCGCCGCACCTGGTGCATGATTTGCCTTTTGTAGTTCCCAACTACCAGTGGTGGGAGACGCCCTTTTACGGCATCGGCCTCAAGGTTTATGATTTGCTGGCCGGCAAGTACGGCTTCGGCCGCTCGGTGCTGCTTTCGCGTGAGGAAGTCCTCGAACGCATCCCGACGCTGCAGCGGGAGGGTTTGAGAGGCGGCGTGCTTTATCATGACGGCCAATTCGACGACAGCCGGTTGCTGGTGAACCTCGCTCAAACCGCCGCCGAACATGGCGCCGTGATTTTGAACTACGCCCGAGTGTGCCGGCTCGTCAAGGACACGGAGGGGATGATCGCCGGCCTCGAATTCCGGGATGAGGAAACGGGCTGCGAACACCAGGTAAAGGCTCGTAGTGTGATTAATGCGACAGGCCCGTTCTGTGACGAGGTCCGGCGTCAGGACGATCCTCAGGCCGAACCGATGATGGCCTTGAGCCAGGGAGTGCATATCGTGTTGGACCGATCGTTTCTTCCGGGCCAAACCGCCATCATGGTGCCGCACACCCGCGATGGGCGGGTCATGTTCGCCATACCCTGGCACGGTCACGCGGTCGTCGGCACGACCGATACTGCGATTTCGGAGGCCTCGCTCGAGCCGAGACCGCTGCCGGGCGAAATCGACTTCATCCTCGAAACGGCCAGTGATTACCTTGCCAAACGCCCAAGCCGTTCCGATATTCTGAGCGTTTTTACCGGCATCCGTCCGCTGGTGGACTCTGGCAAGGCCGGTGGCACCGCCGCGCTTTCGCGCGAGCACACGATCACCATATCCAAATCAGGACTGCTGACGATTACGGGAGGCAAATGGACCACTTACCGGAAAATGTCCGAGGAATGCGTCGAGCACGCCATTGTGTTGGGCCGGCTCGATGAGCGGCCGTGCGTCACCCGCACCTTGCCGGTGCATGGTGTCCAGAACGCCTCCTCAGCGAACGGCGATCTGTCGGTTTACGGTTCGGATGGACCGGCCATCGCGGCCCTGATGCGCGACCGCCCGGAATGGGCTTCGCGTTTGCACGAAGCGCTGCCAATCGTCGCTGCCCAGGTCGTTTGGGCGGTGCGCGAAGAAATGGCGCGAACTGTCGACGATGTGCTGGCCCGGCGTACTCGCGCTCTCTATCTGGATGCGCGCGCGGCGCTCGCCATGGCGCCGGCGGTCGCGCACCTCATCGCCTCGGAATTGGGACGGGATGATGCGTGGCAGAGGCAGCAGATCAGCGATTTTGGCGGAATCGCATCCAGCTTTACTGTTTCACAGGACAGTTAGAGTTAGAATTGCTGTTGCTGTCTCGCTTGACAAACGGGGCCGGTGATCATAAGCCTGGAGCAGTTTTGATGCGCCGACTCCACGCGCAGGCAGCTTTGCTCTGGACGAGGAACACGGCGCACACAATCTGCGTCCCAAACGCCAAAACATTATATGAACCCAAACCCAAAACAGTTCCTTTGTGTTGCCAGGACCATCAAGGTTACAGCACTGGCGGCCGCGTTGGTGGTTGCCCAAGAGACCTTGGCCCAAACCATCCCTAACGCGAGCTTTGAAGCGGACAACTTCACTGTTTCCCCAGGATACATCAGCGGGAACACCGCGATTACCGGCTGGACCGGAACCCCCGCGGACAGAGTGGGCCTCAACCCGGCGTCGGGCAGCCCGTTTGCCGACAACGGAGCCATACCGGATGGCAGCAAAGTAGCGTTCATCCAATCGAACGTCAGCGACCCAGCCACGCCATCTACACTGACCACGACGATCAGCGGGCTGACGCCGGGCACGGCTTACCGGGTAATCTTCCGCGCGAACGCGCGAACCGCGACTACGCCCAATGTTAAAGTCTATGTCGATGGTCTGGCGGTCTTGCTGCCCGGCGGGCCGGATGGGTTTTCCACGGCGGATGTGGGCGGGTCGAATCCCTACTGGTACGTGGCCTGTGAATTCACCGCGGCTGCGGCGTCCGCAACCCTGGCGGTGGTGAATGACGCGACAGGCGACCAGACATTGCTGGTGGACGATTTCAAAATCGCGCCCAGTACCGGAAGATGGTCCATTTCGCCGTGGAATGGCGATATCGACTCGGGCGTGGATTCCACCTATTTGTACACCCACGCGTACAATTTCGGGAGCAGCGCCAGCCCGGTGATCAACGAAATCACGTTCACCGGGATTCCCGGGACGGGCCCTGCGGTCGCCGGACGTTTTTCCACCACCTACCTGACCGCCGGCCCGGTCCACGACTCCTCCATTATGGTCTTTGACAATAGCGCGATCATGGCGAGCGACTTCGTCTATGGCGGGAACGTTCCGGCGGGGCTGTTCCAGAGCATCACGCTGCAGGGTCTGACGCCGGGGACCGAGTACCTCATCACTGTCTATTCGGTAGCCTGGGAAGACCCAAACGTAGGAAGCCGCTGGGCCATCTTTAACGTGGGCGACGATTACCGGACCATCAACCAGGACCAGTATTCGAACGATTACGGGATCCGCGTTTCGTATCGTTATGTGGCGGACGCGACGGGGACGATAACTCTGAAGTTCGCGCCCTATAATCCGGTGAACGTCAGCTTTCATGTTTACGGTTTCAGCAACCGGGAGGCGCAATCGCGCTTTGTGGCGCCAATCATCACGGCGCAACCGAAAAGCGTGATTGTGTCGCCGGACCTTTCAGTGCAATTCAGTGTCGCCGCGTCGGGAGTTCCCCTGCCGGCCTACCAGTGGCGGTTCAACGGGGGTGCAATCGCCAACGCGACGGACACCGCCTATACACTGCCTTCCGCCACCCTGGCCGATGTCGGCAACTACGATGTGGTGGTGTCGAATCGCGCCGGGATGGTGACGAGCGTTGTCGCTCATCTCACCGTGGGCCTGCCGATGGCCAACTCGAGCTTCGAGCTCGATAGCTTTTTCACCTGGCCGGGGTACATCAGCGGAAACACTCCCATCACCGGCTGGACGTGGACCTCGGCCGGCGGCGCAGGGATCAACCCGGTCCAGGGCAGCACTACCCCCAATCCTTTCGCCGACAACGGCCAGGTGCCACATGGAAACCAGGTGGCGTTCCTTCAGGGCGATGGCACTCTCAGTCAGACCGTCAGCGGTCTCACCGTCGGTGCGCAGTACTATATCCATTACTTCGAGAACGGACGGACGACGGTGACAATACCGGGGCTGGAGCTCAAGGCAGGCGGCATCACGGTTGTGCCCGCGCACTCGGTGACGCCGGTGCGAGGTGGCAATTCTTATTATGAAATCTCCAGTGAGGTCTTCGTGCCCGGCGCGGCCGATCTGGAACTGGCGTTCATAAAGAGCAGCCCGCAGGGCGATGACTGCACCGCGCTGGTCGATAACGTCGCCGTGATTCCAGTGCCAGCCGGGACGCCGCCTTCGGTGGGCACGCAACCACAACCGCTGACCGTGTACGTCGGTGAGCCGGCGAGCTTTTCGGCGGTGGCCCAGGGCAGCCTGCCGCTCCACTATCAGTGGCGTCTCAACGGCAACCCCATCGCCGACGCGACGACCACAACCCTGACGCTCCCATCCGTGAGGCTGCCTGACGAGGGGGATTACACGGTTGTGGTCACCAACTCCTTTGGCTCGGTGACCAGCACTGTGGCCCGGTTGTCGTTGCTGGAAAGTATTCCCACGTTGCGCAACACCGGCATTGATGACGCGGGCGCTACGTTGCCGGCGGCTGCAGTCGACCCATTCTGGACGTTGCTGGTCAACCCGGATGGCGGCTCCACGAACGTTTACGTGGGGAACGACGGTTGGCCGATCCAGGCGGGCACATGGATGGTCAACAGCGCCACGTCGAAGTGGGTTGGCTCTCGCGCGGAGGTCGGCAACGCGGCCATCCCGAGCGGGACGTATCTGTACCGCACTACATTCGATCTGACCGGGCGTGACACCAACACCGTGACGATCACCGGGCGGTGGGCGACCGATGACAGCGGCACCGCCGTCTATCTCAACGGGACAACGATCAGTGTGCCGTTAGCCGGCGGCTTTGGCGCCTGGACGACCTTCACGATCTCAACCGCCACCGCCAGTTTCCTGGGGGGCACCAACACGCTCGACTTCGGGGTGAACAACGGCAACGCGGGGCCGACAGGGTTGCGCGTGGAATTCACCAGGACCAGCGCGCGGACGCTGCCTGGAATTCCCGCCGGGATCGGGATTCCGCCTCAGGGGGGGACGTTCACCGAAGGCGACACCGTGGTGCTCGCCGTTACCGCTACGGGCACACTGCCGCTAAGTTACCAGTGGGCGAAAGATGGGGTGAACTTGTCAGGCAAGACAGACGCTACCCTGACCCTGGTGGGAGTCACGACAAATGATTCGGGCGCCTACCGGGTCGCGGTCAGCAATCCTTGGGGATCCGCCATGAGTCCGAATGCAGTCGTGAGTGTCGCCTACCGCGCGATCCCCGGAGCGTTCGGCACCGGTATCGCGACCGACGGCACATTGCTGCCCGGGGCAGCGGTGGACCCGCATTGGATCCTTGCGAGCAGCGTCGATCCCCTCTATCCGGGCCCCGGCGCGATCGTCGTCAGCGACGGGTATCCCATCGCGGCCGGTGCTTGGGTTTTGAACGGCCCGAAATCCAAATGGATCGCGCCCCGGGAAAACCAAAACGACACCCCAGGCGTCGGTGGAGGAAACGACGGCGGCGATTATGTCTACCAGACGGTGGTGGATCTCACGGGCTATGACGTCAGCAAAGTCCGGCTGGTAGGTGCCTGGGCAACGGACAATAGCGGCACGGACATCAAGGTCAACGGCGTCAGTACTGGTTTGACGTGTGGTGGTTTCCAGGGTTTGACACCGTTCGTTATTACGACCGGGCTAATCGCGGGCCCGAACACTCTGGACTTCACGGTTTATAACGCGACGAACACGGCCGTCACCCCCAACCCCACCGGCCTGCGGGTGGACTTGCAGGCGTTGCTGAGCATCACCGTGCCGGCGCCCAGACTGCAGATCACGCGTTCGGGCGCCAGCGTGGTTATTTCGTGGTCGCCGGCGGCTGCCGGCCAGAAGTTCCAATCCGCGCCTGCGGTCAGCGGGCCGTGGAGTGACATCTCCAATGCCACGAATCCATACACGAACTCGATCACCGGCACGCTGTTCTTCCGAGTGTTCACTCCATGATTGAAAGCCGCAACAGGCATCTTGCCTGTTCGGGTGATTATTCCATGAATTGGCTGTGAAGCGTTTCAGGATGTAAACAAGAGAAACCGGGGTTTCCGCCCCGGTTTCTCTGTCTCAGAATTGTTTGGCATGATGAAGTTCCTCGTTCCCGGCGAGAACAGGCGGCGAGCCGGCCCCGGATTCCTGACCAGCCTCGCCGTTGCGGTTGCGTTCTTAGGTCTGGGAACGTGCGCGGGCCGGGCCGACAGCGTAGTGGTGTTCAACGAAATCATGCACCACCCGCTCACGAACGAGTCCGTTCTCGAATGGGTGGAGCTGCACAACCAAATGGCGGTCAATGTGGACCTGTCAGGCTGGTCACTGGCAGGCGGCATTGACTACAAGTTCGCCGAAGGAACGGTGATTCCGGGCGGAGGCTACCTGGTGGTGGCCATTTCACCACCCACCCTCATGGGGGCGACCGGGTTGACGAACGTCCTGGGGCCATTTGTCGGACGTCTTTCGAACAGCGGCGAAAAGTTGGAGTTGCGCAACAACAACGGACGCCTGATGGACAGCGTCAGCTATGGTGTCGATGGTGATTGGCCTGTCGCCGCCGATGGGTCGGGTGTCTCGCTGGCCAAGAGGGATGAGGACGCCGCCAGCGCCGTCGCCGCGAGTTGGACCGTGAGCGCATTTGTTGGGGGCACTCCCGGCCGCCGCAATTTCTCGCCTGTGCCTTTTGAAACCACAACATTCACGCCTGTCTTGTTCGGCAGCACCTGGAAGTTCGATGCTTCGGGGTCCGACCCCGATGCCGAATGGAAGGAGACGGCTTTTAACGATGGCGGATGGGCTTCTGGAAACGGCTTGTTTCAAGCTGGCGAAGTGACGGTGCCGCTGGGCGCCCCGGAGCCAGTGCCAACGGTTTTCAACACGGGCGTTGGCGCCAATGGCAGTGTTTTGCCGCCAGGAGCGGCCGACCCCCATTACCAACTCGTGCAATCGGCGCAGAGCGCGCCGCCACCGCCACCGATAGCAGCAACCGTCATCCAGAACCATCCTGCCTGGGTGGTTAACGATCCGCTGTCGAGTTGGATCGGCCCCATAAACCCCGGCACCACCTCGGTGGCCGCCGGGTCGTACCAGTACCGCACCCGTTTCTCCCTCGACGGCTTCAGCCCCGCCTCCGCGCGAATCACAATGAACATCGGCGTCGATGACCGGCTCAGCGACGTGTTGCTGAATGGAGCCTCCAAGGGAATTGCCTCCTCCGGCTTTGCCGCCCTCACCGGTGACCTCAGGATCACGGACGGTTTCGTTCCGGGTACGAACACCGTCGACTTTCTGACTGTGAACGAAGGCACCGACGCGAATCCCGCAGGTTTCCGCGTCAAAATGAGTGGTTCGGCAAACCGTGTGATGACCCCGCAGACTGCGGTGCCGACGGCCGCCACCACATATTTTTTTCGTACAACCTTCGCCCTGGGGTCCGAGCCGCAGGTCACTTCCGCGCGCTTGAACGCCGTGGTGGCTGATGGCGCGGTGGTCTATCTCAACGGATTCGAAGTGCTGAGATTGAACATGCCCGAAGGCTCCGTGACCCCTGCCACACCTGCAGTTACGAACGTGCCGGCGCCGTCGTATGTCGGCCCTTTCATCCTGCCGAGTGCTTCCCTTCTTAAAGGCACTAACCTCCTGGCTATTGAAGTACACCAGGGACCCGGTGGCAATGATGGCATTCTGTTCGGCGCGGAGCTCTCACTTCAAGTCACGAACATTCTGGTTCCGCCGCCAGTCCCGCTCGCATTCAACGAAGTATCCCCGGCGACGAACGCGGGCTTCTGGCTGGAACTTATCAATCACGGTTCAACGGCTGTGGATCTCGCCGGGTGCGTGCTGACCCGGCGCGGCGCAACCAACAGCAGCCACTTCTTTCCGCCGCAATTGCTCGGGCCCGGGGAGTTCGTGCAGGTGACGGCCGAGACTCTCGGCTTTTGTCCGGAAGCAGGCGACCGGCTGTTTCTCTACGCACCCGGGAACAGCAACGTGCTGGACGGTCTCGTCGTGAAGGCTGAGCCATACGCGCGTTATCCGGACGGCATGGGACGATGGTGCACCCCCGCCTTCCCCACGCCCGCGTCATCGAATGTTTTCGCCTTCCGCGACGAATTGGTGTTCAACGAGATCATGTACCATCCGCCGGGACTTCCGGCCGTGCCCGCGATGTTGGTCTCTGACAATCTTCTCAGCATCACGAACGGGTGGAAATACCATAGCCTGGGCCAGGACCTGGGC
>DATDCV010000486.1:0-2012 GCA_036524155.1 Verrucomicrobiia bacterium
ACCCAGGCTATAGACGCTGGCGTGGCATCGGTGGCAGAATGCCGTCATGTTCCTCAAGCCCCATGTGCGCGAGAAAGACGGCAAGCGGCACGTGTATTACAGCCTGACGGAGAGTTTGCGAGTGGGGCGCAGGCGAGTGGTGCAGCGGACGGTGCTGCATCTGGGGGAACTCAACACGACGCAGGTGGAGCGGTGGCAGCGGACGATCGAGGCGGTACAGGAGGATGGGCGCCGTCGGCAGTTGCGTTTGTTTACGGATCGGGAGGGCCAGGTTCCGGTAGCGGCCGAAGATGTGGCAGAGGTGCTGCTGTCGAGCCTGGTGGTTCGGCGGCCACGCCGATTCGGGGACTGCTGGGTGGGGTGCAAGCTGTGGGAGGAGTTGGGGTTGGGCGCTTTTTGGCAGGACGTTCTGGGCGAGCAACGGGGCGAGGTCGCCTGGGCCAAGGTGGTGGAGTTATTGGCCGTGAACCGGCTGTGTGATCCGCGCAGCGAGCTCTCCATTCACGAGAAGTGGTTTGGGCAGACGGCGATGGACTTGTTGCTGGACTGCGATGCGGCGGTAGCCGAGAAGGATCGCCTTTACCGGGCCTTGGACCGAATGGTGGCGCACAAGCCGGCGCTGGAGCAACATTTGGCGCAGCGCTGGCGGGACCTGTTTGGCGCCAGCTTCGATGTGCTGCTCTACGATCTGACCAGCACGTATTTTGAAGGGGAAGCCCCAGGGGTGGAGAAAGCAGCGCGAGGCTATTCCCGGGACCATCGGCCCGACTGCGAGCAAGTGGTCATTGCGCTGGTGGTCACGCCGGAAGGGTTGCCTTTGAGTTACGAGATTTTCGAAGGGAATCGGGCGGACGTGACCACGCTGGAAGCGATGCTGGAGCAGGTGGAAGCCAAGCACGGGCGGGCCCGGCGGATTTGGATTTTCGACCGGGGCATCGTCAGCGAGAGCAACCTGGAAAAGCTGCGGGAACGGGGCGGGCAATACGTGGTGGGCACCCCCCGGCATCAATTGGCGGCTTACGAGAAAGAACTGCTGGCAGGCAGTTGGAGTCAGATCGGCGACTCGGTGCAGGTGCAGTTGATTGCGCAGGAGCAGGAAACGTATGTGCTGGCACGCAGCGTGGACCGGGCCAGGAAGGAGGAGGCGATGCGGTGGCGGCAGATCCGCGGCCTGATGCGGGACTTGATTCGAGTGCGCCGGGCGGTTCGCAAAGGGACGCGGGTGGATTCGGACCAGGTGTTGATGCGGTTAGGCCGGTTATCGGAGCGCTGGCCCCGGGCCTGGCGGTATGTGGCGGCGCTCTGGAAGGAGGGCCGGCTTACCTGGCGCTGGGATCGGCAAGCTTTGCGCCTGGCGGCCCATCGGGATGGAGCCTATTTGTTGCGCACCAATCTGACCGATCGCAGCTCGGAGGCGCTTTGGAAGATGTATGTGCAACTGACCGAAGTGGAGGCGGTGTTTCGGGCTTTGAAGAGTGAACTGGCCATCCGGCCGATATGGCACTGGGTGGGACCGCGCGTGGAGGCCCACGTTATGGTGGCTTTCCTGGGCTATTGCCTCTGGGTGTGTTTGAAACAGAAGCTCAAGGGTGCCGGCCCGGGATTGACCCCTTGGCAATTACTCGACCAGTTCCAACGGATCGTGCAGGTGGAAGTCTGGTTCAAGCTCAAGGCCGGCGGGGCGATCTGCCTGCCGCGGATCACCCAACCCGAGACAGCCCAAGCCCTGTTATTGCACCAGCTGGGCTGGAGCCTTCCGGAACAACCCCCACCGAAAATCTATGCAGGTCAGGTTTCGGATGTGTGGCCGACCTGAGCGGGTCAGACCTCGGGTTCCCCAGGAAATCCGCGTTTTGCTCTCCACATCTGCGAAAGTCGGGCTAACGCGGCGCGCGCCAGCGCCGCGGCCGTCCCGCGTCCACGAAGTTCCTCGGGGACAAAAGTGTGATCCAAAACAACGCGGCCCCCCTCGCGGGTATAGCTGAGAAAAGCCGGCGGCGAGTCGCCGGCCC
>DATDCV010000487.1:0-55337 GCA_036524155.1 Verrucomicrobiia bacterium
AGGATCTGCGCATCGTCATATGGAACCTTCCGGTCCGCCTGCGCTTTCAAGCGATTCGGAAACTGTTTCGCGAGGAACTGGTGATAAAAGGGCATTGCGAGCGACCGCGTTTCCAGCAATAGCGCTGGTTGGCGTTCATGCCGCTGGGTCCACAGCGAACGCAGCAGCATCAGCCGTAACGGATCATCGCTCAGCACGACCGAGTTGGCGGCGGGGATGTCCTGGGCGGTTAGTTGGACATACTGACGCAGAGCCTGTCCGTTGGTGAAACGAATTTGCGGCAGATTCCTGTATAAAAGAGCTCCGGGGAGCAGGAGCAGCAACACCCAAACAGCCAGAGTTACCAGCGCGTTAAGAGCCGCGGGATACCCCGGCAATGGCCGCGAGCGCAGCATGGGCTTGGCCCCGCCAAAGATCAGCAGGAAATACCCCGCCAGGTAGCCGACGCTCAGGGCCCCCAGGTAATACAACGGCAAAGCCTGCAGCCCTGCATAGTTGCGGGGGCTGAAGATTGGGTCCAGGCTGACCCAAAGGCAGACCGCCAGCAGAGCCGCATGGAGAAAGTGGAAGGCAAAGGTCGCGAGGGCGACTCCCAGCTTGCTCGGGTCGCCGAAGTACGAAGGCCAGCGAAAGCTGATGGCCAGAACCGGCAACAAGGAAGGCAGCGCCAGCACCCACCACGGGCGGTCGCCCATGAATAGCACTCCCTTGTTGAAGATGGCCCCCAGGTAATACTTTTGTTCAACGAGATGGCTTTTGAGCGCCTCCCAGAAACCAAGCTGGCCACCCGTTGATGCCAGGGCCGCCACCGGCAACAGCACGTAAAAGCAGAGCCCGAGGCTGCCCAGCGCCAGCGCCTGGAACAGGAAACGCAGGTTAAAGAATCCCAGCCCTTTGGCCCAGGCCAGCGCCACCAGGAACACGGGCAACAACGCGATCATCGCCCAGTTGTTGGTCATTGCGGCGCCATAGACGAGGCACGCGCGCAGCAGCCATGAATCCGCGCCGTAAAGTCGGAACTCCAGGATGCATCGCACCACGTAGGCGAACAGCAGCAGGTCGAGTATGTCGCTCGAGGCCGCCGTGGCATTTTCCCAGAAGGTCAACTGCAGTCCGCAAATCAGCACGGCCAGCACCGGCGGCAGCCAGGCGTGGCGGATTGACAGGAGCGAGAAGGCGCTCTTTTCGCGGAGCCGTTGATCCTCGGTGCGGTCCTGCGGCAGCAATGCTACTGATCGAGCCAACAAGCCGAGTGTGGCGGCGGCACACAGCGCCGAAAAGAAGTTGAGCGCCACGGGGATGAGGCTGGCAGGCAGCAGCCGCAGCGGGGCGGTTACCAGCCAATACAGCGGCCGGGACAGCTCGGGTTGCCAGATCCATCCCGACACCATCGCGACGTTCCCGACGCTCCCGAGGCGCATCCACCGGTTCAAAGAAACCAGGTAAACCAGCAGCGCCGCGCCCGCTAGCACCCAGGGCAGCACCGACGGCACAAACTTCTTTTCCTGACTGACGTCGTTGGCCATTGTCATGCGGCGCGTCACAGTTGAATCGATGCTCATGTCATTAGCAAGCTAGTTTGCGCTGCCCTGTGGCCCCGGCGGTGTGCTTCGCAAGTCCGCCACGCATTCGACGTGGGCTGTCTGTGGGAACATGTCCAGCAGGCTGGCTTTCGCCAATTTAAAGACATCCCCGGCGCATAACACGTTCAAATCCCGCGCCATCGTCGCCGGGTGACACGATACGTAAATCACCTGCGCCGGGCGTGTCTCCCGCAGCAATTCCAATATCGCGGCCTGGCACCCTTTTCGGGGCGGATCCAGCAACACCGACGTTGATTCCGCTTTCCAGCTACGCATCAGCCCGGGCAGCAACTCTTCGGCTAAGCCCGCCAGGAAATCACCGTTGGTCCGGCCGCGAACCGCGGCATTCTTCCTGGCGGCCGCCACCGCCAGTCGGTCGTACTCCACCCCCACGAACGAATCCACCAGGTCCGCGGCTTCAACGCTGAAGAACCCCACGCCGCAATAAATGTCCGCCAGGTGCCGTGCGCCGCTTGCCCCGAGCCGATCCCGCACTACTTCGATCATCTTCGGCAGCAGGAAGAAGTTGTTCTGGAAGAAGGAATCCGGCGGGACTTCCCAACCCTCGGGCGGGATGCGCAACACCACCTTCAAACCGCCTTTAGGCGGCGGGTTTGCTCGCACACGCCGAATCTCCTCGTTCAGCCCCGGTTCGGCGATCTCGCATCGTTCAATATCCACCACCAGGCGATTGTCCGCCCGAATGAACCCGATATTCAGTCCTTGCTTGAACTTGTCCCACTGGCTCCGAATCATAATCCGGTTCCGGTAGGCATAGGGACTGGGGCAAGGAATCACCGGGGCCACCACCGAGCGGTCCAGTGCTCCGATCCGTTCGAATAAATCGCAAACCTGCTTGTGCTTTAACCGCAATTGGCTTTCGTAGCTCAGGTGCTGGTACTGGCACCCGCCGCACTCCCTGAAATAGCGGCACGCTGGTTCCACCCGCTCCGCGGACGCTCGCACTACCCGCAGCAGCCTGCCGCGGGCGAAGCGCTTCTTCACTTCGGTCAGTTCCGCCTCTACCTCTTCCCCGAGCGCGACAAAGGGTACAAAGACGACAAAGTCCTCCACTCGCGCCACACCTTCCCCTCCGAAGGCTATGTCGCTAATCGTTAGGCTGACCTGGTCGCCAACAGCAAGACCCACTTTATCAAGGTAGGAACTCGCCGAATCGAACGAAAGGATTTTCTGTCTGCGGCCTGGGGCTCTCCTACCGAAGGTTGGCGTAGCTGATCAACTTTACCTTGAGCCTGCTAATAGCCTCGTTCACTTCGGGACTGGTGTAAACCCGTCGGACGGCTTCCCGGTCCGTTGCGACAGTTTCATACCCCTTGTGGCCGACGGTCTCCAGTTCGGGCGTCCCTCGGGCGGGATGTTCCACAAAGAGATAAGTCCCGGGGGTTAGTTTTTCGAGGTTGGCGATAAACGCTCTGACCCTGCCGTCGGCGTTGCGCTCCGATCCCCACCCCGGGAAATATTTCAGCGACGCCCTCGCGGTTTCAGGCTGTAGGTGGTAGTCCCTTTCGAGTTTCCTGACGAGATCGCGAATCCGCGGTTCCAGCCCCTCGAAGCCCATGTGACAGCTCAGGTGCGTGACCCGTGGCACGTGGCGCAACGCGATTTCGATCTGGGCCCGCAGTTCTTTTTCCACGTCGGCGATCCGCCAGTTCGATTCCTGGATCGAGCTGTGCAACGGCAACAAGTTGTTTCTCCAGACCATGGGGAAGAAGAAACCGTTGGAATCCACCAGGCTAGGCACCCACGCCTTTGGCGCCCATTTGAAGTTCTCCCATTCGCTCGTCAGCACCAGGTGGACTCCGACGTCCAGACCGGGGTTCTCGCGCAGCAGTTTCGCTGCTTCCGGGAACCACGGCCCGTTCACCATCAACTCGACGGATCGCGCGATCCCGTTGGTGTAACAGTCGATGCAGGCGAGGTTCGCGGCATGAAACGAGCCCATGTCGTCCTCACGGATTAACAACCGGACCTCCCCGCCGCCCGGCTTCAGCGACTCCGCCTGACCGCCGTCAGCGAGCGAAACTCCAAAGCCAACAGCCACCGCCAACAGAAGATCGAGCTTCATAGGGCGCTATTGTGGCCGGGTCCCTTCGTCCCGCAAGGAATTATACCCTCGCGCCGGTTTGCTTTTTGCGACGAGCTATGTTGTATTGAGAGCGCTGGCGCGCCTGCGTGGCTCACGGCCCGCGTGACGGAAAGCAAAACAAACTATGCCAAGTATCACTGAAGATAATGCCATCAGACAGAAGACCATTGAACTGTGCCAGACCATACTGGCGCAGCCCGAGATCCAATCCATCCGCCAGCGCATCGATGCCTTTATGGGGGACAGTGGCACACGGACCGACTACGAGGCCCTGGTCAGCAAAGGCCAGGCTCTACAGGAGAAACAGCAAACCTCCATCGCGTTGACCGGCGAGGAGATTTCCGATTTCGAGGACCACCGGGACCGGTTGCTGCAGAATCCCGTGGCGCGGGGCTTCCTCGACGCGCAGGAAGAGTTGCACCAGGTCCAGCAATCGGTCCACCACTACGTCAATAAGACGCTCGAATTAGGGCGCCTGCCCACGGAGGCGGAAGTCAGCGGCGGCTCCTGCGGTGGCGGATGCAGCTGCCATTAGGGCGATGCAGGATTTCTCCGACTCGGCACTGGTTGTAGTCGGACACGGAGCCCAGTCTGACGCCGCGGCTGCGGCCCCGATCTATCAGCATGCGGCCGAATTACGGCGGCGCCGCATTTTTGGCGCTGTGCTGGAGGCTTTTTGGAAACAGGAGCCCCAGTTAAGGAGTGCGGAGGCCGCTGCCGGTTTTCGCCGAGTTTTCGTGGTGCCGTTCTTCCTCAGCGCGGGCTATTTTTCCGAGCGGGTTATCCCCGAAGCGCTGGGGTTCAAAACGGGATTGGGCCCCGGCTGGTCCAGGGTTCAGGAGCGCGGAGCGCAGACTTTGTTCTACTGCAAGCCGGTGGGATCGGATCCGGACCTGGTGAACATCGCGCTTCACCGGGCCCAGGAGGTCGTGGAGAAATCCCCGTTCCCGCGCGCGCCCATACCGGCCAAAACCAGCCTGTTCATCGCCGGGCATGGCACTGAGCGGGACGAGAATTCGCGCGACACCATCGAACGCGTTGTGGCGTTGTTTATCCTCAAGGGCCTATATGCCCAGGTGCAGGCGATCTACCTCGAAGAGGCCCCGCGCATCAGTGCCTGTTACGAGTTGGCCCAGACCGAAAATATCGTTGTGGTGCCGTTTTTTGCGGGCGAAGGGCCGCACGTGAAGGAGGATATTCCTCTCGCGTTGGGGCAGTCGGCCCCCATTCTCCAGCGGCGGCTTGAAAGCCGGCAGACTCCCTGGAGAAATCCAACCGAGAAGAAGGGCAAACTGGTTTGGTACGCGGAGCCGGTCGGCACCGACCCTCGAATAGCGGATATTATGCTCGACCTCGTGCGTGATGCCGGTCAATGGCCGCTAAGTCATCGGCAAGTTGCCGCTTGAATTAGGCGGGGCGAAAGCCAAGACTCCCGCGTGCGATGGCACTCCCGGAACTCATAGAAATCACGCCCCTTCAGCAACCGGTTCGGGCGGCCATCACCGTTCCTGGCTCCAAGAGCATCACCAACCGTGCGTTGATCCTGGCCGCTTTGGCTGACGGTGAAACCATCCTGCGCGGCGGACTGTGGAGCGAGGATACCCAGGTGATGGTGGAATGCCTCCAGGAACTCGGCTTCCTGGTGACTGTTGGGACCGACCCGGAGGAACCCTGTAATCGGACGATTACCATTTACGGCAAACACGGAGTGGTGCCTGCCGGGGGCAGCGAAACTCGCCCCGTGGAACTGTTTGCCGCCAACGCCGGCACCGCGGCGCGTTTCCTGACGGCGTTTGTCTGCCTGGGCAAGGGCGCATACCGGATTCACGGCACGGACAGAATGCACGAACGTCCCCAGGCTGCTTTGTTCAAAGCGCTGCGGCAGCTCGGTTATCGGATTGAATCGAGCAACGATCGGTTGCCGGCGATGGTTTACGGCGGTGGCACACAGCGCGGCAAATGCCTCGTGAGTGTCCTGGAAAGCTCACAATTCGCGTCGGCCCTGCTCCTGTGTGCCGGCGTGGGTGGATGGCAGGTCGAAGTCGAGGGCGAGAGTGAAGAGAATCTGCCGTATGTCAGGATGACCTCTGAGTTGGCCCGGGCATTCCCGAAGAGCGGCGGCGAATTCCCTATTGAACCCGATGCTTCAAGCGGAAGTTACTTTTGGGCCGCCGGAAAGCTGAGCGGGATCTTATCTCATCCCAGCGGTGATATCCGGGTCGTTCGCTGGCCTGGCTCCGGGTGGCAAGTGGACCAAAGATTCCCCGAGTTTCTAGCGCCGCCGCCCACTGAGGGCGGTGGAATGCCACGCCCGGTTTTTACCAAGGAAACAATTTCGCGGCGGCATGACCTCGCCGACAGCATCATGACTGCGATTGTCCTCGCGCCGTTCTCACCCACCCCCGTTCGGTTTACTGATCTTGGCCGTTTGCGGGTCCAGGAATGTGAGCGGGTTCGGGCGCTGAAGACCGAATTGACCAGGTGCGGAGCCGAAGTGGTTGAGGCTGGGGACACCCTTAGGGTCCATCCATCCGCACTTCACGGCGGGGAGATTGAGACCTACGAAGACCATCGGATGGCGATGTGCTTCGCGGTCCTTGGCCTCAAAGTCCCCGGAATCCGGATACGTGATCCGCGGTGTGTGAGGAAAACCTTTCCTGATTTTTTCCAAAAGCTGGCCAGCCCGCCTCCTGGGGGCCTGGGCGTGCTTATTCGAAACCCTCAGACCGGAGGCATTCTCGCGAGCGAAGAGTTGCTCGCGGAGTGATCGTTCGCTAAGAATTACGGATTGACTGGCACCTTGAACCATGGTTGCGACCACAGCAAGAGACCCGATAATCATCGCCATCGACGGCACCAGCGCCAGCGGCAAGAGCACCAACGCGAAGTTGGTGGCCCGGGCTTTGAGCTTCGTTTACGTGGATACCGGAGCGATGTACCGGACTCTGGCCTGGTACTGCCTGAAGCACCGCGTGGACGTAAACAATGAGAGAGCGGTCACCGCCGCTTGCCGCAACTGGAAGACCACGCTGCGCTGCGTCGAGGCCCAGGTTCATTTGGAGGTGGACGGCTATTTCCCCGCTAAGGAGATTCGGACCGCTGAGGTCAGTGCGGCGGTGCCTCAAGTTGCCGCGATCCCGAAAGTCAGGGAATGGATGCGGAAGCGGCAGCGCGAGTGCCTCGAATTCGGCAACCTCGTAATGGAAGGCAGGGACATCGGCACGAACGTGTTTCCCGAAACCGATTTCAAGTATTACCTGGACGCGCGGCTTGAGGAACGGACCCGCCGCCGCGAAGCCGACGGAGTGCGCGAGAATCTCGCGGCCCGCGACCAGCGCGACAGCCAGCGAGCGACGGCCCCATTGATGATCGCGCTGGGCGCCAGGGTGATCAACAACTCTGAGATGACTGCCGAACAGACCAGCGCGTTGATTCTCAGCGATATCAAGCAGAGGTTAGCGAACGCTAGCAGGTGAGAGGCAACCCCGGAACCACAAGGACACCCGCTTAATGGGCCTTTCCTACAAAGTGGGCTGGGTCAGCTTCCGGGCCGTGTTCCGGTTTTACTTCCGTTGGCACGCTTTCAATGCCGAACGGGTGCCGCTGGCGGGTCCGGTTATTTTGGCCTGCAATCACGAGAGCTTCATCGATCCGCCCCTCGTGGGCGCCGCCTTAACCCGGGAGATTAACTACTTGGCTCGTGAGAACCTGTTCCGGCTCCCGGTGCTGGGGGCCGTTTTGAGATCCTGGCACGTGGTGCCGGTAGACCGCGAGGGCGGGGGGGCCAAAGGGCTGAAGGCTATTTTGGATCGGCTTCTCGCCGGGGGGGCGATCATCCTCTTTCCTGAGGGCACTCGAACTCGGGACGGTCGCCTGCAGCCTGCCCGGGCCGGCATTGGTTTGACTGTGATCAAATCCTCGGCCCCGGTTGTGCCGGTCCGGGTGTTTGGCACATTTCGCGCCTATGGACGTCACATGCATTTCCCTTGCCCCCGGCGGGTGGCCGTTAAGTTCGGCCGTCCGATGCTTTTCGAGGAACTGCGCGCGGAGGCCAACACCTGTTCCAAAGACCGGCTCAAACGGATTTATCAGCAGGTGGCTGATGAGCTCATGTCTGAAATCGGCAAACTGGAGCCATTCGAGGACGTAGAACGGTTCCCTTAAGCCCGGCCCGTCGGCCTTGCTTTCGACGGCTGGCGGGAACGGGGCAGGGGGTGGCGGTTGATCCGCGCGCACCCGAGTCGGGCTCCACCGGCGCGGGGGGATTTTCGGGCCGGCGAACCACCCTTGGAGCGCCCCTCGCCGGCCGTTCAAGCCGCATCATTTTACGTGACTCCGGCCAGCGATTCCGCTAATGTTCGCGCCGTCCGAGCGAAAAAGAATCTGAACCGACCATGCAAACACGTTTTGATCTGACGCAATCCGACATCCCTAAAACCTGGTACAATCTCCTTACGGATTTCCCCGAACCGCTGCCGCCCCCGCTACATCCCGGCACGAAGCAGCCGGTGCCGCCGGAAGCGCTGCTGGCGATCTTCCCTGAGAATCTGGTGCGCCAGGAGATGAGCCCCGAACGGTGGGTCGAGATTCCTGAGCCGGTCAGGGAGATTTACGCGCTGTGGCGGCCCACACCGATGCTGCGGGCCGTGCGATTGGAGAAGGCACTGAACACGCCCGCTCACATTTATTACAAGTACGAAGGCGCCAGCCCCGCCGGCAGCCACAAACCCAACACCTCGGTCGCTCAGGCTTACTTCAACAAGGTCGCCGGCACCAAGCGGCTGGCGACTGAGACTGGCGCCGGACAGTGGGGTTCGTCGTTGGCGCTGGCATGTAAGCTGTTCGGGCTCGAATGCAATGTTTACATGGTCAAGGTCAGCTACCAGCACAAGCCTTATCGGCGGATGCTGATGCACACGTGGGGAGCGACGGTGCATCCGAGCCCGAGTGACCAGACTGATTTCGGGCGCAAGCTGCTCGCGGAAGATCCTCAGTGTCCCGGCAGCCTCGGGATCGCTATCAGCGAAGCCATTGAAGACACCGTGAAACACCCGAACACCAAATACTCGCTCGGCAGCGTGCTCAACCATGTCTGCTTGCATCAAACCGTCATTGGTCAGGAGAGCATTAAGCAGATGGAGATGGCTGGCGAGGAACCGGATGTGATTGTCGCGTGCTGTGGCGGCGGCAGCAACTTCGCCGGACTGGCATTTCCTTTTATCCGGAAGAAGATCACCGAGAAGAAGAAGTACCGGATTATCGGTGTGGAGCCCTCCGCTTGTCCGTCATTGACGAAAGGCGAGCTGCGCTATGACTTTGGGGATACCGCCGAGACTACGCCGCTGCTGATGATGTACACGCTCGGCCACAAGTTCATGCCGCCGTCGATTCACGCCGGTGGATTGCGATACCACGGCATGTCGCCTATGGTTAGCCATGCCCTCAAGCTCGGGTTGATGGAGGCGCAGGCGTACCATCAGACAAAAGTTTTCGAGGCCGCGACGCTCTTCGCCCAAACCGAAGCGATCATTCCTGCGCCGGAGTCCGCTCACGCGATTGCCGCGGTGGTCGATGAGGCCATCCGGGCGCGCGAGGCGGGGCAGAAACGGGTGCTGCTGTTCAATTTGTCCGGCCACGGGTTGCTCGACTTGAGCGCCTATGAGACCTACCAGACCGGCAAATTACAGGATGTTTAGTCCAGAGTAGAACCACAACAAAACGAACCATGAAAACCAACCAACACCAAAAAACACGAACGGCCCTTGCGCTTGTGGCGGGGGCTTTATTGTCGATTCCCGGAGTGCTCCAGGCACAACCCTCGGCGCATTATGTCCCGGGTGTCGAAGGCCTCAAAGGGGCCTCTCTGCCGCCCCCGGGTTTTTACCTGCGCGATTACAACGCCTTTTACTTCGCGGACCGAGTGAACGACTCGGACGGGAAGAAAGCCAGGGGGCCAGCCGGGGAAGTGGATGCGGAAGCGTTCATCTATGCCAACGTGCCGCGCTTGATCTGGATTACCGATCTCCAACTGCTTGGCGGCAACATCGGGGTCGATGCGCTCTTGCCGCTGCAGTATACGGATTTGAAAATCACCGGCGGCCCAAGACCGGTCAATGACGGCACGTTTGGCATCGGAGATCTGTTTGCCGAAACCACGTGGTCGAAACATATCGAAAAGTTCGACTTTTCGCTAGGTGCCGGGGTCTGGGTGCCAACGGGAGATTCGTCACCGGTGTTCGGCACCACCCGCGCCGGTTCGGGATTCTGGACGGCGATGCTTACGGCCGGGGCAACCTGGTATGTGGACGCGGATAAACTGTGGGCCATTTCTGCGCTGAATCGATATGAATTTAACAGCCAAAAGGAGGGCGCAACCTACACTCCAGGCCAGGCCTACACCCTTGAATGGGGCATCAGCCGTGCTTTGTCAAAGACCGTTGACGTCGGGGTGGTCGGTTATTACCAGCAGCAGGTCACCGAAGATTCCGGGTCGGGAAAAACCACGCCTGAGCGTGACCGCGTAGCCGCCGTTGGGCCGGAGGTCAATGTGTTTTACCCCAAGTTCAAGCTGGGGTGGTCCCTGCGCTACGATTATGAGTTCATGGCCGAAAGCCGCCTGCAGGGTCACACGGTGGCGCTGACCATCACGAAGATCTTCTAATCTACCCCGCAGGAGACCCATCCTGCCTGGCTCTGATCAATACCGCAGGACAGGCGCTTTGCCTGTCCTGCGACGTTTTGCCGCAGGGCTCCTATTATGACAGATGCGCAATGGTCAAGGCTGCTGGCCGTGATTCGGGGGAAGGAAGTTGATAAACCTCCGGTGGGTTTCATCATCGACAGCCCCTGGCTTCCGAATTGGTTTGGGACCAGCATTCTAGACTACTTCACGAACGAAGACACCTGGTTTCAGGCGAATCGCCGCGCCCTCGAGACCTTCACCGAGGTCATGTTCCTGCCGGGGTTCTGGTCCGAGTTCGGAATGTGCACGGAGCCCTCGGCCTTTGGGAGCAAGTGCGTCTTTTATCAGAATGAGTTTCCCTTTGCGGACAAGCTGATTCGCGAGCCGTCACAGATAGCTGACCTGGTGGAGCCGAATCCTAAAACGGACGGTTTGTTGCCGTTCATGCTGAATCGCCTCAAGAGCACGCGGAGGCGCATCGAGAATCTGGGGCATAAAATTCGCTTTTCGGTGTCGCGGGGGCCGCTGAACATCGCCAGTTTCCTCATGGGAACTACCGAGTTCCTGATGACGCTCAAAACGGACCCGGGCGAGGCGCACAAGCTGCTGCGACTCATCACCGCTTTCCTGCAAAAATGGCATGAAGTGCAGCGCGAGACTTTCGACACGATTGACGGGATTTTTGTCCTGGACGACATCGTTGGTTTTGTAGGGGAGCAGGATTTCAAGGAGTTTGGCTACCCCTACTTCAAGGAGCTCTATAGCACGGATGTGTCGGTAAAGTTTTTTCACAACGATGCCCAGTGCGCGAAGTCCATCAAATACTACTCTGAACTGGGCATCAATCTCTACAATCCGGGGGTGTTTAACACCATTGGCGAGTTGTTTGAAATGAGCGGGAATAAGCTGGCCATCCTGGGCAATATTCCTCCCCGGGATGTGTTGGCGAAAGGGTCGCCGAGGGAAGTTGGATCGGCGGTCAACGCATTGTTGCGGCAGGTTCCGTCAGGGTCGCGCCTCGTGTTGTCGTGTGCCGGAGGCATGCCCCCGGGTGTCAGCACCGAAAATCTGAGGGCTTTCGTAGATTCTTCTCGATAAGCCGGCACCTTTGCTCGACCGATAAGCGGGTGCGCAGGGCGTCTGCGGGGGTGTTCATTACATAGTCCAGCAACTGGTCCACCGTGGTGGTGGCGACATGCGTGCGCGTGTCGGAGGAGCCGTAGTAGATGAACACATCGCCATTGGGCCGGGCGACCCAGCCGTTGGCAAAGACCACGTTGGAAACGTCTCCGACGCGTTCTTCGCCTTCGGGTGCGAGGAAATAACCGCTGGGGGCCTTGATCACTTTGGATGGGTCTTTCAGGTCGCACAGAAACAGATACAGCACGTAACGCATGCCCGCGGCGGTGTTCCGGACCCCGTGGGCGAGATGGAGCCAGCCTTCGACAGTCTTGATCGGCGCCGGGCCCAGACCGTTCTTGCCTTCCTTGATGGTGTGATAAAGGCGAGGGTCAATGATCGTCTCATTTTTCACCACGGCATGGGTGATGTCGTCACACAGGCCCCAGCCGATGCCGTCGCCGGAGCCGGTCGCGGCGAACTCGGTCATCGGGCGAGTGTAGAAGGCATACTTGCCGTGCGCGAATTCCGGATGGAGGAAGCAATTGCGCTGGTGCGGGGAATTCGTTTTGAGGTCCGGCAGCCGCTCCCAATCCACGAGGTTCTTTGTTCGCGCAATGCCGCAACGGGCGATTGCCGCGGAGAGGTCTTGCGATTTGGCGTCGTCGTGGCGTTCGGCGCAAAAGAGGCCGTAAATCCAGCCGTCCTGATGGCGGACCAGGCGCATGTCATAGACGTTTGTCTCTTCCGGTCCGTTCTCGGGCATTCGGACGGGGTAATCCCAGAACTGGAACTGGTCCACGCCGGTCTTGCTTTCGGCAACTGCGAAAAACGATTTTCGGTCCCATCCCTCCACCCGGGCCATAAGGACGATGCGGCCATTCCAGTCGAGGGCGCCGACGTTGAAGACGCTGTTGATGCCCAACCGGGTCATCAGGTGGGGGTTGGCGGCCCGTTCAAAGTCGTAGCGCCAGAACAGCGGCGTGTGCTCGGCGGTGAGCACAGGAAATTCGTAGCGGTCAAAGATGCCGTTGCCGGCCTTTTGTTTCCGGTTGGGCCTGTTAATGAGTTTTTTGTGCTGGCGCCGGAGCTGAGTCAGGCGGCGGGCGAATGCGCTGGCGGTCATGGGGCCGGAACGTAAAACGGAAGGTGCGAAACGTAAAACGCAAAACCGTCAAACCCTGGAGATCGTTGAGAGGCGCCGCAGGGTTTCGAGGCAGGCGCGCGTGCCGTGATACGGTCCTTTCCACTCGCTCAGCTTGGGCAGAGTTGTGTCGCGTGTGCCGTCCGGATTGACGCGCCAGAACCATTCGCCGTGTTCGCGGTCGACCAGGTGCCGCTCGATGAAATCCCATACCCTCATGGCGGCTTCGAGGTAACCGGTTTTCCCGGAGAGCTGAAAGGCATTAATGAAACCGATTATAGCCTCGGCCTGAGGCCAGCACTCCTTTCCGCGATCGATGATCTGCCCGTGCCTGCCTTCGTAGCAGAGGCCGCCGTCCGCTTCCAGCGCTTCCTCATGGACAGCGTTTGCGATCTGAAGGCCGAGTTCATGGGCGTGGCGGCATAAGGCGTCGTCGCCCAGTGCTTCGGCGGCTTCGCACAGGAGCCAGCTTGCTTCGATATCATGGCCGTAGGTGCAGGAGTCGGAGCGGACTTGCCAGCGTTCATCAAAGAAGTGGTTCAGATGCCAGGCGCCCGGTTGGAGGATTCGCTGATGAAAGATCCGGATCAGTTCGCGCAAGCGTGCCTCGAGCCGGGGGTCTTTCCAGACTCGATACAGGTTCGTGTAAGCCTCCAGGACATGAAGATGATTATTCATCGATTTCTTTTCGTTCATGTCCTTTTCGCTGAGGCGCATTTCGGCGGCTTCGGACCAATCCCGGCGCCGGACTTCCCAATAACCGCCGTGGATGGGGTCGCGCGCGTGCCGCTCAAGAAGCTCGAATAGATCTTTGGTCCGCGCCAACGCGGATACCTGTCCTGCGAACGCCTGCCAGTACTCGGCGAGCGCGTAGATATAGAAGGCCTGGCCATAGATCTTCTTCGAGTCGTCCACCGCGTGACCCGTGGCGTCGAGACGCCAATAAGCGCCGCCGTGCTCCGAATCCCAGAACCGGTTCATCACGACCTCAGCGGCGCGTTCCGCCATTTGGCGGCAAAGCAAGTCGGGGTAAGCGCGGTAGACCGCCGAGAAGGCCCACAGGATCCGGCTGTTCAGAATCAGGCCTTTTGGCCGGGAATGGTCGGGCTTTAGGTCGTTGGAGAGCCAGGCGAGCCAGCCGCCGTGCTGATGGTCCAGAGCCGGCCCGGTCCAGAACGGCAGAATGTTTCCGAACAGTTCCCGCCGTACTCGAGCGGCAAAATCTTCGAGTCTTTTCAGGTCCATAGTTGTGGGCACAACCCGGTTTCCGATTTTGATTATCGGGTTTTGACCGGCGATTCAAGCGGGCGGTTGCACTTTCCCTCTTTTCCGAACGCCAAACATGCGGGAAGATAGCGCATGCGCATTAGGACGAGGTTGCCGGTGCTGTGCTGCGGGGTTGCTTTGGGGTTGGTGTGCGCGGAGGGCTTTTGTGCTGCGACGGAGTCGAATCGAGTCACCCGGGCGGCGTCGGCCGCGGGGACGAATGGGCTAAGCAGCTTCCGGGTGGAGCCGGGTTTTCGGATCGAGGTGGTGGCGGCCGAACCGCTGGTGGCATCGCCGATTGCGATAGCGTTTGATGAGGGAGGGAAGATGTACGTGGCGGAAACGCCACAGGGGTTGGGGGCGGGAGAGGTAGCGCGCGCGTCAGGGCGAATTCGATTGCTGCAAGACCCGGACGAGCGCGGGGAGTACCGGAGCAGCATCGTGCTGGCTGAGAACGTGGTGTCGCCGTCCGCGCTGGCGTGTTATTCGGGCGGCGTGTTTGTGGCGTCAGGGGGCGACGTGCTGTATCTGAAAGACAGCACGGGGGACGGGTTGGCGGATGTACGGAAGATCGTGTTGAGTGGTTTTGGGGGCAGCAACGCGGTGACGAGCGGCGCGTTGCTGAACAACTTCAATTGGGGTCTGAACGGTCGGATCCATGGTGGGACGGCAGGGCTTGGGGGGCTGATCGTGGCGACGAATGCGGCGAGCCAGCCGGTGTCAGTCGAGCGGAAGGACTTCTCATTTGACCCGCGGAATTACTCGGTGTTTCCAGAAACCGGTCCCGCGTTTTCAGGCCTGAGCTTCGACAACAGCGGGCGCAAGTTCGTGTGCGATCCGTCGCGGCCGCTACGGTTGGTGGTGAGCGAGGCGAGGTACGGGTGGCGGTATCCATTCTTTCCGAGAGCGCCCGATTTGCTGGATGTCGCCGGGCCAGCAACAACAGCGTTTCACCTGGTCGCGGACGCAGCAGCGGCGGCCGGCGAATCGAAAAGCAATTTGATGGCGGTGGGATGGCTTACCAATGCTCATGGGGTGGTGGTGTATCGCGGGAACGCGTTCCCGTCGGGGTATGCCGAGAATGTGTTCGTGTGCGACCCGGACCTGCACCTGGTTCACCGCATGGTGCTGCGGGAGGCGGGCCTGGGAGCGACCGCGGTGCGCCCCGCGAACGAGCGCAATTCGGAATTTGTGATGTCGCAGGATCGATGGTTTCAGCCGGTTCAGGCGGTGAACGCGCCGGATGGGACGCTTTACATCGTGGACCGGCGAGACGGGAGAGATGGGGGGCGGATCTACCGGGTGGCGCCGGAGCTTTTCAAGAACCCGAAACCGCCGCAACTGCGCGGGGCGCGGGCCTACGACCTGGTTGCGGCGCTGGCGAATCCAAACGGATGGCATCGGGACACGGCTGCGAGGCTATTGTTGGAGCGCCAGGACCCTGCGGCGGCGCCGCTGTTGAGCGCGATGTTGACCAACGCGGCACTGCCAGTGGCGCGCGTGGAGGCGCTGTATGCGTTGACCACGTCCGGCGCGCTGGCGGAGGGCCACGTGCTGCGCGCGCTGGGCGACACCAACGCTTTGGTCCGGCAGCACGGGCTTGTGGCGGCCGAGAACCTGCCGGCGCAGCGCACTGTTTCACCGGCGCTATGGGAACATTTCAAACGGCTCGCAGGAGACCCTTCACTGCGCGTGAGGTATCAATTGGCGTTTTCGCTCGGCGAGGTCCGACACCCTGAACGGCATATTCTGCTGGCGCGGATCCTGGCGCGCGACGCGACGGATGGGTGGGTCCAGTCCGCCGTGCTGAGCTCTCTGAGCGAGGGTGCAGGGGCGTTGATGCAATTGCTCGGCAGCGAGGCCAGGTTTCGGAACAACCCGGCAGGGCTGGCATTTTTGCAGCGGCTCGCGGGCCTGATCGGGACCCGAGGTCGAGAGGACGATGTCACGCAGGCGACGGAGTTCATCAGCCGGACGCCGCTGGACCCGCTTCAGGCCTACCGGCTGGCTTATGCGCTTGGCGACGGTCTGCACCGGACGCGAAGCTCACTGGCGCTGGTGGACACTCAAAAGAGACTGGCGGCGGTTTACGGCTCGGCGTTGGCGAAAGCGGTCGATGCCAGCGTGGCGGAGAACGTGCGGGCTGAAGCGGTACGGATGATTGGCGTCAGCCCGTTTACATTCAACGAGACGAGCGACTGGCTGTTGTTGATCTGCAATCCACAGCCGTACGGAGCGTTGCGGGCGATGGCGATCGAGACGGTGGGGCGGTATGACGATCCGCGGGTACTGCCGTCGATGCTGGAGCGGTGGGGGGTTTTCCCGCCCCTGCTACGGCGCACCGCCGTGATGACGCTTCTGGGACGCAGTGATCGGGTGCCCGCGGTGCTGGGGGCAATTGAGAGGGGTGAAATTGTGCCGGGCGACCTGCCCGGGGTGGCTCTGAATTTTCTGCGGACCTACCGGGAGCCGGGGGTTCGCGAGCGCGCGCTCAAGTTGTTCGGCCCCGTTCCTATTCACCGGCTGGAGGCGTTCGATCAGTTCAAACCGGCGCTGCGCATACGCGGGCGGACGGATCGCGGACGAGGCGTTTTTCAGTCCCATTGTTCGGCCTGTCATCAGGCAGGCGGCGCCGGCGAGTTCTTAGGCCCTGACCTGACCGGCGCGCGGACCTTTAGCAAGGAGAGGTTGCTGTCGGCGATTGTGGAACCGAGCGTGTCCGTGGCAGCGGAGTTCGCGACTTGTGTGGTGGAGACCGAGGAAGGGGAGAACTTGGTGGGAATAAAGACAGATGACAACCCTGCCAGCATCACGTTGCGACAGGTAGGGGGGGCGTCAGTCTGGCCGCGGCTCAATGTGCGGTTCGCCCAGACTCAATTCTGGTCGTTAATGCCGGAGGGGCTGGAGCAGGGGCTGACCACGCAGGACATGGCCGACCTGCTGGATTTCCTGATCACGGGGTCCTGAAGCTGCAGTCCGGCTATCGCCCGGCCTCGACCGTCAACCATGTTCGGCTTTGGGCGGGGATACTGACCACCACCTCAACCGAATAATCGCGGGCCAGTTTGGCCTTGTGAGTTGTCCCATCGGAGCGGCGAAGAACCGCGGTTTCTGCAAGACCGGTATAGTACAGCGGCAGACGGAGGCGGCGTTCGATGGGTACCGGCAGCGGATTATAGAAGGCCGCCAGGCCGCGCTCGCGGAGGTGGGGATTGACGTGGAGCCAGCCATCCCAGTCCTGGCCATCGGCGCGGCGCAGGTGGATGATGTCGCTGTCGAGGATGGCGCGGTGCTGCTTGTAGAATGCGACCCACTTCTTTACGACGGCGCGGGTTTCTTCGGAGTCGTAAAGCCGGGGCCCGCGGTAGCAGGCCTGGACACCGGCGCCGAACAGGTTGGCCAGGCGAGTTTCGTAATGGGGAAGATGGTCTTTCAGGGGCTCGATCGTCGCGGCCGCGCCGCCGCCCTGGTATTCGGTCAGCGGCACGAACATCCAGCCCATGCTAGGCGTTTTCTCCCACGTGCCGTCGAAGATGTTCTGGCGCTCGATGATCTCCTGCTGGTCGCGGGGCAGGGACCAGTTGCTCTCGCGGTAGCCCATGCCGCACTTGGTGGAGCCCGCCAGGTAGTACCAATCTGGCACGTTCAGATAGACGCCACGGGCGCAGCACCACTCGTAGAAACCGCTGATTACCTTCCACTGTTTCCATTGCGAGTCGGCGAGGCCGGAATGCCCGGGGTGGTTGGTGGAGGCGCAAACATCGCCGGGATAGGAGCCGTCATGTTCCAGGACCGCGCACCCAGTCTGCTCATAGAACTGGCGGAGCTTGCGGAAATAGTCCTGTCCCCAGGGACTGCAAAGGCAGGGCGAGTTGCCAAAGCGGGCGCCGCCCGCCTTGCCGGTCTTCGGGTTGATGGCGTCGTTCGCGGCGTCAATGGATCTGCTGGCCAGGAGCGAATAGCCGCCCAGGGCGATGCCTTTGGCGCGGGCATAATCGGCGAGCTGTTTGATTTGGGCCAGGTACTCCGGTTTTTCGTTTTCAATATCAAACCCGCTGCCGAAGGTCAGGATGACCATCTCGAAACCGACATCAGCGCACTGATCGATGGCGGTTCGGACAGCTTCTGGCTTAGCGCTTCTGACGTGCATGAGTATGGGGTTTTCCTGCACCCACGGAGCCAGGGCCCGGTAGGCCCGGCGGATGGCCAACCCGCGGCGTTCGCGGTCGGTGGAGTCATGGACCAGCTCAAAAACGCGAAAAGAATCGAAACTCGCGCCGGGCTCGATGATGACGTTCGGGCCGATGGGGGGAGAGCATTCGAGGAGGCAAGGGGTTTGCCGCTCGTAATGGACCTGGGTCGCGTAGAGCGGGTCGGCCTTCCAGTGAACGGCCGGCGCATCCGCGTTGGCGGTCATATTGCCGCCGAACGAGTAATCGCTGAACACTTCCAGCGAGCGGTAAGGCCCCCGGAAATTGACGGCGGTGCCGTCGACAATCGACTCCGGTTCGACGACCGCCAGTTGCTCGACGACGACTGAATTGAGCGTCACGGGCGCGTTCGACCCATTCCGAATCACGAGCCATTTCGAGACTAACGGCAAGCCGTCATAGAGTTCGTAGTGCGCCTCCACCGTAATCCCCGGGAGGTTCGTTCCTCCGGCAAAGGAGAGCGTGAGGGACACCCCCGGGGGCGGCCACGCCGCGTCGCTCGGGAGCCACTCCAGGCGCTTTCGCCAGGGAAACCGCGGCTCGGTGTTGCCGGTTTGGAAGCCGGCGAACTGTAGCGCTGAGGGGGCCGGCGCCAAATTCTGAACCCACGCCGGACTGAGAAAATTGTGAACCGGTTGCCCAACCAGGCCGCCGACCGGCCATTTCTTCCCGTTGACCTCAATCACTGCCTCCGGTCGAACAGAACGGAGCAGGGTCTCGCCGGTGGTTAGACTGTCAAAAGCCACCGTGGCCGCGTTGGGCTCGAGGCGAATCAGCCGCCGGACCAAACCGTTCGCCAGCTCGATTTCGCGGCCGTCCCGAGTGGCGGTGACGCGGGCGACGAATGGGCCTGGGGCGACCAGCCAATCTCCCGGCACGGCTTCGAGACTGAATGTGCAGCAGAGCAGGGCGGGGGCGAGTAGCGCAGCACGTAAACTCTTCGCAATCGACATGGCCTGCATTAAGCCCAAATCCCCCGGGCAGCACAATGGCGGAAGAACCGCCCCGCGGCCATAGCTTCAAGGCAGAAACCCCTTCTCCTTCTCCGGAGGAGAGGTTCAGCGAGAGGAGGCCCTTTGTCTCGGAACATCTTTGTCAGGACACCAGGACCGTAATCTCTCCCTGTAGCCGCCGAGGTAACGAGGCGGGTTGCCGGGCTTGTTGCGCTGTCCGCCTCCGCAAGGCGAGGGCAACCACGGGATGCACGGAATACACGGAAACGGGAAAGGCGGCCTGCGCCTGGTCCGGTGGTTGGCGCTGCAATTTAGACCAATCCCCAGTTCAAGCCTTTCGAGGCACCCCAGGTTTTGCGATGATCCCTCCGATCACCACCAGTCCCAGTCCGCTGCAAACGGCAACCAGGAGATATAACACCGCGAAATAAGGCTCGATAAAATGCATACTCGCGGTATCCAAAGCCGGATTCAGCGACGCAACCACGATAGGCCCGAGGCAAACGCCTAGAGCTGATAAACCCCATAACCACTTCCGAATGATAGGATCGATGCGACGCCAGGCACAGAATGGCACCAGACCCAGCACCAGGTAAGGCCAACCGAGCCCTTGTCCGGTCTGCTTCAGGAGCATCCAGACCTGCAAAAGGAGCCGGCCCAGCCCTTCTGTCGGATGCGGCCGGTCGTACTGGCCACGCGTGATGAGATGAACAAACCCTTCCGTGGTTCGGGGATAACTCCAATTCATCGGGGGGTTGGTCATCGAGGCAACCGGCAGGAAAAGGCAAAAACCAAACCCCGCCGACAAAACCACAGCGCACAGGACCGCCGGCTTCCACTCCGAGCCGAAGCGCCGGGTCCTCACGATGAGTAAGACAGCACCTCCACCGATCAGTAGAAACGCTGCCAGCAGCCACATATTGTCGACGACAAGATACCAGCCTGGAAGATGATACCCGAACCCTGGGAACAAACCGACCGCGTTAGCCAGGCCGCCCACGACCGCCAGGCACGCAACCGGCAAGGAAAGATCACGGCCCAGACCCTCGTCCGTCAGCATCACCAGCAGCAGCAGCGCCGGCACGGTCACCAGTAGCTCCTGGTTGCTCGTCAGCAGCAGGCCAAAAACCAGGCCGGCACCGTATAGGGATCGTTTCTTCTCGGGTCTCGCCATCCAGCCCAGGCACAAACACAGCATTGTCGAGAACAGCACCGTGCTTAGCGCCCACACATCCACGATTACTGCTTTCTGCCACACAACACGGCTTAACCCCAATGCCATCCCTCCCACGTAACCGCAGATTAGGCGCAGGAGCTTCTGGTCTCCGGCTTTCCAGAACGCTGTCGCCGGGTTGCAGCGGAGTATCGCAGCGCCGCCACTCGACACGATGAGAGCCACCACGCCGCACGCGAGCGCAGTGGCGAAGGCCGAGCCCAGCGCTGCTTTCACCGCCACATTCCCAAAAGGAAGCAGCTCGACAAATACCCAGGAATAAAGCGTCCAAACCGGAAATCCGGGCGGATGCGCCACCCCGGCATAACCGGCACTTGTCGAAAGCTCGCCGGAAAACTGCAGCGTGACTTCGGGCGCCAGCGTGCCTGAATAGAGCACCAGGAGAACCACGGTCGTCAGCCCAAAACTCAACCAGTCTATATGTTCGAGAGACCTGTTGGACGCAGTCGGCGAATCAACCACTCCCCCGCCCGATTCCTCGGTAGGGTCGGGTCCTGTTCCTGGCTGGCCTGCATGATTGCTCACTGCCCTGACGGGTATTCAACCAATAGACACCATTGAGCGGGGGTTTTGTATGCCCTCTTCGCCGCCGACCGCGCGTGAGGCGACTCGATCGCGCGCCGCCCGCCTGGAGTCGGGAGCGTGCTCGGGCCATCGAGGATTCATCCTGATGGGGCGGGCCAAGATGTAAGTGTTACGGACGCGAGGAGGCCCTGACGAGGCGCCAGGCCCAAATCGATAGACCGGCGGCGAGGAGGGTGAGGAGCACGAAAACGGGGTTCGCTGCATCATGGGCTCCGCCGGCGAAGGCGCGCCAGATATGAGCAAGAGTGATCAAGCCAAAAATCGTGCCTGTGGTTATCACGTACGCCTTCATAAAAGTCGCCTAAGGTAACACGGCCTCTCGAACTGCGCCACCAGGCGGGACGACTCTAATTTTGCAGAATGATGTCCGAAGGCGGCTTTTCCAGGGCAGGGCGGGCAAACTTCTCGCCGAATTTTGTGAAGCCGGAGATAAATCCGCCGTGGGACAGAAAAAACTGCCCTTGTTCGACTCCCATGAAGCGGTCCAGGCGGTCGCTTTTGCCTGTCGGGTCGTGGCTGAAAGTGGCGGCGGTGAGTTCAATCCACCCGTTGCCGGTCGTGTGGATCCATTGGTTGCCATAAAGCGCTTTTCGAAGCAGATGGCCGTTGGCTCCACCGAAGTTCTCGCTGAAACTATGGAGGCCGCGCAAATAGCCGCGCTCCTTCGGCGCGTTCCAGCTTGAGATCAGCATCCACTCATTTTTGTCAGGGTAGAAGTAGTAGCCGGAAAAGATGACGTGGCCCGATTCGGCAGGTTTGGCCGTTACGTAAAAGCGCTGCTTCTCTCCGGTTTTCCACATGAATTTGAGGTGGCTGTGACCGCCGGTGCCTTCGTTGCCGAAATCGCCGGCGTAAACACCGTCGCCTTTCGCCACCAACCGCACCCGGTTTTCCGATTGCACTTTGTTTCGGTCGACGGCCTCGTCCCCGCTATCCCACACGCTGAAGATGATACGGCGCTCCGTCGGGCCGTTAACTTGCATTCCGAAATACCCGCGGTGCCAGCCACAGGCCATGTAGAAGCTCCAAATCGGGTCTTCAACGGCTGTGACCTCGCAGTAGAAAGCGTCAATGTTGGTCAGATTTGGAGTGGGGTAGAAAAGATGGACAGAAGCAGCGTTCCGGCGCGGTTTGAGGTTGAAGTGGGCGTCGGTCGCGGCCGGGCCCGAAAGGATCAGCGCTTCGATGTCCCCGGACGGCTGGCCGCGAGGATTCTGCGACTCCAAGGTGAACCGCTGATACCCAGTGCGGCTGATGTCGAAAGAACCAAACGATACGGCTAGGGTATTGGTGCCGCCGGACTTCGCAACCGCCGCAAAGGATTTGTCGGCGAGCGTGAGGCGCAGCTTCGAAGTCGTCAGAGGAGGCAGACGCATAGCCACCGAGCAGTCAAGCCGACCCGTGGCTTTCATTTCACCAAACCACGACACTTTCTGGACCGGGTCTGCCCAGCCACTGATGCCGGAGCGAGGGGAGATATGGAGACCGGCAGGTTCAGGGTCAGGGTCGGCGTAAGCTGTAAACGCCGGGACACGCAATTCGCTTTGGGCTTGAGCGAGATGCGCGCTGAGGGCTAGAAGAAGAAAGTGAAAGCCGGTCTTCAGGGCTCTGGACTTTAAGCGGTTAATCGCCTGTGGCACTGCCGGGAACGCAGTGCAACAGACCCGGGTAGCGGAGCCGCTCCTGGTTGAATTTCACGAAGCTTACGGCTTCCACGTGTCCGCTGAAACCAGTCAGGATGCCACCTTTTTTGCCGTGCCGCCGGCCCAAGCCTTCCCCTTCCGAGGGATAGCTGCTGGCATCGTTATAACAACTCTGCCCTGGAAAATTGCGGTAGTAATTTTCCTCGTCCGGTTCCCAGATATAGTAAGCTGCCTGATTGAAAGCGCTGATTTTATAGGTCTTCCCGCCGAGGGCTCCATAGCCGTTCACCGCCCCATTCCAGATGTAGGTTGAGAGCTTGTTTTGACGCATTGCGTAATACCTGTTCTGATTGGTATTTACGTCCGTCGGGCAGATGTACACGTTCCGATTCTTAACGTACTGCCAGATTTGCCCTGAATTGTAGGAGGCCTCCACGTTTGCCAGATCGAGACGCGGCGGCGCTCCATTGCTGGGAGTGTAGAGCCAGCCAGGGTACGTATTTCCCCAGTTGGGCGCTGCCATGCTGTCCCGATTGTCTGTTGTGTACATGATGGTGGCCAGCGCGAGCTGCTTGTTATTGTTTGTACAAGTTGAGCGCACGGCTTTGTCTTTGGCTGAGGAGAGTGCAGGCAGGAGCATGGCCGCCAATATGGCAATGATGGCGATGACAACGAGGAGTTCGATCAAAGTGAACGCTCTTCCGAACGGTCCCCCGGAGGTATGCGGAGCTTTCATAGTCGGAGTATTTACCTGTTCAACTGAGAGCAGGAATACCACAGATTGTTCCCTGACGCCATCCCCGAATTGTTGGTTGTGCCGAGCCAGGCTGGCGCGAGGGGAAACAAAAGAGCGCCCATGCCAGCGGGTTGGCCGGGGCGCTCGAGATGGAATCAGTTTGGCGCCAGCCGGGTTCAGGCTTCCCAACCTGGCCGGTTATCGCGGCGCACGAATTTCTCCGCCTCGGGCAGGTTGGTTGATGTCATCTTGGGCCCGTCCCAATCCATGCGGACGCCCTCGCCGACCCGGAGGGCAACGCAGCCGAGCAGGATGATCTCTGTCAAATAGGCGGCGATATCGAAGTTGGAGTAGGCGGGTATGCCCTCTTTCATCATCCGGAACCATTCCTGCATGTGACCCGGTGACCTCGGGATGGATTGCGTCACTGCTTTGCAGGCTTCGTGCTGGTCGCCTTTGGTGTATTCCTCCTGGCCTTTCATGGCGACAAAAAAGCTGGCGCCGTAATCATCGGGTGAGAACAGTTTTCCTTTTTCGCCGACGATGAGCGCGCCGCTTTCGGGCAGGTTACCCATGGTGGCGACGATTTCCTTGGTGACCTCGGCGTATGGCCGCAGTGGTTTGAACTGGCCGTTAGGGTTGCCGTCGTACCACCAAAACTTCAACGGGGGCAGGCCTTCGCGTTCGGGGAATTCAAAACGGATCCTGGAGGTCTTGGGGAATGTCTCCGGGTAAACGCGGGAGGCCATCTCCAGTTCGACAACGTTGGGGTAGCCGAGCTTGCAGGCGCGGAAAGGCATGTTGACCGTGTGACAAGCCATGTCGCCCAGGGCGCCCGTGCCGAAATCGTACCAGCCGCGCCAGGCGAACGTATGATAGACGTCCTTTTTGTAGGGACGCTGAGCCGCGGGGCCGAGCCAACAATCCCAGTTCAAAAAGTCCGGCACAGGATCCTCGCCGGTCGGCCGATCGATGCCCTGTGGCCAGATGGGGCGGTTGGTCCAGACATGGATTTCGAGCGGTTTGCCGATGACTCCCGCCTCGATGACCTCGACGGCGCGGCGCAACCCACTCTCCGCGCTGCCCTGGTTGCCCATTTGCGTTGCTAACTTCTTTTCGACGGACACCTTCCGCATTTCCCGCGCCTCGTAGACCGTCTGCACGAGCGGCTTTTGGGTGAAGCAGTGCTTGCCCATGTTCATCGCGCGCAGGGACGCGACCCCGTGGTTGTGGTCGGGCGTGGACACCGTGACGGCATCAATATCTTTGCCCATTTCGTCGAGCAGCTTTCGGTAGTCGTCGAATTTCTTCGCATTCGGGAATTGCTGGCCCTTCTTGTCGAGCGTGCGTTTGTCGACGTCGCAGATGGCGACGATATTGGCGCCGCAGCGCGCGGCGTCACTGCTGTCACTGTCGCCTTTGCCGCCTACACCGATGCAGGCCACCTGAATTTTCTCATTGGCACCCAGAACCCTGCCGACAAACGGAAAGGCAAAAGCGGCTGTGCCGGCCGCAACTGAAGTGCGCTTGAGAAACTGACGTCGAGTAAATGAGTTCATGTTCAATTCGGTTCTTTGTATGACGAATCGTGGTTCGATTTTGTTCACGCCCTGTTCGCGGGCGGCGGGGATTGATTGTCGGAGTTTGCAGCTAAAAGACAAGGGGAAACACCGGCAAAACGTTGGGTCGTGAAATGTCCGATTTCAGGGGCGCAGGCTTGTAAGTCTGACGCCGGGGTTTAGACTGCGCGGCATGCTTAACCAGCGCTGGCGACCAGTGGTATTATGCGCGCTCGCGGTCGTCGGGATTTGGGCAGTGGCTGTGACCGGCTACAGGATTGCCAGGAACTCGAGGATGACCGCGGCAAAGGTCGAGGCTTACGCGGGCTCGGTCGATTTGAGCAAACTCACCGGCGAGGCGCGAGCTCGGGCGCTTCGGAAACTGGCCGAAATGTTGAATGCGCTGCCGATGGAAGAGCGGCAGAAGGCGCGGTTCGACCGCACGAGCTGGCGTTGGTTCGACCAAATGACGGAGGATGAGAAGGGGACGTTCATCGAGGCTACAATGCCGACGGGTTTCAAACAAATGCTGAATGCTTTCGAGCAATTGCCGGAGGAGAAACGAGCCCGCGCTATCAATGATGCGGTGAGGCGGTTGAAGGAGGCGCAGACCAGAATCCAGGCCGAAGCGGAGGGCGGCGCACCGAATGGAACCAACGGTCCGCCTGTGCTGAGCCCCGAGCTACAGGCCAGAATACGGACGATCGGGCTCAAGGCGTTTTATAGCCAAAGTTCCGCGCAAACAAAAGCCGAGTTGGCGCCGATGCTCGAAGAGTTGCAGCGCGCCATGGAGAGCGGCCGAGTGTTCAGGGGAAGATGAAGGGAAGTTCGAAATCCGAATTCCGAAAGAAGGCCGAAGTCCGAAATCCGAAAGTCGAATGCTGAGATTGATCCACAGAGGCCGCGAACACGCCGCACGGCAGGAATCAACAATTCCTGCTCCAGGTTTTCGCGTCGTCGCTGCCGAGTCCGGGTGGTTCCGGTCTGCGGATTTACTCTCATCCCGTGGTCGTGACGATGCATTCGAAGGGCCTTCGGGCTTCGGGCTTCGGATTTCTTTCGGATTTCGGATTTCGGATTTCGGATTTGTTCAGGGGTTTACGCTCATCGAGTTGTTGGTCGTGATCGCGGTCATCGCAATTCTGGCTTCCCTGTTGCTGCCGGTGGTGGGACGGGTCAAAGAATCGGGCAAAGCGACCGCTTGCCTGAGCAACCTTCGGCAGGTCGGGATAGCGTTGCAGCTTTACGTGCAGGAGAACAATAATCGCCTCCCGGTAATGAGAGACCGGAGCCTGACCGTCAGCAACGAACTTCCGTCCCCGGACCTCGTGCTGTCGCAGCAGTTGGGCAACACCAACGTGTTGCGGTGTACCTCGGACAAACAACGGTTGTTTGAACGTACCGGTAGCAGCTATTCCTGGAACAACTTGCTCAACGGGCAGGATGCGGAGCACCTCAACGTGATGGGCCTGAAATTCGATCCACACCAGATCCCGTTGATGTTCGACAAGGAGAAATTTCACGTCGCCCGCGGAGAAGCGAAGGCGCAAAATTTTCTGTATGCGGACGGGCACATCAAGAACCTGCTCGTTCTCGAGGGCACGATTCGGCCCGGGCCATGATCAAACTGCAACACTTGTGCAAGCGATTCGGCGAGCGGTTGGCGGTAGACAACCTGACGCTGGAGGTCGGCCGCGGGGAGATCTACGGGCTGGTGGGCCACAATGGGGCGGGGAAGAGCACCGCGATTGGTATGATGCTTGGCCAGGTGTGGCCCAGCAGCGGCGAGGTGAAGGTGTGCGGCCACGACGTCACGGCGCACCGGCGGGACGCGCTGCGCCGGGTGGGCGCTATATTTGAAACGCCCGCTTTTTACGATTACCTGAGCGGCTGGCGCAATCTGGAGATTTTGAGCTCGTACAGCGCTCCGACTCCAGCGACCCGCATCGCTGAAGTGGTCGATTGGGTGGGACTAACCGGCCGCCAACGCTCGAAGGTCAAAACCTATTCGCACGGCATGCGGGCGCGTCTCGCCCTGGCCCAGGCACTGCTGCCGCGTCCGGAACTGCTGATCCTGGATGAGCCGAGCGACGGCCTGGACCCCGAGGGTATCCACGAGATGCGCCAGACCATTCTGCGCCTGCAGCGTGACTTGGGACTTACGATTCTGTTGTCGTCTCACCTGCTGAGCGAGGTCGAGCAGCTCTGTTCACATATCGGCGTTCTAAGCCAGGGGCGGATGGTTTTTGAAGGCAGCCTGCAGGACGTACGGCGCCGCAGTCAATGGGTGCGCCTAAAGGTCGGAGACTTTGGAAAGGCGACCGAGGTCCTGCGGGAGGAGCGCCTGATTGTGGAGACCCGCGACAGCCAGCATGTTGTCCTGGCTGAAAACGTCGGCACCGACGAGGTGGTGCGGGCGCTTGTCCGGCGTGGCGTCGCGGTCTTCGAAATTGCCCGCGAAGAGGAGACGCTCGAAGCCTTCTACCTGCGCCTTATGAAAGAACAGCCGGGCGGCCGATTAGTGAATCAGTGAATCAGTGGATCAGTGAATGACTGAATGAGTGAATGGAACCCAGAAGCTGGCCCAGTCGCCCGCGTGCGGACTGAGGTCCGCGCGCCGAGCCTCGGGTTCACGGGGCCAATATGTGCACCGAAGCGGAAGGAGTTCCTTCACGTTCTGATGCTTCGATGCGCCTGGTTTCCTATGCCACTATGTTTTTCCACCACCTGAGAAACGAGCTCTGGAAGCTCTTTGGCAAGAAGCGGACCTACATTGGGTTTGGCGCTTTCCTGCTGTCACAGAATGCGATGCTACTCGCGTTTCGGTTTACGCATTGGCAACGCGAGGTCGAACGGACCCTGGCCGGCAACGGTTACATCGCCGAAGAGTATATTTCCGCGCTGACGGTTGCGGTGGTGATGCTGATCCCGCAAATCCTGTTGCTGATGCCCCTCTACACGGCACTGGTGGGGGGCGACCTCGTCGCGAAGGAAGCTGAGGACGGCACTTTAAGGATGATCCTGTCGCGCCCGATCTCCCGCCTGCGGCTGCTTTGGGTCAAGTGGCTGGCCGGAGTTATCTTTGCCGCCGTTCTCGTGCTGGCGCTTGGCGCAACCGCGCTGTTCTTCGCCTGTCTCTGGTTCCCGTGGAAAGGCATGTTTATGTTTTCCCTGTGGCCGGAGAGAATTTTCAACCTGCTCAGCGCCGGAGAAGGCTTGCGGCTTTATGTCGCGTCGCATTTGCTGATGACAGTCAACGCCACCGTCGTGCTCTCGCTGGCGTTCATGTTTTCCTGTTTCAACATGAAACCTGCCGCCGCGACCATTCTGGCCCTCTCGTTCATGTTCATTAATTTAGTCATGGAGCACATTCCCTTCTTCGAGCAGTACCAGGAATGGTTCCTGCCGTACCATTTCCGCATGTGGCTCCTGACCTACGCCGACCCGATTCCCTGGTCCCGAGTGCTGGGTTCGCTGTGCGTGCTGCTGGCCTTTAATCTGACCACTTTCCTCGTCGGCGCGGCCGGTTTCCAGGCCCGGGATATCAAATCGTGACCTGACTCGGAGACCCTCGGGTACCCCTGCACCCCGAGGCCGCATTGCGAATTGCCACCCAACAGCGCCAGTTCGAGGCATCCCGCAAAGCCCGTTTCTGCATTCTGAACCGGGGATTGCTGGACCCACGACGAGCGCACGCCGGACATTTCACTGACCCCAATACTGTTTTTTCGAATTCTTTTCGAAAGTCCTTGACTCAATCTCGGCTCTGGGATTAACCTCGCCGCGAAGCCATGAATCCGAGCAGCAGCTCACTGCGTCTACTGGCGTACCCGTTCTATGCCGAGGTGAGCGGTGCAAGGAAACAGGCCTCACGACGACAAACCTCAACCCAATCCCGTATGAGAAAAAAGTACCTGATCGAATATGGATTAATGGACATACGGCTCGCCCTGAGCGTAGCCGTGTGTATCGCAGGAACTGCCTACGGCCAGTACCTACCTCAGAACGTATGCCAGCCCGGAGACCCGCTCGTGGCGTCTTCGGCGAACAGCCCGGGCTCCGAAGGCGTGGCCAACGCCATCGATGGTACAACGACGAAGTATTTGAACTTCGATACCAGCACCGGTCACACGCCACCCAACGCTCCCTCCGGTTTCATCGTCACGCCGAGCGTCGGGATGACTTGGCTTAGCGGCGTCGCCATCCAATCGGCCAATGACGCCCCCGAGCGAGACCCGCACCATTTCACGATCGAGGGATCGAATGACGACCCGACCAACTTCACCAGTTTCGCGGCGGGTAATTGGACCATGGTGGCCGATGTGACCATCGACTATTTTACCAATCGGTACCAGTGGCAGACCGCCTACTTCGTTAATTATGGGGCGTTCAAGAGTTATCGGTGGACGGTGCTCCAAGTCTCAACGAACAACGGTTGTTGCATGCAGGTGGCCGAAGTGCAGTTACTGGGGACGGCTGTGCCCAAGGTGGTGACGACACCCGGTGACCCAATCTTCGCGTCTTCGGCAAATAGTCCGGGTTCGGAGGGCGTCGCCAATGCCATCGACGGGACCACCACGAAGTATTTGAACTTCGACACCAGCACCGGTCATACTCCTCCCAACGCGCCGTCCGGGTTTGCCGTGACGCCGTCGGTGGGGGCGACCCTGATCAACGGCATAACGATGCAGTCGGCGAATGACGCCCCGGAGCGAGATCCGAAGGCGATAACCATCGAGGGGTCGAACGACGCGATTACCGGTTTCAGCGGCGGCAATTGGGAACTGATCTATTCCAACGGCAATATCCCGGTTTTTGCTGGCCGCTATGCGTCGCAGACCTTCGTTTTCCCGAACGTAAAACCGTACAAGAGTTATCGCTGGACGGTTGTTCAGGTCCAGACCAATAACGGTTGTTGCATGCAGATCGCGGAGGTGTCGTTGCTTGGCGCGGGCGCCCCGCAAAACGTAGTGGTGCCCAGCGATTCGATCATCGCTTCCTCGGCTAACAGCCCGGGGTCGGAAGGCGTCGCCAACGCCATCGACGGTACCACCACGAAATACTTGAACTTCGACACCAGCACGGGTCATAGTCCTCCCAACGCGCCCTCCGGTTTCGTCGTCACGCCTTCAGTTGGGTCTACGGTCATCATTGGCATGGGCATTCAGTCGGCCAACGATGCGCCCGAGCGTGATCCCAAGCATGTGACGCTGGAGGGGTCCAACGACGATACCGCCAATTGGTCGTCGGGAGCCTGGACCACGGTGGCGGATCTTCAGTTTGACTACTTCACGAACCGCTATCAGTGGCAATATCTGTATTTCCAGAATCAACTCCCATTCAAGCATTACCGTTGGACTGTCCTGGAAGTAGCGACGAACAATGGGTGTTGCATGCAAGTGGCCGAAGTACAGCTTCTGGCGGTGACCGCCAAGGCCGACTGCACTAAGGCCGCCTTCGTCTCGCTTCCGACTGACATGCCGGTTCTGGCTGGCTCGCAGGCGACCTTCTTCGCTGCCGTAAACGGGCCGTGGCCGCTCCAGTGGGCCAGCAACGGTATCACGCTCCAGGGTGCGACTAAATCCACCTTCACCACGGTGCCCATAACCACTGCTAACGCGGGGGCAGCCTACACACTGTCGATCGTTGGCTGCCAGACCAGTGCGCCCGTTCACGCCGTGGTGTTCACGCCATCAACCATCCAAAGTGTAGGCATCCAGTTTGCCGGCGGTGGTGCTAATGGGGCCCCGACGTATATCCGGACCAACGACATCGCGGGCCAGCACCTGCAGGCGTTCTGGAACATCGCAACCAACGCCAACGGCAATGTCGCCAATACCAATGGCATCATAAATCCACTAAGGGACAGCTCGAATAACGTCACGACTATAACCTTTAATTACGCGACGTCGGGTACCTGGGGTGCCGGTGTCGGCTCGGATCAGCCAGTTCAACGGCTGCTGAACGGCATAGTGGGAAGCACGGGTGCTTCCGGAGGCGTTTCTACTGATCAAATATTGACGTTCAGCAACGTGCCGGCTGGAACGCATTCGCTGTTGGTCTATGCCATCAGCCCTCCGCTGCAGTTCCAGACTGTCAGCTACTATGTCGCGAATCAGGTGCCGCTCAAAACTAATTACATTCGCGTGATGAATTCGGATGAGTATAAACCGTCGCCCGGGTTTTATCGCGGCCTAAGCACCAGCCTCGCCAACCCGGACACTGCAAACTTTCTCCGATTCGACGAATTGCACCCGGCTGCCGACGGCACCATCACGCTGGTGTATGACGTCCTGACCGAGACGACCTCCACCATACGGGAGACGGGCGTCAACGCCATTCAACTGCTGCTGAACGCTGGCAGCGTGGGCAATCCGCCAGTCATTACCCAGCAGCCTCAACCGACCGTGGCGCCTCAGGGGTATCCGGCGACATTAACGGTTGTGGCGACGGGCACCGGGCTCAGTTACCAATGGCGCAAGGGCGGCGTTCCGGTAACGGATGGCGGCCATCTCAGTGGCGCTAACACTGATACGCTGACCATCTTCCCGTTGAGCGCGGCGGACGAGGGAATCTACAGCGTTGAGGTCATCAACGCGGTGGGAACAACCGTCAGCAAAAACGCTGCGGTCAACATATCCAAGTACGACATCCAGGACCGCCTGGTGAGTTATTGGAAATTTGACGAAGGCTCAGGCACAAACGTCGCCAACTCCGTAGCGGGGGGCGAACCGGCCACGCTTTACGGCAATGCCTTTACCTGGGACGTGGGTAAAGTGGGCAACGCCTTCACTTGGGATCCGTATAGCAACTACGGGCTCGTGAGCAACTATACCAAGGCGACAAAACAAATCGCCGGTTCGGTCTGGGTGAAGTGGCCGCTCTATTACTTGAGCTTCCCTCAGGCCATCTTCAAGAATGCCGCCCCGGATTTGATCACCAGCGGCGGCGCGGGGACCACCCATGGCCAGTTCTCGCTCGACCTGGTCCAGGACTCCGCCGGGACTCCGCTGGTACGGGCGGTTATCGGGTTAGGCCCGAATATCGCAACCGCAATCGGCACAACGCCCGTCCCGAATGACAACGCTTGGCACCATGTCGCCTTTAGTGCCGACGGCGCTCAGCTCAAGGTCTACTTGGATGGGCAACTCAACGGCTCGGTGGATTACCTTGCCGACATCAATGTGCCCGATATCCCGTGGTTAGCCATCGGAGCCAACATGGTCGTTGACACGGTCAACCCGCCTGCATCTGCCACCGGAACAAACTATTTCTGGGGCACGATGGACGAGCTGGCGCTCTGGACACGGGCCTTGACGGCCACAGAAGTCACCTTGCTGAACAACGCCGGCAAGGCGAGTCAATCCCTGACCAACGTCGTGGAAACACCACCTGCCGCGCCGGCGACGTTGAGTTCGCAGATCACGGGCAGCAATATCCAAATCTCGTGGTCGCCGGCCGGCGGTCACTTGGAGGCGACTCCGACCCTTTCGCCAGCCGCCTGGACCAGCCTGGCAAACACTAACCCGGCGACAATCCCGTTGTCGGGCAATCCCCAGAGGTACTTCAGGGTTGTTAGTCCTTAAACACCTCTCTCGGTGAACATCAAGGGAGCCGCGGGCTTGTCCCGCGGCTCTCTTTTGTTTTGGCTTCACTCACACCGACGGACTGTTAGCCTTTCCCGGAATATGGTTCAGGTCCAACTCATGCGCCGCTGGCGGCAACGTGCTGTGGTCTGTTGCGCTTTGGGCTTGTCCCTCCTGTTGTGTGCCACCGAAGGCGGGGCGGCTGACTGGCATGCGGAAAAGGGGTTCCGTTGGACCGAACTATCGGTCCTGAAACCAGGCAAGACCGGATTTAGGTTGTTACCTGCGGAGACGACTGGAATCGCGTTCACCAACCGGCTGGACGAGTTCTCCGGGGCAGCCAATCGCGTCTTGCTCGGTGGTTCGGGAGTGGCGGTCGGGGATGCCGACAACGACGGGCTTCCCGACGTATTCCTGTGCGATCTAAGCGGGCACAACGCACTATACCGGAACCTGGGCAATTGGCGTTTCAAAGATGTAACGGCCGAAGCTGGATTGGCCGCGCCGCAGCCGTTCTCTCGGGGCGCGGCATTGGCGGACATAAACGGTGACGGCTGGCTGGACCTGCTGATCTCGGTGACGGGCCGCGGGGTACTTTGCTTTCTCAACGACGGACACGGCAAGTTCCTGGACGCGACCTCCAGTGCCGGGACCGCCAGCCGGTATGGCAGCTTGACGATGGCGCTGTCGGACGTCGATGGTAATGGCACGCTGGACCTGTATATCGCCAACAATCGGCCAGATGACATTCGCGATCGAGGCCAGGTGACCGTCAGCATGGTGAACGGCCGGCCGATGCTGCGCGGGGCCGAAACCAATCGGTTCGTTATGCTCAATAACCGTCTCGAAGAATGCGGCCAACCCGACCAACTCTTCCTCAACGAGGGGGCCGGGCATTTCAAACTGGCCTCGTGGACAGATGGGAGCTTTCTGGACGAGACGGGCAAACCCTTGGCCGAGCAGCCTTTGGATTGGGGCCTGACCGCCACTTTCCGAGACGTGAACGACGATCAGGCTCCGGACCTGTACGTCTGCAATGACTATTGGACCCCGGATCATTTCTGGATAAACGATGGTCACGGCCATTTCCGGGCCATCGCACAACCTGCCATGCGCAAGATGAGCGCCAGTTCGATGAGCGTGGATTTTGCCGACATTGATCGTGACGGTTACGTCGATTTCTTCACGGTGGATATGCTGAGCCGCTTCCCGCAGTTACGCAAACGGCAGTTATATGCCCAGGTGCCGATGGCTACCCCCATCGGCGTCACCGATGATCGGCCGCAGGTCATGCGCAACGCGCTGTTTCTCAACCGGCACGACGGCACCTTCGCCGAGATCGCTTTTTTTGCCAACCTGCCAGCCTCGGATTGGTCCTGGGCGCCGATGTTCCTCGACGTGGACCTGGACGGCTATGAGGACCTGCTGATCGGCGCGGGCTATTTCCGGGATGTGCAGGATTACGACGCAGAGAACCTAATCCGGTCTCGTCAGCATTCGTGGGCGGGGTTCAAAAGCGAAGCTGAGCGCCAGCAAGCATTCACGCTCGAACTGATGGAGCATTACCGGCTCTACCCGACCCTTTTGATGCCGATCGCCGGGTTCAGGAACCTGGGCGATTGCAGGTTCGAAGAAGTCACCGCGGCCTGGGGGTTAAACCACCTTGGGTGCCACCAGGGCATCGCTATGGCCGACTTTGACGGAGACGGCGACCTGGACCTAATCGTCAACGATTTTAATAGTCCGGCTCTGATGTTTAGGAATGACAGCCCGGCGGGTCGGGTCGCCGTTCGGCTCAAAGGTCGCGCTCCAAACACCCGGGGTATTGGCGCGAAGGTCTCCCTGCTTAATGGCGGCGTGCCAAAACAAAAGACCGAGATTATCTGCGGCGGCCATTATCTTTCCTGCTCGGATACCGAGGCCGTGTTTGCCACGGGGCCCGCCCCGGGCGCGATGAGCCTCGAGGTTCGCTGGCGGAGCGGGACCCGGAGTGTGGTCAATTCAGTTCAGGCGAATCGGCTCTATGAGATCGACGAAAGCGCTGCCGAGGCCGCGCCTATACCACCCCTCGAAAAGCCGAGCCCGATATTTGAAGAAGTCAGTAATCTCATCGGCCACCAGCACCACGAACCGGCGTTCGACGACTACGAGCGGCAACCGTTGCTGCCTTTCAAGCTTAGCCAACTTGGTCCCGGAGCCGCGTGGTTCGACCTCGATGGGGATGGCCATGAGGACTTAATCATTGGCTCCGGCCGGGGGGGGGCACTGGCCGTCTTTCGCTCGGATGGCCGGGGTCAGTTCACTCGCTGGCTTGCGGACAGCACCCTCGTCTTGAGCAACGACACCAGTGGCCTGGTGGGCTGGCAGGATCCTGCCGGCGCGCGAAGCATTCTTGTGGGGTGGAGCGGGTATGAAACCAAGACCGACCAGGCCGCACTGACGTTCGGGCTTGTCGACGGGCGGGTTGCTGCCGGAGCACCCTTCACCTCGGCCATGGCCACCAGCGGCGCGCTGGCTCTCGGAGACATGAACGGCGATGGTCACCTGGCTCTGTTCATTGCCGGCGGTGTCTCTCCGGGCCGGTACCCGAAAGGCGCACCTTCACGGATCTGCAGATTCATCGGTCAACAGTGGGTACCTGATGAGAAAAACAGTCAGCTCTTCGAGAATATCGGGATCGTGAATGGCGCTGTTTGGAGCGATCTCGAGGGAGATGGTATCCCCGAGTTGGTGTTGGCCTGTGAGTGGGGGCCTGTCCGGGTGTTTCGCAGTCGCGACGGCGTGTTTTCGGAAATCACGGATGAGTTGGGACTCAAGCAGGTCACTGGCTGGTGGCGCGGCGTGACTACGGGAGACCTGAATAATGACGGTAAACTGGACATTATCGCCTCAAACTGGGGACTCAATAGCGCGTACCGCGCAAGTGAACCGCAGCCGCTCACGTTCGTTTACGGGGAACTCGCGCAGCCGGGAATCGTCGATGTGATCGAAACGGAATACGACCGGAGTGCGTTGGTGCCCGTGCGCCAGTTCATGGCGATGACTGCATCCATGCCGTTTTTGCATGCGCAGTTCCCCACGCATAAAGCCTACAGCGAGGCGACGCTCGAGCAAGTGCTGGGCGAGCGGAAGGTGCTGGCCAGGCGCGTGACAGCCAGCACCCTGGCCTCCACCGCTTTCATCAACACCGGCAAGGGTTTCAAGGCTGTTGAGTTGCCGCGCGAGGCCCAGTTTGCGCCCGCTTTCAGCGTGAACGTGGCGGACCTCGATGGCGACGGCAACGAGGATGTTTTCCTTAGCCAGAATTTCTTCGACGTGCAGCCCGAGGCAACGCGCATTGATGCCGGACTGGGCCTATGGCTCCAGGGTGACGGCGCGGGCAAGTTGACCCCCGTGCCCAGCGCGCGGTCAGGCGTCCATGTCTTAGGCGAACAACGCGGCGCCGCTGTCGGAGACTACGATGAGGATGGCCGGGTGGACCTCGTGGTCACCCAGAATGGCGCGGCGACGAAGCTCTACCACAATGCGGGGGCAGCGCCCGGCTTGCGGGTAAAGCTGAAAGGCCCTCCGGGGAATTCGGCCGGGATCAACGCGGTCCTGCGGCTGCGTTTCCAGGGCCGCTTAGGCCCGGCGCGCGAAATCCATGGTGGTTCAGGCTATTGGTCTGAGGACAGTCTGACCCAGGTGTTGGCAACTCCCGCAAAACCGGACCAGCTCATCGTGCGCTGGCCGGGCGGGCGGGTGACCACTACAGACGCTCCTTCCGGCGCCAAAGAAATCGCCGTCGATACTGAAGGGAGAGTGATTTCCCGAAGGTAATACTCCATAGCCGCCTCATCTTCCGTCACCGAGCATGCATCTGTTCAAAGGATCCCGTCAGTTCGTAGCCCACGCTGACGCTCGGACGGAAATACCTGCGCCAGGCACGTGGGGGACGGGGGGTACGGGCTACTCCGGGCTTAACTCGCTGCCGCCTGGTTTGGAAGCCCGGGCTTCACAATCGGCACTCTTAAAACCGGGAACAGCGGGTGATTCGATTTCACAGTTAACTCGAGTTTTTGCCCGGGGACGATCTCAAATCCCGGTGGGAAGAACAGAAGAACGCTGTAGAACTGCCCCTTCTGGAGTTCGTGCAACTGGAGTTCGACGCCCGGGGCATTGATCGCCGGGTCTCGTAATTCCAGGGGGCTACTGGCGTTGTTCCGAAAGGAGACGGTCCGCGTCAACTTGTTCGTCACGGGGCCCCCTGGCAGTTCGATCTGCGGCGGCAACGCCATCACCGCCGGCTGGGCCATGGCATATATGGGGACGGTTAGCAGTGGCATCTCCGGGGCAGACGTCTTCATCGTAATCTGGCCGAAGATGTGTCCCGTCCCGAACGGGGGCACGAGCTTCACTGTCAGTCCGTATTCCCGCCCAAGGCGATTGGTGCTCAGTTCAAAGGCGATCGAACGCTGGTTGCTTTGCGGCTCCGAGAGAATCAACGGTTGGGTTTGTTTATTGACGATTTGCAGCACCCGCAACGTGTTCGTGCCTTCGAAATACCCGCTGAACATCGCGGCCTCCGGGTTCACCTCAATGGGGCGCCAGACATTGCCTTTGATCTCAAGTGTCACCATCGGCTGGTTCGCATCATTGCAGGTCACTGTAATGGGTTTGGCGACGTCCCCGTTGAATTTGCCCGTGAAAAACTCCAATGGCACGACCCCGGTTTTGCCGGGCTCTACACTCCGGGACCAGAGACCGGAACCAGTGCAACCACAGGTTGAAACAACGTCCTTAATCAACAGCACAGCAGTCCCCGTATTAGTGAAGAAGAACTGATGCTTCACCACTTGGCCGACGACCACCTTGCCGAAATCATAGTTGGTTGTAGCAAACTGGATATGAGGAGCGCCGTTGCTGGCCAAAACAATCGCAGGGGAGGCGGTTTTTGCTTCACTCTGTGTGACTTTTGGCGCACTCCAGGCCGCGGCGGTCAGCGCACATCCAGTTGCGAATGCATACCCGATCGAGGCCTTTGGTGCTGGCATCATATGTAGTCTAATTGCGTTCCGTATCGGTTAGGGTGCCTGTGTGGATGATATAAGCCAGACTGGCTCGACAGGCAAGAAATCACCACTCTCGGATTTTGGGCGGCCACGAGTTCATTATGAGTGACAAGTTCTCGCGAAAACCATATCGTGATTGAGATGGAATCCCTGATCCTCAGTTTGGGTGTCTTTGCCGCTCCCGGCCGGATTCTTGTTCGCAGCCCCGATTAGACGGTTTTCGGTTAGGCGTCATCTGCATTACTGTCGGCCGGGGATTGAGATCTTAGCTGAAAGCCAGAATACGATGAGAGCCTCCGAATTACTCCTTGCTGCCAAGGCTGCGCTTTTGTTGGGGATGATTTCCCGGCTTGTGTGCACCGTGCCCGCTCAGCAGTTCGTGCCCGCTGATGTTGGTACAACGGTTCAGGGGTACCAGGACGACTTCGATGCCGCAACGCGCGATCCTAACTGGGTGGTGAGCGGGGTTGATGTATTTTATCAAAGTGGCGGGAGCCTTTACGTCAATTCCGCGACCGGCGATCCCAACCACCTGCTCTATGCGGCTGCGGGATACGACGATTCCGTTCAGGAGGTGCTCGCGCGGATCCGTGTTCAGAGCTATGGTTCCGGCGACTTCGTCCGGGGTGGCCTGGGGGCGGCCGTCGATCCCGCCAATTCCCAGGGAATCAACTATCTTTTCCGCAATAGCACGAGTGAGGGCCAGACTGGGAATCATATGGCATTTCTCGACGACCGTGTGCTTTGGGGTCCTGGCCAGGCGTTCGCGTGGCAGGCCAATGCCTGGTACTGGGTGCGGCTTCGGCACGAGCCGGATGCGGTCTCCCAGGGTGGGGTGGACGACGTCTTCGCGAAGATCTGGCTCGGTGATGGATCAGAAGCGGAGCCGGCGAATTGGCAGTTCACGTGGGATTATACCCCTCTGAAGGCGCCGCGCGTCGGTTACGCCGGGATTACTGCAAGTTCCGGTGCGCCCTTTCAGTTTGAAGTGGACTACGTGCTCATCAAAGCGGCAGGCCTTCCGAACATCCAAGTCTCTCCCAGCGCTTGTGTGCAGATTCCGGTCGCCATTACCAACCAGCCGCAGAATCTGACCGTCATGGAATTATTTCCCGCTGCTTTCAAGGTGGGAACTGCCGGTGTGCCTGCCCCGTCTTACCAATGGTACCGGGGCACTACGCCAATCGTTGGCGCCACGGATGCCGGATACACGTTGTCATCAGCAGCCTACACTGACACGGGCGCCCAATTCAAAGTCGTGGCGCAGAACATTGTCAGTAACATCACCTATTCCGTCACCAGCACAGTCGCCACGCTCACTGTTATATCCGACACCAACCCGCCGGTGCTCGTGGGTGCGCTGGCGCTAGGGCTGAGCCAGGTGCAAGTGAGTTTTTCCGAACGTGTGGCGTCTCCCGGCGCAACCAATCTCGGCAGCTATGCCATCACCGGCACAAACGGGGTGGTCACCATTTTCGGCGCCGCGCTCGATAGCTCTCAGACAAATGTCATTCTCACGGTTTCCCCCATGACCGATGGAGGCACTTACACTTTGACCGTCAACAATGTGGTTGACCTGTCTCATCTCGCCAATCGCATCGTTGCCAACTCCCAGGCACAGTTTCTGGCTGCCACCTTTACCTCTGCAGGCGTTGGGGATCCCGTGCCTCAGGGCGGGGTCGCTGCCGCCGGCAACGGCTGGAACATCTCGGGCAGCGGCTCTGACGTCGGCGGCACAGAGGACCAGTTTCAGTTCAGTTACCAGCAGCGCACCGGCGACTTTGATGTCATGGTCCGGATCGACTCCCTGACGCTGGTCGATGCCTGGTCCGAGGCCGGCATGGCCGCGCGCGAAGGTCTCACTGCGGGGGCGCGCTCGGCCAGCGTCGTCGCCACCCCCAGCATCTCGGGCTGCTATTTTCAGTCTCGATCGGTGACCAACGCCACGACCACTCTGGCGGGTGCTTTCCCGGTCAATTATCCCAATACCTGGCTGCGCCTGAAACGCGCCGGTAGCGTCTTCACTGGTTATGCCGGCTTCGACGGACGGAATTGGACCCAACTCGGCACGGCAACACTTACCATGGGCCCGACGATCTACTTTGGATTTGCTGTTTCCAGCCGCAGCCCCGGTCAACTTGCCATGGCCGCTTTTCGAGATTTTGGCACCGTCACTACCGCCGGCGTGAACGGTGCTTTGAGCGTCGAATCACCCGGCCAATGCAGCCGGCGGACCAGCCTGACCATTTCAGAGATCATGTATCACCCGGCCAGCACGAACCTGGAGTTTGTCGAGATCTCTAACTCTCGCGGTGAGTATGCCGACCTCAGCGGGTATCGCCTCGCGGGGAGCGTTGATTTTACCTTTCCCGCAGGCACGATTCTTTCGGGCGGCGGTTTTGTTGTCGTGGCCAGATCGCCGGCGGACCTTCAGAGCGCCTACGGCATTAGTGGGGTGCTTGGGCCGTTCACCAACAACCTGCCCAACGACAATGGCAAGGTGGAGTTGGTCAACCAGGCAGGAGGGGTTCTGCTTGAGGTAAACTACTCCGACCGCGCCCCCTGGCCGTTGGCGGCGGACGGGGCAGGGCACTCGCTCGTGCTGGCCCGGCCTTCTTACGGTGAGGACAACCCGCTGGCTTGGGCTGCGAGCGATTCCATTGGCGGGTCACCGGGCCGGATCGACCCCTTCACTGCCGACCCGTTGCGCGGCGTGGTGATCAACGAGTTCCTCGCCCACACCGACCCGCCTGACCTGGACTACATCGAACTCTATAACCACAGTAACCAATCCGTGGATATCTCGCGTGGTGTGCTAACCGACGACGCTGCGACGAACAAATTCATTATCCCCGACGGAACAGTTATCCCGGCGCACGGGTTCGTCTATTACACCGAGGCCACGTTGAACTTTGCGCTCAACGCGGCGGGCGAAACACTCTACTTCAAGAACGCCGCCCGCACCCGCGTAATTGATGCGGTCCATTTCGAGGGGCAGGAGAACGGGGTAGCCACAGGGCGATTTCCAGACGGAGCAGACCAGTTCTACAGGTTGTCTTCGAAAACACCCGGCGCAGCCAACAGTTCCATCCTGGTCAGCGGGATTGTCATCAACGAGCTGATGTACCATCCGATCAGCGAGGACGATGAGGATCAGTACGTTGAGCTATACAATCGTGGAGTCAGTCCCGTGAACCTCGGCGGCTGGGCCTTGCGTGAGGCGGTGACCTTCACTTTTCCCAGCAACACGACCATCGCGCCGGATGGGTATCTCGTGGTGGGGAAATCGGCTGGACGCCTCGTTACCAATTATCCGAACCTGAATGCCGCCAATACGCTCGGCGATTTTTCGGGCAAGCTTTCCGGGAAGGGCGAACGGATCGCGCTGACCAAGCCGGACACTATCGTCAGCACGAACGCCAGCGGTCAGATCACCACGAACCGGATCCAAATAACCGTCGATGATGTAATTTATGGAGCGGGCGGCCGCTGGCCGCAGTGGTCTGACGGCGGGGGTAGCAGTCTTGAACTAACTGATCCCCTTTCGAATCACCGACTGCCATCCAGTTGGGCGGACAGCGACGAAACGCGGAAAGCGCCATGGACGCTGGTCTCCGCGACGGGGACCATTGACAACGGCAGCACCACCGCTGACCAACTCCAGGTCCTTTTGCAGGGCGCCGGGGAGTGTCTGCTGGACAACGTGGAAGTGCTGACCGCGGCAGGCAGCAATCTGATCGCCAATTCGACCTTTGAGGCGGGCGCCGGCGGTTGGACCGCCGAGGGTACCGAATCCCTTTCCGGCCTCGAAACTACAGAGGGCTACAACAGCGCCAGGTCCTATCATCTTCGCGCCGTTGAACGGGGCGATAACCAGGTGAATCGCGTCCGCACGCCACTAGCCAGCACACTCGCGTCGGGGACGGCCAACGTCACAATCCGGGCCGTGGTTCGCTGGTTGAAAGGCCACCCCGAGGTGCTGCTGCGACTCCGTGGCAACTGGCATGAGTGCGTCGGCACGATGGCATTGCCGGTCCGTCCGGGAACACCCGGAGCGCGCAACAGCCGCTACGTGGCAAATGCTCCGCCCGCGATCTACGCGGTGCAGCACTCGCCGGTGCTGCCGGCTGCCAGCCAAACGATACTCGTCACGACCCGCATCGACGACCCCCACAGCGTCGCTGCGGTGGTCCTCAAATTTCGGGTGGACCCAGGTTCAGCTTACTCGGCGATCGCTATGACGGATGATGGCCAGGGAGGCGACGCGGTGCCGGGCGACGGCATCTACAGCGCGGTTATTCCAGGACAGCCGAGCGGCTCGATGCTCGCCTTTTACATCCAGGCGACAGATGGTTTTCCGCAACCCGCATCCGCGACATTTCCGAGCGACGCACCGGTTCGGGAATGCCTCATCCGGGTCGGGGAAGTGCAGCCTACGGGCAACTTCCCCGTGTACCGGATTTGGATGACACAAGCTACGCTCAATACCTGGGCCGGCAGGAGCAAGCTTAACAACAGCCCCTTCGATGTCACCTTCGTGCTCAACGACAATCGCGTCATCTACAATGCTCAGTCACTCTATGCTGGCAGCCCGTATATTGCGCCGGGCTACTGCGGCCCCACTTGCGGCCGGTGCGGCTATACCTTGAATGTCCCCGCCGACGACCTGTTCCTGGGTGAGACGGATCATGTCCTGGACTGGCCTGGTGGGCACGGCAACGAAACCTCTGGGATGCAGGAGGAAATGGGTTACTGGATCGCCGACAGGCTGAATCTCCCTTACAGCCACCGCTGGATCATCCGCTTGCATGTGAACGGCGTCACCGATGCGGCGCGGCAGGCGGTCTTCGAGGCGGTGCAACAACCCGCCAAAGGTTTCGTCGATCAGTGGTCGCCGCAGAATTCCGACGGGCAGTTCTTCAAAATCGATCGCGCGTTCGAGTTTAACGACTCGGGCGGCTTAATCGCAGATCCCCAGCCGCGCCTCATGAATTACACCACGACGGGCGGATTCAAGAAGCGTGAGAAGTACCGCTGGAATTTTGCCTACCGGGGTGGCACGCGGGTAAATAACTACACCAATATTTTCGGCCTGGCGGATGCTCTGAATGCGACCGCCCCCGAGCCTTACTCCACGGCTTCTTTTGGCCTGGTGGATGTGGAGGAATGGATGCGGATTTTTGCCGCCGAACACATCATCGTCAACTTTGATGCCTACGGCCACGTCATCGGCAAGAACATGTATGCCTTTCTCCCCAAGGGCGGCAAATGGGCGCTTTACATGTTCGACCTCGACTGGCTTATGCTTGCAGCGCCCAGATACCGGGCTGACTACGCCGCCAGCACCGCCCCGCTTTTCGAGTCCGAGGATCCAACCATTGCGCGTATGTACAGTTTTCCGCCGTTCCTGCGCGCTTACTGGCGGGCGGTGCAGGATGCGATCGACGGTCCGCTCGCCGCCGCCAACTGCAATCCGCTGATGGACGCCAAATACCGCTCGCTGGTGGCCAATGGTGTTACGTGGTGTGACGGCCAGGCTCTCACGGAGCCAACCGTGGTCAAAACCTGGTTCAGCCAGCGCCGAACCTACCTGCAGTCGCAGTTGGCGACGGTGGCCTCGCCATTTTCGGTCAGTTCCTCCATCGCGATTAGCAACGGGCTTGGGATCCTGACCGGCACAGCTCCGGTCGGCGTTAGCACGGTTTCGATAAACGGGACTGAGTGGAGTGTCACCTGGAACAGCGTAACTACCTGGACCGCCAAGGTGCCGCTGCAGACAGGAAACAACAGCTTCAGTGTCGTCGGGGTGGATGTTAATCACCGGCCCATCGGCGGGGCCAGCAACACGGTTTCAGTTGTTTATAGTGGCGTCACGCCGTCTCCGGTGGGCAGCGTCGTCATCAACGAGATCATGCTCAACCCGCTGCTGCCCGATGCTCAATACGTCGAACTCTTCAACACTTCCGCCAGTTACGCTTTTGACCTTTCCGGCTGGAACTTCAACGGCCTGGCCTACACCTTCCCGGCTGGGACGTTTATGGCTCCCCGCGGTTTTCTGCTGCTCGCCAAGGACAGGGTGGGGTTTGACATGGCTTACGGTCCCAGCCTCCCCGTTTACGACGAATTTCCCGGGAACCTGAAATTGGACGGAGAGACGTTGTCTCTCCTCGAGCCGGGCATCGCGCCTGCCTCTGACCTGATAGTGGACCGTGTCCGCTATGAGACGAACGCGCCCTGGCCTGTTCCGGCGGCCGGCAGGGCGCTCCAGCTTGTCGATGCCTCTCAGGAAAACAGTCGTGTCGGTAATTGGGGCGTCGGAGAACTCAACCCCCTGCCGCAGCCTCAATGGGTTTACGCCTGGACGAATATTTCCGCCACCTCCTCCCGCTTTTACATCTACCTTCTGAGTACGGGGGACATTTACGTGGACGATTTCCAGCTCGTTTCGGGGTTGGTTCCTGAGGTGGGGAGCAACCTGCTGCGGGATGGGGATTTCGAGTCGCCGCTCGGAACGGACTGGAACCTGACCGCCAACTTCACCGGCTCGGCCGTCAGCACTACCTTCAGGCATACCGGCTCGAACAGTCTGCACATCGTGGCCTCGGCGGCGGGGACCGGCAGCGGCAATGCCATCTACCAGGACATCTCTCCCGCTCTGACCACTGGCGGCTCTTACACGCTGAGCTTTTGGTACCGGCAATCGGGCAACGGTGGACCGCTGGTGGTCCGGCTCTCCGGTGCGACGACAAACCCCACCTTCAGTCCCGCCCCTGCGTTGCCCGTTGCTGCGGCAGTCGCTACGCCGGGCTCGGCCAATTCGATCAGCGCCGGCCTGCCCGCTTTTCCGACTCTGTGGCTTAACGAACTCCAGGCCGAAAATCTGACGGGCCCGGCCGACAATTTCGGCGAGCACGATCCGTGGATCGAACTATACAACCCTGGCAACACCGCTGTTGCTCTGGCCAGCTTGTACCTGGGAACTAACTACTCGAGTCCGACCCTTTGGGCTTTTCCGCCCGACGCGTCTATTGCCCCCGGCCAGTTCCTTGTGGTTTGGGCCGATGGCCAGGCGCAACAGACGGCCAATGCGGTGTTGCACACGAATTTCCGCTTGCCGCCGGGGAACGGTGCCTTGGCCCTTTCCCGGTTCGTGAGTAATTCGCTGCAAATCGTCGATTACCTTACCTACATGACGCTGCCGGCCAACTATTCCTACGGCGATGTGCCGGATGGGCAGCCCTTCTATCGCGAGCCGATGTATCGCGCGACCCCCGGCGCCACCAATAACGCCGCCTTGCCGCCTATCCTGGTTTTCATCAATGAATGGCTGGCCGAAAACACCGCGTATTTCTACAACCCGACTACCGGCAAATATGACGATTGGTTCGAGCTTTACAACCCGTCCGATGTTCCCGCCGAACTGGCCGGCTATTACCTCACTGACACTCTGACCAACCAGTTTCAGTACCAGATCCCCGCCGGCTTCCGTGTGCCCGCCCGCGGCTTCCTGCTCGTCTGGGCCGACAACGCCACCAGCGCGAACACCAACACGGCCGTTTTGCACGTGCCGTTCAAACTCAGCAAAGACGGCGAGGCGATCGGCCTTTTCGCCCCCGACGGCAGCGCGATCGACGCGGTGACCTTCGGGGTTCAAACCTCGAACGTGAGCGAAGGCCGCTTCCCGGATGGTGGGGCGCTGCGTCTGTTCATGGCCGGCCCCAGCCCCGGCGCTCCGAACATCCTGCCACCGGCCAATGAGCCGCCCGCGGTCACTTTCTTTGCTTTTGAGGGAAGCGGCGCAGTGGCGCTGAGTTTTCAGACCTCGCCCGGCCACTCCTACCGCGTGGAATTCAAAGATGACCTTCAGGCGGCTTTCTGGACGCCGTTGGGCCAGGATGTCTTTGCGACGGCCACGGAAATCTTCGTCAACGATCCGAGTCCTTCGCCTTCTCAGCGCTATTACCGTGTCGTCCAACTGGACTGATTTTCTCTGTCCCGGGACCGGCATCCACCCCGGCTGGCGGCCTTTTCACAAACCGGCTCTCTGCATCAGGCTGCCGACCACTTTTTCCGCTGCGAAATACTCCGTCGCGATTTCGCGCGCGGCGCGACAGTTGCCGCCGTAGTCGCCTTCGATCTGATCAACGGCGGCCAGGATGTCGTCCATGGTGCGAAAGGAAAACAAGCCCTTGCCGGTCGGCAAATACGAACCGAAGCCCGTGTCCTGGTTGATGACCGGGCGGCCCGCCGCCAGGTAACAGCCGCTGCGGTCGCTAAACCAGCCGCTGCGCAAACGGATGTTCTGGTCTTTGGCAACTGTGAACTCACCGCGCGAGGTGAGGATGTACGTGCGGTATCGCTCCAAATCGCTGGAGATATGGACGGGGTCGGCAATGCGCCAGCGGTGTTGTTGGAGCAGATTGCGGGTGGGCGCATCCACGCCCACAGCGAGTTCAAACGGTACGTTCCGGCGGCGCGGCAGGTCGAGCACTTTGAGAAACTCCCGATCCTTGGACCAGTAATAAGTTTCGCCCTCATAGATCAGGTCCTTACCCTTGTGCTGCCAGGTTGCGATCGTGTTGTAGGCCGTCCCGTTGCGGCGCGCGGCGGATGCGTTTTTCCAGAGATCCAACATTACCGGTTGCCGGGTCGGCAGCCACTGAAATCGGCCCAGCGGGACCCGGCAGTCCGCGCCGCCAAAATTCCCGCCGAAACTAAAGTGGGTATCGTGGGCCGCCAGGGCGGCGATCGTAGCCTGGTTGCCCTGGGCGACCTGCACCTGCGCGGCCACCGGATCCGTTTCGACATAAATCCTACGGCGGCAGAGCATGTGCTCCTCGCGGAGTTCCTGGGCGCCGGTCACATTGAGAAACGCGTCGGCTTCTCGATACAGGGCTAAGATCTCCTTTTCGGACATTCCGTAACATTTGCCGCCGGGGTAACAGCCGCGGAACGCCCATCGTTCGCCCAAACCGTGGGCCTTGAGGATAGGTGTCACCGCCCGCAGATTGGGCGTCGGGTCAGGTGACAGGTCGTTCAGGCCGGGGTCATAGATCCAACGGCCTGAATCCTCGATGTAAAAGGGATCGTAACCCAGGCGGCGCAGCGCCAGCAGGTAATGGAGGAATTGGTAAGTCACGCCCGCCAGCGGATACCAGAACAAGATCCCGAAAACGATTATCCTGCCCTTACGTGAGCGCCGGGTGTTCATCATTTTCGATTTGCCGGATGACCCGCGCCGGGTTGCCCGCCACCAACGTGAACGGCGGCACGTTCTCGACCACTACCGAGCGGGCGCCGACGATAGAACCTTCTCCGATCGAAACTCCCGGCAGGATGCAGCAGTCAAACCCAATCCAGGCGTTCCGGCCAATCCGGACCGGCCGGGCGGGGATTTTGCCGGCGGGCCGCTTCCTGGCCCGCCCCGCTGCCCGCTGTAATTCCAATCTCCGCGCATCCGGATCCACAGGCCACCGATAAGAGTCCATCAGCACCACGTTCCATGAGATCAGCGCGTAATCACCGATCTCGACTGCCCGGTCGCAAATAATCCAGGCGCCGTTTACCAGCGCATATCGCCCGATGGAGATGCGGCCGCGCGGGCCGACGTCGAACATGGTCCCCAGGTAGACCGTCGCGCCGCTTCCGACCCGAAGGCCTTCGACCGCCCGGCTGCGATAGTGATAGAAACTGTAGGTCGTTTCGAGGTAAGCCTCGTCTTCCAGGAAGACGTTTTTCGGGATGGTTCCGTTGTACCAGTCCCATGCCAGGGTGCGGTTGGCGAGGGTGAGGCTCATACCGGGCCAACAATTCGGGCCGGGTTGCCCAACACACGGACACGAGGTGGAACGGTCCGCGTCACGAGGGCGCCCGCCTCAATAAATGCGCCTTCGCCGATCCGGACTCCTTTCAGGATCGTGGCGTTTGGACCTATCCAAACTCCGTCTTCAATGGTTACGGGTGCCATATGAATCTCCGGACGGGGTAGACCCTTGTTTGCGGGCGAGCAGGCCATAGCGTCCCGGATCCGTGCGGCGGGGGAAATCGGGTGAAAATCGCTGTCGGCGATCGTCGCGTTCCAGCCGATGACCACGTAGCTGCCAATCCGCAGCTCCTTTTCACAAAGCAGGATCGCGTTTGTGAAATAACAGAAACTGCCGATCTGCGTCCGCGCGGCCTCCCCCAGCGCAAAATGGACTCCGTCCATCGTGCAATGGGATCCAATCAAAAGGGCCGCATCCAGCTTGCTCCGAAAGCGGTTAAACGACTGGTCACCCTTAAGCACTGAGTAATCGCCGACCGCGACGTTGCCGGGCAATTCTCCATCCAGCCAGCGCCCCGCCTGAGGAGTCCTTGTTTTTTGTGGCGAAATCCTTTTCATTTCGCGGGCCAGTTTCCGGTCAGGCTTTGGCCGAGAAGGGTTCCGGCAGTTTCGGCGGCGCCGCAGCCTCTTCGAACTGGAGTTGGTGAAGGCGTGCGTAGACCCCGCCCCGCGCCAGCAGTTCCTCGCGCGAGCCGCTTTCTTCGATCCGGCCATCGTTGACTACTGCAATCCGGTCGGCGCACCGCACGGTGGAAAGCCGGTGCGCGATGATGAGGGTCGTGCGGTCTTTCATCAGGCGCTCCAGGGCCTGGAGCAGCGTCTCTTCGGTTTCCGCATCCAGCGCGCTGGTCGGTTCATCAAGGATCAGGACAGGAGCGTTCTTCAGAAACGCCCGCGCAATCGCCAGGCGCTGCCGCTGACCGCTCGACAGGGTTGCGCCCCGTTCCGCCATCTGTGTTTCATACTTTTCCGGCAGGCTCTGGATGAAGTCATGCGCGCCGGCAGCGCGCGCCGCGGCCTCGATTTCCGCCTGCGATGCTCCCGGCCGGCCGTAGGCGATGTTTTCACGCACGCTGGCAGCGAACAGGATCGGCTCCTGGGTGACCAGCGCGATATTCGAGCGCAGCGATTTCAAGGTGAGCGAGCGCAAGTCATGGCCGTCCAGCGCAATCCGGCCCTCGCCAGGGTCATAGAAGCGAAGCAGCAGGCTGGCAAGCGTCGTTTTCCCGGAGCCGGACGGGCCGACCAGAGCCAGGCTGCTGCCAGCCGGTATCTCGAGCGAAACTCCTTTCAACACGGGAGTATGCGCCCGGTAGCCAAACGAAACCTGTTCAATTCGGATCCGGCCCCGCGCCGGCCCCGCCAACTCGATGGCGTCCGGCGCCTCCGACACCTCAGGCGTAGTGTCGAGTACGGCAAGCACCCGCCGCGCGCCGGCGCCGGCGCTCTGAACTGCTCCCGCCGTGTACGCCATAGTTTCCAGCGGTTTGAAAATCATCGCCACGTAGGCCACCAACAACACCAGGTCGCCGGCGGTAATCCGGCCTGCAAGCACCCCCTTGGCTCCCAGCCAGATTACGGCGGCGGTGCCGGCAGCCAGCACCAGCCCGATCAGCGCCTGCGATGCCGTTTGCACCACCGTTAGCCGCAGGTTGGCCTGGAGACTGGCGCTCGCCTTGCTCCGAAAACGCTCGCTCTCCAATTGTTCGCGCCCGTAAGCCTGAACCGCGCGAATTCCGGTCAGCGTTTCCTGGACCCGGGTGCTGACATCACTTTCGTACTCGTGGACGCGAGTGCTTTGCTCAGTCATCGGCCGATCCAGGCGGCGAATCAGGAATGTCAGCGGGATTGCAGCGGCGACCGCTGCTGCCGCGAGCCGCCAATCGCGGCTGAGCAACACGACCGCGATGCCGAGCAAGGTCGTCGTGGCGGTCAGCCCCGGCACCAGGCCCTCACTGAATACCGCCTGAATACAATAGCTGTCCCAGGTGATCCGATAGAGCGAATCGCCCACCGCCCGGGAATCATGAAAACCCAAGGACAACCGCTGGACGTGATCGAATAACGCACAGCGCAGTTTGAAGACGAGCCGCAGGGCGACGGAGTTCAACAGGTAGGCGCTCACGATATTCAGCGCGCCGAGCAGCAGTTCAATGAGCAGCAAGCCCAGGCACAGAGTCACCAGCAGCAGCACTTTGGGTTCCGCTCCCCAGCCAAGCTTTTGTAGCATTGACGTCGCCGTGGCTACAAGGCCGGGCGGTTGGTCGCTGCCAAGAACCGTGTCCAGCACCAGCTTCAACGGCCAGGGCTGCAGCAGGGCCGCGATTGAGGCCCCCAGCAGACAAACGAACCCGAGAGCGAATCCGCTGCTTTCGCCCGGCAGGAACAGCCGGAGCAGTGACACGGTTACGCCGATGGTGCCCTGCCTGGGAGCTGGTCGGTTTGCCGGAGCGTCATCCATTCACTTGACTCGGCGAGGTGGTCTTGATTTCACCCGGCAGCCTCTGTGGTTCGGGACCCGGCAGGTCCTGGGAGCGACGCGTTACGGGGTGCCGCGGCTTGGTCCCCGAGCCGAGGGCCTGTTTGGTGGCGGCAATAGCGCCGGCCGCTTCGTACAGCGTGCGCCCTACGAGAATCAACGCGGGCACATTCAACAAAGCCCAGGCCGTCCATTCGAGGTCGACGGCAGCGACGCCCGCCAGCACCGCAAACAGTGCCGCCAAGGCCATCGCCAGCGGTACCGCCTCGGGCCAGAGCCGGATCCGGACGTATTGTTTTCCTTCCCCGTGCTCTTCGAGGAGCATCAGCAGCCGCGCAGTCCCGAGCAGCCCGCCACGAACTTCCAGGTCCCAGCGATCGAACTCGCCGCCCCGCCTCACGGCCGCGCCCGAGGCTCGCAAGGTTTCTTCCAGGTCGGCCAGGCGCTGGCTGGCGCTGCGCCAGTTCCCGTCGCTCCAGATATCGATCGATTGAGGGCGAGGCAAGGCCAGCCGGCCGCTGCCACGCCGCCGCCACGGCGTTAAACCATCGCACAGGCGTCCCCACAGCCGTGCTGCCGGCTGCATGAAATGCAGCGTCGCGGTGATTCCTGCACGGGCCAGCCGCCGCCAGCGCGCGGCGGGTGAGACATGGAAGAACGCGCGTCCGCCGCTTCTTGCGGCGTGGATGAGCGGCGGCACGAACGCCAACGCGAGCAACAGGAGGGCGAAGCGCAACGGCTCGTAGAGCGCGCTGCAAGCACTGACTACCGCCAGCACCACCATCACGAGGTACCATTCCGGCAGCATCAAGACGGAGGCGAGAGTGCCGGGGGCTTCGCTGTAGACCGATTGGAATAGCGCGGTGCCCCACGTGCCGTGGTAGATTCGCCGGTTGCTCCAAACGAGGAACGAAAATGGACCCTTGCCGTAGACCCGGCCGTTCCACGTTGGGTGCCCAGCCGCGTTATACTTTTCCGGCCATTTGCGCTCGAGCATCGCCTCGGCTTTCCCGTAGTTGACCTGTTGCCTCCAATATCCGCGCAGCGATCGCCGCCGGTGGTGCCAGACCATCGCGGCCGGATGAAATCCGAGTTTCCACCCGCGTTGTTCCAGCCGCCAGCACAAATCGACGTCGTCCCCGGCGATCCGGAATCGGGTGTCAAACCCGCCGACTGCGTCCAGGCAGCTCTTCCGGAACGCCATGTTGCAGCCGGGCAAATGCTCCGCCTCGCGGTCGGTCAGCAACACCTGCGTCGGATTCCCCGGAGCATGGTCGACACACTCCGCGACTAGACCATCGCCCGGCCACGCTACGTTCGGACCGCCGACTCCGGCGTAATCCGCCCGCAGGAAGGTGGACGCCAGGTATTCGAGCCAGTGCGCGTCGGGTGCCGCGTCATCGTCCAGAAACGCCACAATTTCGCCTTTAGCTGCCTGCCAGCCGACGTTGCGCGCATTGCTGAGACCGCCATTGGCGATCCGGATGAGCCGCACATCAAACTCCGCCACTATGGTCGCGGTGCTATCGGTTGATCCGTCATCCACTACGATGATTTCCAAGCCGGGGTATTGCAGACCCTCCAGGCCGGCGAGGCATTCGCGCAGCGTGCGGCTGCCGTTAAATGTGCAGACGACAACCGAAATAGACGGCCAATCACGGCCTTCACCGAAGGGCACTTCGCGAAAAGCACGCTGGACCTCTGCCAGGGCCGGTTTGGCCACGCGGTTCGTGGTAGTCAGGCCGAATTTCCAGGCCTCAATGTCGTGCCCGCCTCGATGCCATTCGTCGGTCCAGGAAAACACAAACAGGCCGGCACAACCACCCGCCCAAATAGTTTCGGTCTGCCAGGCGAGCAATCGGGCCTGCTGCGGTTCTCCATTCCGCGCACTATCGAGCCCGATCTCCCCCATAACCAGCGGTTTGTCTCCCGCGATGTTTTGCAGCCGGGCAAGGTAAGCCTCCAAAGCGACCTTCTGCTCCAGGTAGACGTTGAAACAGACAAAGTCCAGGAACGGCAAGTCCAAGTACTCGGTCGACGGATAATTAACATAGGTGACGAGCCCCGCCGGATCCTCCGCCTTCGCTGCCCAGTAGAGCTGCTGCAAATATTCCTCCACGCGCTGGTGCCCGTACCACCGGACGATCGGCGCCGCGATCTCATTGCCGATACTATAGCCCAGAACCGCCGGGTGGCCTGCGAATCCCCGTGCTACTCCTTGCACCCGGCATTGAATGTCCCGGGCCCGGCGCCGGTCCGACAGGAAAGCGACGTGCTGCTCCCAGGGGATTCCGACCAACACGCGCAATTGGTTTTCCACCGCCAGGTCCAGGAGCCAGCGGGGCGGGGCGGTGTATGTCCGTATGGCGTTGATTCCGCATTGACGCATTTGGGCGAAATCGCGCTGGACCGTCGCGGGTTGGTGATATTCGGAACCGTCAGGGTCCGGCCGGAACGGCCCGTAGGTCACGCCGCGGAGGTAAGACTTCGCCTTCCCAGCGAACAGGAATTTTCCTTCGGCCCGAAGGCGAGCACCGGGTATCCGACGGAAGCCCGCGTCCGGGCTGGCAGCCGAGGTTGGGACTTCCGTAGATTGCGCCATTCGAGCCTAGGGTATCGAAACGGCGCGATAAAACCTACAATTGAATTGAGGCGCGGCGGCATCGACCCAGTTCGTCGCCGTGCCGGCCAGATAGTTGGTGCTGACGCTCAGCCAGTCGAGCAGGTTGGTGGAGGCTTGCAGCACGAAGTTCTGCCCCGGCATGCCTTGCGCCGTTAGCTGGAATGAACCGGTGGTGAGAATCTGAGCCGAAGCCAGCGTTACGGGAGATAATTGGGGTCCCACAGGCGTCAGCAGGAAGGCGTGATAGCCGCCGTTGGCGAGCAGGCCCGAACCCGCGATTTGTCCGAGGTCGTTGATCGCCTCGGCCATAGTCAGGTTGGTCCAGCCGGAATTCGGCGGAATTAGGTTGGCGAGGTTGATGAGGTTGGTGCCGGTGGACAGAAAGGCCCAGGAAACCTCGTTGGTGTCGTAGGCATAGCCAACCACCAGGCCCGAATTGTTGACGGCGGCGGCGCTGCTCGAGGAGCCGCCGAACGTGCCCAGGTCGGCGAGGCGGCCGTCGCGCCAAATTACGGCGTGAAGGTTCGTAATACCCTGAACCACGATCTCCGACTCACCCGCGATGAGACCCGAATCGTTGATGCCGCGCGCGCCGCTGTAGCCGCCGCTCAGCGAGCCGAGGTCTCGCATGATATTGTTGCTGTAAACGAAAGCATGGATGTTTGTGATTGACCCGGTGACAACGGCTGTCGAGCCGACGATTATGCCGAGGTTGTTGATGGCATTGGCGCCGCTGTAGTCGCCCCCGAGCATCCCCAGGTCCGCTTTGGTTCCCCCGCTGTAAAGCACCGCGTGGGTTGTGTTGCGCGCGGTCACCGAAACGGTGGATTCTCCCACGATCTGCCCTGAATTGTTGATCCCGTGCGCGCTGCTGTAACCTCCGGTATAAGTTCCGCCGAGGGTGCCGAGATCCGAAACCGTGCCGCTCGTTAACACAAACGCGTGTATGTCCGAGAAACCGCCTGCGCTGGCGGATTCGCCGATGATAATGTTGCTGTTGTTTATGCCGTAGGCGATCGCGTAGACGCCGCCTAGAGTCGGGAGATCGTTGTTGGCGCCATCATGGAAATAGAAACCGCGTACCCACGGTGAGCCGCCGGGAGCCCAGTTCCCAACTACGCCGCCGCTGTTGTTAACCCCGTGAGCTTCGCTGTAGGAGCCGCCGAGTGTTCCCAGGTCCGTGATCGTGTAGGACTGTGCCTGGCCGGGTGCCGGCAGGCTCCATCCTAACAGGCAGGCCCCGACCGCCCACTCGAGCAAACGTGCGGACAATTGCCGGCGTCCATGCTGTTGCCGCGGGCCGCCCCATAATCCGGCGTTATCTTTGCGGGCTCCGAAGGACTGACGTCGTGAGCTGAGAAAATGGTCCATAAAATTCTCCTGGCAGCGAACTGGTTTCCTGGAGCGAAGGGCGCGGCGTAGCCCACGACGGCTCACGGTCCGATAGACGAGGTGTCGTAGCCGGTCGCGTGGCTTTGGATCCAGCGCACGTCGACATTATTGGGGCAATTCTGCCCCTTGATTAACGGAACGCCGCTGATCAGCGAAGGGTTGGTGCGAGGGTCGAGCCATTTTCTTAGGAACGCGTGGCCATCCGCGAACCCAGTGGCGGCGGCGTGATTATGATAGCTGGCCGGCATGTCGACCCAGCGGGCAAGCGTCTCTTGGTTCACCATGTCGACCGCAAACCACCCGTCGTTGATGCTGTCTTCGCGCTCATCGATGAGCACGAAGGTGTCGGATGGACCCGGGTTCTGCAGGTCGGTCATTTTGTAGTTGAGCTTAAAGTTCGGCGGCGCCGCCGGCTGCAGCCAATCCCGGGTGTCGAAGCCTACCCAGCTATTGATGGAGACGCTGCGGACGCGTCGGTAAGTGACCCCGTCGACGGTTATCGCGCTACGATCAGCGGGGCAGTGGTAAAGAGCGGGGTTGCGGGTGTAGACACCGAGGGAACCAAATTGCGCATATTCAGCCCCGACCAGCAGGAGCGTGTTGGTGTTTTCCGAGAGGGAAATGGGGTCGGTCAGGTAACTCATCGTGCCGGCCACCCACCCCGGGTTTTCGATGTCTTTGCCCTGATTGCCGTAGTCGCTGTTCGGCGCGAGGTAATCCGAATAATCCTGGCTGTACATGGACCACGCCAGCATCATCTGCTTGAAGTTCCCCAGGCACGCGGTGCCCTGGGCTTTCATCCGCGCCATCACTAGCGCCGGCAGCAACAGGCTGGCCAGGATCGCGATAATCGCAATCACCACCAGCAACTCCACCAAGGTGAACGCACGAATCTGCCGGAAGTGCGATTCGCTGGAACAGCGTAAGCGACTACCCATAAACATTTTGCTGTTGATATGGTTCCGGCATCTGATTACTAGTTAGGTTCGTTGCCGGCGGTAACCTCAGCACACTTGGTGCCATTGTCAAGGGCTCTTAGGAAGAAATTTGGTTGCGGAGTTGTTGGGGATCTGCGCCGTTGGCGCGGAGGGCGCGGAGGCTGAGGGCATCGTGTCTTTTGGCGAGGCGAATGCCCGATTCATCGGTGACGAGAGGGCAATGAAAAAAGGCAGGAGGATCGAGGCGGAGGGCGGAGTAGAGGAGGAGTTGGCGGGCGGTCGAGAGGAGCAGGTCTTCCCCGCGGACGACTTCGGTGATTTTCATCGCGGCGTCATCGACGACGACGGCGAGTTGGTAGGAAGGGATATCGTCATGGTGCCAGACGACGAAATCGCCGAACTGGCGACCGGCGATGAATTGTTGCGGGCCGCGGTTGCCGTCGGTAAAGCGGATGGGTTGGCCGTCCGGAACCAGAAACCGCCAATTGATCTTCAGGGTGGCTGGGCGGTTGCGAGGGTTTTGTTTCGGGGCAGCGTGATGCACGGAAGGGGTTGCGGCGGGGCGGCAGGTGCCGGGGTAGATGGGCTCGTCGTCGGCGGCATGTGGGGCCTGCAAAGCGCGC
>DATDCV010000488.1:0-4882 GCA_036524155.1 Verrucomicrobiia bacterium
CGACCGAGGCGGCCGACGCGGCCCATCGCGTCCGGGGTGGCGATCGCGACGTCAAAATCGAGCATACCGCCTTCAATCTTCTTCAAGGTTTCGTCGTCGTCGGCGACGAGATCAGCCCCCGCGGAACGGGCTGCAGCAGCGCCTTCACCCTGAGCGAAAACCAATACGCGTACGGTCTTGCCCAATCCATGAGGGAGCACAACGACATCCCGCACCTGCTGATCAGCCTGACGAGGGTCAAGCGCGGTCCGCAAATGAACTTCAACTGTTGAGTCGAACTTGGTAATGCTGGTTTCCTTCGCGAGAGCAACGGCTTCGCGAGTGGAGTATTCCTTCTCCAAATCCACCTTGGCCAGAGCGGCCTTATATTTTTTTCCGTGTTTAGCCATTTTATCCTCCGTGGTGCAAGCGGGTCACACTGGGCGACCCTCCCACAAACTTATTCAACTACGTTAATACCCATCGAGCGGGCTGTACCTTCAACCTGCTTCATTGCGCCTTCGAGATCGATCGCGTTCAAGTCCTTCATCTTCAGTTCAGCGATCTCTTTCACCTGGGCACGAGTCACCTTGCCGACCTTTTCCTTATTAGGAACGCCGGATCCCTTGGCGACCTTGGCAGCCTTGCGAAGCAATACTGCGGCCGGCGGGGTCTTCAGAATAAAGGTGAATGAACCATCTGTATACACAGTGATTTCAGCAGGGAGTGTCTCGCCTTGACGATTTGACGTGCGGGCGTTGTACTCCTTACAAAAGGCCATGATGTTGATGCCATGACCCGCCAACGCAGGACCCACTGGGGGTGCCGGATTGGCTTTTCCAGCTTCAAGCTGGAGACGAACAATTGCCTTAAACTTCTTTGCCATTTTTTACTCCTTAGTGGTTTTAGCGGGCGATTTTCAGGGGACGCCCTCCCACCGTATCAAGTTGCGGATCCGAATACTCGTTTCTTTCGCAGCCGCAACCTGTTACTGTTTAATTAGTTTCAACTACCCTGAGCGGAGTGGCGCACTCATGCCACGCAGTCGAAGGGTCATGCTTTCTCAACCTGCAGGAAATCCAGCTCTACAGGCGTCTCACGACCAAAGAACGACACCATCACACGAACCTTGGTGCGTTCCATATCGATCTCGGATACAACTCCGCGGAAGTCGTTGAACGGTCCATCGATGATGCGGACGCGCTCCCCCACCTTGAACGTGACCTTGACCGTCGGCGCTTCGGCCTCCATACGTTTGACGATCTGTGCCACTTCTTCCGGACGCAGCGGGGTGGGCTGGGTGCCCATGCCCACAAAGCCAGTCACGCCCGGGGTATTGCGCACCACGTACCAGGATTCCTCCGAGAGCACCATGTTGACCAGCACATAGCCGGGGAAGATGTGGCGCTCCACCGTGCGGCGCTTGCCGTCCTTGACCTCGATCTCCTCCTGGGTCGGGATGACCACATCGAAGATCTTGTCCTTCATGCCCATCGTCTCGATGCGCTGCTCGAGGTTGTGGCGCACTTTGTTCTCGTAGCCCGAGTAGCAGTGGATGACGTACCAGGCCGGCCCCTCGATGGCCGCGCCCTCGACCGGCACGTCCTCTGCACCGGGCACGAGCGTGGGAATCTCGGCGGCAGCCTCCCCCGGAGCAGCGTCCTCGGGGAGCTCTTCATCCGCCGGAGCGGAAAGCTCAGAGTCCTGGGACGGAGCAACCTCCGCAGGAGCAGCGGGCTGCTCCTCGGCGACCGGTTCGCTATCCATTTGCTCCTCTTTGAACTCTTCTTCCGGGTCCTGCACGTCCATCAAAAACCTCAACTTAGATTCCGAGCAGGAGGTTCATGAACCAGCCTGCAGCATGGTCCACGAAGAACAGGTAGGCGCCCATCAGGACCATCACGATCAGCACGAGGATGGTCAGCCGGCGGGCCTCCGGCCAGGTGGGCCAGGAAACCTTGCGCAATTCGCCTGTCGTCTCGCGGAAGAACAGCTGGATGCCGTTCTGGGCTTTGCCTCGTTTGTCCTTGTCAGCCAAGGCTGTTCTCCTTGTGTGCTGCCCATTCAAGCCAGGGCGGCACAGTGGTGTGATTTACGGGCAAAACGCCGCCCGAAAAGCGGCGTTGCCGTATATGGCAGGCCAGGCAGGAATCGAACCCACAACCGCTCGTTTTGGAGACGAGTGCTCTACCAATTGAGCTACTGGCCTACGGTATGCCGGCGAAGCGGTGTACGAGCAATCCCGCCTCGCCAGCCTCATCTATTTCGTTTCCCGGTGCAGCGTGTGCTTACGGCAGTTCGGGCAATACTTATTGAACTCAAGCCGGTTTGGATCGTTGCGCCGGTTTTTCTCGGTCGTGTAATTCCGCCCCTTACACTCATTGCACTGGAGTGTAATGACCGGGCGGACATCCTTTTTCTTCGAAGCCATTCCTTCTTACCAACTTTCCTGATTCACAGTTACGAAATGATCTTGGTAACGACGCCGGCGCCGACGGTCAGGCCGCCTTCGCGGATGGCGAACTTGGAGCCCTGTTCGAGCGCCACCGGCACGATCAACTCCACCGTCAGGTTCACGTTGTCGCCCGGCATGACCATCTCCACCCCTTCCGGCAGCGTGATGTTGCCGGTCACATCCATGGTCCGTATGTAGAACTGCGGCCGGTACCCGCTGAAGAACGCCTTGTGCCGCCCCCCTTCTTCCTTCTTCAGCACGTACACTTCCGCCAGGAATTTCTTGTGCGGCGTGATCGACCCAACTTTGGCGATCACCTGCCCCCGCTCCACATCTTCCCGCTCGATGCCCCGCAGCAGCAGCCCCACGTTGTCCCCGGCCATACCCTCATCCAGCTGCTTGTGGAACATCTCCACGCCCGTCACCACCGTCGGCGTGCTCTTTTCCTTCAGCCCGATGATCTCCACCGGGTCGCCCACTTTCACGATCCCACGGTCGATGCGCCCCGTCACCACCGTCCCGCGGCCCTTGATCGAGAACACGTCCTCCACCGACATCATGAACGGCTTCTCCGTGTCCCGCTTCGGCTCCGGAATGTACTCGTCGATCACCCGCAGCAACTCGTTGATCGATGCGTACTCCGGCGCATTCGGGTCCGTCGAAGTGCTCTCCAGCGCCTGCTTGGCACTCCCGCGCACGATCGGCGTCGTGTCCCCAGGAAACCCCTGGCTGGTCAACAGCTCGCGCAGCTCCAGTTCCACCAGCTCCAATAGCTCCGGGTCGTCCATCATGTCCACCTTGTTCAGGTACACCACGATCGACGGCACTTCCACCTGCCGCGCCAGCAGCACGTGCTCCCGCGTCTGCGGCATCGGCCCGTCCGGCGCCGCCACCACCAGGATCGCCCCGTCCACCTGCGCCGCTCCCGTGATCATGTTCTTGATGTAGTCCCGGTGCCCAGGCATGTCCACGTGCGCATAGTGCCGCTTGTCCGTCTGGTATTCCACGTGCGCTATGTTGATCGTGATCCCGCGCGCTTTCTCCTCCGGCGCATTGTCGATCTGATCGTACGCCTTGAACTCCGCCTGCCCCTTCATCTGCGCCACTTTCGTGATCGCCGCCGTCAGCGTCGTCTTCCCATGATCGATGTGCCCCATCGTCCCCACGTTCAGATGCGGCTTGCTCCGATCAAATTTCTGCTTCGCCATTCGCTTCTCCTTTTCCTGACAAATCGCAATGGTCAGCAACTGAGCCCACGATGGGATTTGAACCCATGACCCCGTTCTTACCAAGAACGTGCTCTGCCGACTGAGCTACGTGGGCTGGACGTGCTGCCGGGAACTTCCCGGTTGTGGGCGGTGAAGGATTCGAACCTCCGAAGTCTTCTGACAACTGATTTACAGTCAGTCCCCTTTGGCCACTTGGGTAACCGCCCGGGGTATTTGGTTGTAGCTTCCAGTGTGCTGGTCGCTTCGCCCCTCCGGAGAGAGACGAACCGACGAACACGCTCGCTGGAGCCGACGACGAGAATCGAACTCGTAACCGCCCGCTTACAAGGCGGGTGCTCTGCCGATTGAGCTACGTCGGCGGAAGCCTTTTAAGCAGGCCGATTATACCAAAGGCCACAATCACCTGCAAGGTTAAGGCAATTAAATTGCTCCCGGTGGCACAGGAGCACGAGGTGACAGTCTATCAGCAAATGCGATCAGCGTCAAGCTTCGGTGAGCCCCCGCGTCAAAAAACGACCTACCTCTTGACATGAACATATGTTCTATGGTACATTAAGCCCAATTAGAACATATATTCTAATTGCCTTCTGCAGCATCCCCTCCTGAATTAGAAACGGCGGCAATATGGACGAGATGAAACGCAACGAATTCGTGATGCAGGTCCTCACCGGGCTCACTCCGGAAATCCGCACCGCCCGGCCTGCCCCGCGCACCATCGCGCCGGCCCTCGGCGACGTGCTCCCGCAGTTCCTGCCGCTGCCGGGGGAGGCCATCTTCCTGGGCGTTGCCTCGGACGGGCTGCCGGTGCTGCTCAGCCTGCGCGATTCGCTGCCCGGTCCCGTGCTCATCGCCGGAGATGCCGGCAGCGGGAAGACCAACCTGCTCCAGGTGATCGCCCGCGGGGTGGACCGGATCCATCATCACCGCAGTGTGCAGTATGGCGTCATCACCGCGCACCCGGAGGAGTGGGAGGAACTGCCCGCCTCGGAGAACCGCGTGGCCATCTTCCCGGTCTTCGAGCAGTCCGCGCACGACTTCCTGGAGACGCTGGACGAATGGGCGCACAGCAACCACGGCGACCGCCAGGCCGTGCTGCTGCTCATTGACGACCTGAGCGCGATCGACCGGATGGATGCCGATGCACGCCAGAGCCTGCGCTGGCTGCTGCTGCGCGGCCCTGCCCGCCGGGTCTGGCCGGTGGTAACGATCAACCCGCAGC
>DATDCV010000489.1:0-2479 GCA_036524155.1 Verrucomicrobiia bacterium
GCCCGGGAGTTCTTCCGTCCTGACCGGATCAATCTCGCAGTCGTCAGCCCCATGAAGGACGACAAACCCCTGCGCCGCGCCCTGCGGTTGTAGCAGCGACCCCACACCAAGAGTCCTCGGCCCACGGACCTTCTGATCTCGACCTTCGGATTCCTTTCGGATTTCGGATTTCGGATTTCAGAGTAGGTTTGGTCGGCTGGCGCCTGGCCTTACTTTTGACCTCCTCCTCCCCGTCGACTCCCCGTCGCGCCCCAAAAAGCATCCAAAAAAGCTCTTGATAAGAACTCGTGCGCCACCTATATTGCGCGCTCTTTTTTGAAGAAAGCTGACTCTTTTTATGCGACGTCCAAAAGGCATCAAGACCAAGAAATCCGCAGCCAAGCGGTTCAAGATTACCGCCACGGGCAAGGTCCTTCGCCCCAGCGCGGGCAAACGGCACCTGGCGGAAACCAAAAAGCCCAAACGCCGCCGGAATCTGCGCGGCACGAGCGTGGTGCATCACACCGACGAATACCGAATCAAGCAGAACCTGCCTTTCAGCCACTAACACCGCGGCCTAACGCTTAACGCTCAAAGATTTTATGCGAGTTACCAACGCCCCAGCCTCACGCAAACGTCGCACACGGATGATCCGGGCCGCCAAAGGCTTCCGGATGCGGCGCTCAAAGCTTTACCGCTACGCTTCGGATGCCGTCGACCACGGCCGCAAATATGCCTATCGGGATCGTCGCACCAAGAAGCGCAATTTCCGCATGCTTTGGCAGGTTCGTATCAACGCCGCCGCCCGGGCCGCCGGTATCACCTACAGCCGCCTGATGGAAGGCCTAAAAGCCGCCAAGGTGGCGCTCGACCGGAAGATCATTGCCGATCTCGCCGCTACCGACGCGTCGGCCTTTACCGAATTGGTCAAAGTCGCCCAGGAAGCGCTCAAGACCAAAGCCGCGAAAGCGTAAGGGATCTTCGATCTGCGATTTTGGATTTGACGGAATGGGCGGCCAGCAATGGGCGCCCCTTTTCTTTTGGATTATGGCTAATCTTCTCGAACAAATCGAGCCGTTGAAGCAGGCGGCGATGGCGGAAATGCGCGCCGCCCCGGATCTTGCGGCCTTGGAACAAGCGAGGGTCGGGCACCTGGGAACGAACGGCAAATTCACGGCCTTGATGAAACTGCTTGGCGGGCTCTCCAAGGAGGAGCGGCCGGCGGCGGGCAAAGCGATCAATGCGGCCAAGGGTGAGTTGGAAGCGACCCTGGGCGACGTTCGCCGCGAGCTGGAAATGAGGGCGGCATTGCCCAAGGAGCCAACCGATTTCACGCTGCCTGGCCGACGCCGCCAGGTCGGAAAGCTGCATCCGTTGACGCAAGTTACCGAGGACATCGTGCGCAGCTTTCGCAAGATCGGCTTTGTGGTGGCGGACGGACCGGAGTTCGAGGACGAATACCATTGCTTCGACGCGCTGAACACCCCCGCTGATCACCCTGCCCGTGACACCCAGGATACGTTTTACCTCGGAGCCGTCCAGGCGTCCCGCTCGGCCCCGGGATCCTCGGGTCAGCCGCCGGCAGACAACACCCCTGCTCTGCTCCTCCGCACTCACACCTCCTCGGTCCAAATCCGGGTGATGGAGAAGCAGCAACCGCCCGTCCGAATCATTGTTCCCGGCAGGGTTTACCGCCGTGACAATGCCGACGCGACGCACAACCCCACGTTCCATCAGGTCGAAGGGCTCTATGTCGATCGCGACGTTACCGTGGGCGACCTCAAAGGCACGGTGGAATTCGTTTTCCGCGAATTGATGGGTGCGGAAACACGCATCCGCTTCCGTCCGCATTATTTCAGCTATACCGAACCCAGTTTCGAGATCGATTTCAGCAGCGCCCTCACCCGGAGAATGGGCAAGGAATGGCTGGAAATCGCCGGCTGCGGCATGGTCCATCCCCAGGTGTTCGAAAACGTCGGCTATGACCCGGAGATCTGGACCGGCTGGGCGTTCGGCTTCGGTATCGAACGCATCGCGATGATTCGCTACGGCATCAGTGACATCCGCCTTTTCTACGAAAATGATGTCCGCTTTCTGAAGCAGTTCTGAACATGAAAGTCACTCTCAACTGGCTCAAACAATACGCCGACTTTGATTGGTCGGCCGACGAATTGGCGGACCGCTTGACCATGCTCGGCCTCGAGGTTGAAGGCGTTGAAAAACTCGGCGGCGATTTCGACGGCATCGTGGTGGCGCAGGTCATCACCAAGGACAAGCATCCGAACGCCGACAAGCTGACCGTTTGCCGCGTCAACGATGGCCAAACCGAGCGGCAAATCGTGTGCGGCGCGCAGAACTTCAAAGCGGGCGACAAGGTGCCGCTCATCGTTCCGGGAAAAAGTCTTCCGGCCAAACCCGGGGAGCCGCCTTTCACCATCAAAGTCGGGAAGATCCGCGGCGTCGAGTCCCACGGCATGATGTGTTCCCCTCAGGAACTGGG
>DATDCV010000490.1:0-17861 GCA_036524155.1 Verrucomicrobiia bacterium
GAGGCCGGGCACATCGGCAAGGGGTTCGCCGATTGGCACTACCATCATGTCGCAGGTGCTGGTGCCGATGATCTTCACCAGCACGCCGGGCGCGATGCCTGAGCCAACACCGCCCAAATGCGCATCGAACGCGCCGACGGCGACCGGGATGCCCGCCGGCAGGCCGGTCCGTTTTGCCCACTCCAGGGTGAGGCCGCCTACGGCGCGGTCCACCGCGTAAGCCTTCGGCCGCAGACGGGCGCGCAATTCGCCTAGTTTCGGGTCCAGTTGAGCGAGGAATTCGGCGTCGGGATACCCGCCCCAACTGTCGTTAAACATCGCTTTATGACCGGCGGCACAAACACCGACGGTCAGTTTGTCGGGGGCTTCGGTGCCCGTCAGCATGGCGGGCACCCAATCAGCGCATTCAACCCACAGGTAAGCTGCGTCGAAGACTTCGGGCGAGGTGCGCAAGCAATGGAGGATCTTGCTAAAGAACCATTCGCTCGAGTAAGTGCCGCCGCATTTGGCGAGATATTGCGGTCGAGTCTTGCGAGCCAGTTCTGTGATCTCACCGGCTTCGGCCACGCCCGTGTGGTCTTTCCACAACCAGGCCATCGCGGCGGGATTCTTCACAAAACGCTTGTCGAAGGCGAGCGGCCGGCCCGTGTTGTCAACAGGGAGCGGTGTGCTGCCGGTGGTATCGACGCCGATGCCAATGACCTGCTCCGGCGTGAAACCGCGAACGGTCCGCCGGGCCAGAGCCAGCGCTTTCCGGATCGTCTCCTCGGCGCCGCGGACATAATCCGCCGGATGCTGCCGCGCGAGATTCGGGTCCCGAGCCAGGATCACGCCTTGCGTGCCGTGGGCATAATTCCAAACGGCGGTCGCGACCTCGCGGCCGTTGGCGGTGTTGACGATGAGAGTGCGAACAGAATTGGTGCCGTAATCAAGGCCGAGGGTGTAAGTGGGGCTCATGTGAAGGTCGAAAGTTACAGGTTACAGGTTGCAGGTTGCAGGTTGCAGGTTCCCCGTCGGTGATATTTCTCGCCGAAGCATGTCGGTTGGAGGTTTGAACCATAGGGAAAGGCTTATTTGGTTTCCCCTTCCCTGCGCAAGAGAAAAACCGCGGACAGTCGCACCCCCTCAGTCTTGGGTCGGAGCGCCGAGTTGCACTCGGCTTCCACGCGGCCGTCGACGCGGTTAAGCCGATTAAAAATCGGCGCTCCGACCCAAGACTGAGGCGATACGGACACTCACTTTGCTCCGAGGCAAAAGAGGTGGGACTCGGTGCGGAAGAAGAGCGCGCCATCCGCGATCGCGGGCGTGGCAAAGCTGGGCTCGCCGAGCGGAATGCTGGAGATCAGCTCGGGGGTTTCCCCCGCCGCCAGCACGTAAACGACGCCCCGTTTGGAAACTCCATACAAACGGTCCGCGGCCCAAACCGGCGAGCTGTAAAAGCTGTCCGAAATCTTGTGTTGCCAGAGCCGTTCGCCGGTCGCGACACGATGGCAAACCACCAGGCCGTTGTCGCCCCACAGGAATAAACGCCCGTCTTTCAGCACCGGCGTTGGCACGTAGGGGATCGAGCTTTTAAACTCGTAAGCCAGCTCCGCCGGGCGGGTGCGCGACCCAGGTTTCACGGCGACCAACCGCCGGCCGACCCCACCTTCGCCGCACGCGCCGATCACCAGGTTCTCTCCGAGCACCGGCGAACCGACCACCCTGAACGGAAAAGCGTTCGTGAGCTCCCAGTTGACGGTGCCGCTGCGCAGATCCACCGCGGTGATGCCTAAGGCGGAGCTGGCAAAGATCGCCTCCGTCTGGCCTTCGGGTGTCTGCCGGACACAGGGAGTAGCGTAAGCCGCGCGGTCGGCGCGCCGCTCGAGCCGCCAACGGCTCGCCCCCGAAGTCGCATCCAGCGCCGTCAGAAAACTGGGGCCGTCCTGGTCGTTGTTTACGAGCACGAGGTCATCGACGACGATGAGCGAGGCGCCGCTGCCGTGCTGGCTCTTGAACGGGCCAAGATTGACCCGCCACACGTCCTTGCCTCCGTGGTCGAGAGCCACCACCGTGACTTCGTCGCGCGTCGTCCAGTAGACGTACACCCGGTTCGCATCCACCGCGGGTGTGGAAGTGGCGTAACCGTTGTCCCGGTTCTTGGGAAAGGTGGCGGACGGGAATTCGCGCCGCCAGGCGATGCTCCCGTCGCTGGTGTTTAGGCAGACGACAATCCGGACCGCATTGGTCTTATCGCTGCAAAGGACAAAGGCCCGGTCAGACCAAATCACCGGCGACGCATGGCCGACCCCGGGCAGTGTGGCTTTCCACCGGTAATCCTTATCCGTCCAGGCCGAGGGAAGGTTCGTTGCCGAAGAAATCCCGGTACCATTCGGTCCTCGAAATCGGGTCCATTCACCAGCATCCTCCGCGGCCTGGAGCGTCACGGTTGTGAGCGCCCACAAGAAGCAAATGCTTAAGGCATGGCGTCTCGCCCCACACGGGTTGGATTTATTCCGCTTGCACATCCAGGACCTGAGACTTGGATACATAAGTAGCAAAAACTTGAGGCCACCAACACTTAAGAAAACGCGAGCAGGGTTTGAGAGCATCCTCGGGGCAACCGTTCATAGTGAGGTTGTGGGCTTGGCTTCCGCGCGGCGGCCGTTGCCCAGGCGGCTTCGGCGGATGCCGTACAGGAAATAGATCACCAGGCCGGCGAACATCCAGAGGAAGAAACGGATCCAGGTGATCTTGGGCAGCTCGAACATGAGGTAAGCGCAGCACGCGATTGCGCCGAGGGGAACCCACGGCACCAGCGGCGTGCGAAATGGACGCGGCCGGTCGGGCTCAAGGTAGCGCAGGATGATGACGCCGGCGCCAACCAGCGCGAAGGCGAAGAGCGTGCCGATATTGGTCAATTCAACCAACTCGCCGATGTTCGCGATCGACGAGCAGATGGCGACAACAATGCCCGTAATGATCGTTGTCACGTGAGGGGTGCGGAAGCGGGGATGCACGCGCGCCGCCCAGGAGGGGAGCAAGCCATCCCGTCCCATGGAAAAGAAGATGCGCGGCTGAGCGGCCTGGTAGGGTACGAGCGCGGAGGTGGTGGCAATGACAGCCCCAAAGGCGATGATGCTGGCCGTCCAGTTCATGCCGAGGGCGGAGAATACGTAGGCCAGCGGCTCCGCGTTGCCGAGCTTGTCCCATTTGGCCATGCCGGTGAGCACTGCGGCGACGGCGACATAAAGGAGGGTGCAAATGACCAGGCTCGCCAGGATGCCAATCGGCATATCGCGTTGCGGGTTCCGCGTCTCTTCCGCCGCGGTTGTAACCGCGTCGAAGCCGATATAGGCGAAGAAGATTATCGCCGCCGCACTCGAAATGCCCTTGAAACCATTGGGAGCAAAAGGCGCCCAGTTTTCGGGTTGCACGTACATCGCGCCAAGGACGAGGAAAAAGGCGATGATGCCGAGCTTGATGATCACCAGCACCGTGTTGAATCTGGCGGTTTCACGAATGCCGACCAGCACCACCCAGGTGACCACCAGAACGATCCCGAACGCGGGCAGATTGAACACAATCGGCACGCCGAGAAGATGAGGCGCCTGCTGCAGCGCCTCCGCGGCACGCAAGACTGCAGGGTCCAACTTTGCCGGGTCCAGGTGGGCCGCCTGGGCGCTGGCGACTTGGGCGGCGGCTTGGATGGCCGAGCGGAAGTCGGTTCCCAGCCATCCCGGCACATGGACGTGGAAGTTGGCCAGCAACGCCTGAAAATAGGCCGACCAGGTAACCGCGACCGCCGCATTGCTAATTGCATATTCCAATATCAAGTCCCAGCCGATCAGCCAGGCGGCGAGCTCCCCCAGCGTCGCGTACGCATACGTATAAGCCGACCCCGAGACCGGCACCATCGCGGCGAACTCCGAATAACAAAGCGCCGCGAAGCCGCAGGCGACCGCGACGATGAGAAATGAGACAGCCAATGCCGGGCCGGCGCCAATGTGTTCGCCGCCGCCGGCCGCCGCCGTGCCAGCCGTGGAAAAGATTCCCGCGCCGACGATTGCGCCGACACCCAACAAGGTAAGTTGCACAGGCCCGAGGACGCGCCGAAGCTGGTGCTGCGGCTCAGTTGTCTCACCCACCAGGTGGTCGAGGGATTTGCGGCGGAAAAATTGGCCCGGAGTGATCAAGCAGCGGAACCCCGAGTTGTTCTTGTTGCGCGCACAGTCGCCAGCAGATTTCAGCGCGCTGATTAGTGCAAGTAAAAATGTTGCTCACAAAGGACTTGAAGTGGAGCTAATGTAGGCTACGCTAACGAGCATGGGGACCGAAGGGCATGACGGTCAGAAAGTCCTCGTCATCGATGATGACCCGGTCATGCATCGCCTTTTCCAGAACATCCTCCACCACGCCAGCTACGAGGTGGTGGTCGCCAGCACGGGGGTCGAAGGGATACAACTCGCGGAACGCGAGGCGCCTCTATTGGTTATCCTCGACTATGTCATGCCCGATATGGATGGCCTGGACACCCTCAAAGAGCTAAAGAAACGCCAGGCCACCAAAGGGATACCTGTTTTGATCGCCACCGGTTTTCTGGACGCCATGGTCAACGAGCAATTCCTGGCTGCCGGTGCTGCCGCCTGCTTGTCGAAGCCATTTTCGGCCCCGGTGTTGCTGGATTTGGTGCAGAAGCTGGTCGTGCCCCTCGCCCCCTCAAACGGCTGCAGCGTTTGAAGGCGGAAGCAAGCCAGTCGCACGTTGAAGTCTCTCACCGACGCTTCGCAATTGAGATCTCTGTGGAGGGCGGTGTGCAAGCCCCATGGTGTCAGTAGAGCTTCCCTGCGGGCGCGTAGGCTTTCGTCCACGGTAACGTCCGCCTACAAGGTGCTTTAGCATTCCCCACATAGCTGTAAATCGAACATTGCGGCGGGGAAAAGTGCGGGCCCCGGACGCAGGAAGGTTTCCTTGCGGGAACGGGTCGGGGTTGGCGCAGCGGATGCTGAACTCAGCGGGGTAGCGGCTCGCTGTGGAGCGGTCACGCTACACGAACAGGTTTGCGACATTTCTGATGAAAAAGAGGACACGCAGGGCGGGTCTGAGAAGAGCCACCGTTTGGATACCAGCAACGCTTGCTGGTTGTTGCGCGGTATTGTTCCTTGCGGAAGCGGGCCGCGGCCAGGAGCTTGGCCCGCCGCCGAGAGCCGACGAGCGCGATTTTGTGCCGGTCGCAATCTGGCAGCAGAAAGAGCTGACGGTCGATACCAGCGATCGCTCCTCCGTGGCGGAGTTCTATCAAACGGTTTACAGGGCCTCACAAGGTGCGGCTTCCGGCTGGACCGGGAATCGCTCCACCTGCACCGCCGGCACGACGAGCCAGGCCTATGCAGATGCAACGATCCTGCGGGTGAACTACTTTCGCGCGATGACAGGCCTGCCAGGCGACGTAATTCTCAGCAACGCGTGGAATCTGAAGGCGCAGGATGCCGCGCTGATGATGTCCGCCCAAGGGCAGTTGTCGCACTCGCCCGACACGTCGTGGAAGTGCTACACGGCTGCCGGGGCGGAGGCGGCCGGGAAGTCAAATCTCGCCCTGGGTGCTGATGCCGCTGCCGCCATCGATCTCTATATGGACGATCCGGGGGCCGGCGGCAACGCGGCGGTGGGACACCGGCGCTGGATACTCTATCCGCCCACCAAAATCATGGGCACAGGCAACATCCCGAACACCGGGGGCTGGGCGGCCAACGACCTGTGGGTCATCGGCAGAGCAGGCTCGCGCCCCGCGCAACCCGCCTGGGTCGCCTGGCCGCCCAAGGGTTTTGTCCCTTACCAGGTGATGCCACGATCCTCCGGCCGCTGGTCCTTTTCGTACCCCGGCGCGTCTTTTGCCAATGCCGCCGTGTTCATGCAGCGTCTCGGCACCAATGTATCCCTCACGCTTGAGACCCAGGCTCCAGGCTACGGTGACAATACGATCGTATGGGTGCCGCAAGGTGTGCCTGCCACCGCGCCGACCGGCGATGTGATTTACACGGTTACCGTCAGCAACGTCGTCATCAGTTCTCAGGCGCGGCTGTTCACTTACAGCGTCACCATCATCGATCCCGACGTGCCGGCGTTGGCGGCGGGGCGAGGCCCGACGAACTCCATTGCGCTCTCCTGGTCAGCGTCGAGTTCCGGCTACACGCTGCAGCAAAACTCCTCGCTCGCCGATAGCGGTGGGTGGACCCGCGCCGGAGTGAACACGCAGGTCGTCAGCAACCGTTACGTCGCGATCGTCACTAACGGCCCGGGCCGGATGTTCTTCCGTCTGCGGAAATGACAGAAGCACCGTGCTCCTGATCTTGCGCCAGGGTGGAGGCACCCCCTCAGTCTTGGGTCGGAGCGCCGAGTTGCACTCGGCTTACAGGAGGCCGTCGGCTCGCTTAAGCCGATTAGAAATCGGCGCTCCGGCCCCAGACTGAGGGGATACGGGTGGTGGGGAATTTGCCTTCTGAAATGCGTTTCCACCCATTAGACTCAAGGAAATTGATTTTCACGAGATGATGAGACGTATTTTGTTAGTCACGCTGGTTCTGAGCCTGCTGCGAACCGGCGCGTTCGTTGCGTCGGCTTGGGATTACGAGGGCCATCGCACGGTGAACCAGCTCGCGCTGAGCTGCCTGCCCACGAATTTTCCCGCTTTCGTGCACGGTGTAGCCGCGACGGAACGTATCGCCTTCCTGGGTGGGGAAGCGGACCGGTGGCGGAACGTCCCTGACCTCGCCCTGCGCCACTGCAACGGGCCCGACCATTACCTCGATGTGGAGCAGTTGGCCGTCTACGGCCTGAACCCCGAGATGCTCCCGGTCTTCCGCTACGACTTTGTGGCGCAACTCGCGTTGGTTCGCAAAGAACACCCGGAGAAATTCCCCGAGCCGGCCGCCGCCAGGAACGAGGATCACACGCGAGAACTGGTGGGGTTGCTGCCCTGGGCGATCGCCGAAAATTATGCGAAGCTCAAGTCGGGGTTTGCCTATCTGAAGGCCTACCAACAGGACGGCGGGACGCCCGACGAGATCGCCAACGCCGAAGGCAACATCCTCTATGTGATGGGGGTTCTGGGGCATTACGTGGCCGATGCGTCGCAGCCTCTGCACACGACGGTGCACCATCACGGCTGGGTGGGCGACAATCCCCAGGGTTATTCCACCAACAGCCGAATCCACGGCTGGATCGACGGCGGTTACCTGGCGAAGGTTGGCGGACCGGGCGTTGAACGCCTGAACGGAAAGCTGCGCGAGGCAAAGCCGGTCACGCTCAACGGCCGCGAGGCGAAGCCCGAGGAAATGTTTCAGGCCGCGGTAGGCTTTGTCATGGAGCAGAACCGCCTGGTGGAAACGCTTTACCAGATGGAGAAGGAAGGCAAATTCTCCGGAGAAGGCGACAACGGACTGGCTGGAAAGGCCTTTCTCGAAACGCAGCTCGCCAGGTCCGGGCAGTGGCTCGCCGACCTGTGGTATTCGGCCTTCCAGCAGGCCCCGCCGGATACGTTCCTCAAACGCCAGCTCGCCGGCCGAAAGGGGTCGACGGCGCGGGAAAAGACCAACTGACTCAGGGACCCCGCCTGTAACTGCGATCCTTTATGAATGCACCCTTCGCCGCTCCCCGATCAATCGCAGCGCTTTGCCTCGCCGCGTCCCTGAGTGCCGCCTCAGGGCAGAACATGGACGCGAAACTGGAGACGTTCTTCAAACAATACCTCGAGCGCCAATTCCATAACCAGCCGGTCTCGGCCACTCAGTTGGGCGACCACCGCTTTGACCATCTCATGGACGATGTGTCGCCGGCCGCGCGAAAGGTCTGGGCCGAGCTGGACCGAACAACACTGGAGGATCTGCCGCGTCAGATTGAGTACGGAAGGCTTTCGCGAGCGGCGCAGATTGACTACGAGATCCTGGAGCAGGATCTCAAACGCAGTCTCTGGCTCGTCGAAAACACACATCCGTTTGAAGACGACCCGCGGGTGTATAACGGGTACATCAGCGACAGCATCTTTGTGGCACTGGCTCAGTCCACGCTGCCCCGGGAAACGAACGTCGCGAATTGCCTGGCGCGGATGGAACACATTCCAGAGGTGGTGGCGGCCGCCAAACAAAGCCTGGCCAAACCGCCCCGGGTGTTCGTGGAAACGGCCATCCGCCAGAATCAGGGAGCGATCGCCTTCTACGAAAAGGACCTCTTCGAGCTGGTTGGCCGGACGTCGCAAAGGCGGGAGCTGGAGGCCGGCGCCCAGCGCGTCGTGACGTGCCTCAAGCAATACCAAAGCTTCCTGGAAAATGACCTGCTGCCGCGCGCCAATGGGGAGTGGCGCCTGGGACGAGACAGGTTTTATCGCAAGCTCGAGCTGGTCCTGGACGCCGGCCTCACCGCCGACCAGGTGCTGGCCGACGCCCAGGCTGAATTTGATCGCGTCCAACGGGACATGTACGTCATCGCCCGGCAGCTCTGGAGCCGTTACTTTCCAAAGACAGCGCTGCCGCCCGACGATGCCGCCGGTCGGCGCGCCACGATTCAACAGGTGCTCGAATACATCGCCCGCGACCACAGCACACCCGCCAAACTCGTCGCGGACACCCGCCAGACCGTCGCGAAGCTCAAGCGTTTCATCGCGGAGCACGATATTCTGCGGCTGCCGGTTCCCGATACCTGTCGCATCATCGAGATGCCGGAATTCCAGCGCGGCAATGCCACCGCCTACATGAATTCACCCCCGCCGCTGGATCCGAACGCGAACGGCTACTTCGCTGTCAGCCCCCCGCCGAAGGATTGGGATTCGAAAAAGGTGAACAGCTTCCTGGAGGAATACAACCGCAGCATGCTCCAGGTGCTTACCATTCACGAGGCCTACCCCGGCCACTACGTTCAGCACGCTTATGCCAACCGCAATCCTTCGCTGATCGGTCACGTGCTCGGCTCGGGCGTCTACGTCGAGGGCTGGGCGGTTTATACCGAGCAAACGATGCTCGACCAGGGCTACGGTGAGGGCGACCTGGCGTTGCGGTTGTCGCAGTTGAAGTTCTACCTGCGGGCGGTGGTCAACGCGATTCTGGATCACCAGATGCATTGCTCGGCGATGAGCGACGAGGAGGCGATGAAGCTCCTGGTCGAGCAGGCCTACCAGTCTGAAGGCGAAGCGCGGCTGAAGGTGATTCGAGCGAAACAAAGCTCGGTCCAGCTCTCAACTTATTTTGTGGGGCGCATGGCTCATTACCGGCTGCGGCAGGCGGTGGAGCGCGAGCTTGGCAGCGACTTCAACCTGGGAAGATACCACGAGGCCGTTCTGGCCCCGGGTCCAGTGCCGGTGAAGTACTTGCCCGAACTCGTCCGGGAGCGGCTGCGCCAGCCCAGGTAAGCCGCATTGCGTGGCGTGCCCTTCCCGGTCGCTGTACCGCTTTACTTCGGCAGGGAAAGCCAGCGCTCGAGCAGATCGCGGCAATTGAGGATCTTCTCAGCCAGATCAAGCGGCACATAAAAGTAGTGGTTCGACGCCTCGAAACCGAGGCGTGAATCACTGCACTGGAGCTGGTAAAGCCTGCGGGCGAGACGCAGTTCGTCGCGAATAAGGCGTTCGAGTTCGGCCCTGACGGCCGGGTCGGCCTTCACGATACCGGCGGCGAGCTGTCGGCGTGTCACGACGAAGCGCGCCTGATTGGCCGAGCTGCGGAAATGGATCGCGGAGGCTTCGGCCACGCGGCACTCGGCCTCGAACGCCTCCCGCTGGGCTTTGGACAACGAACCCTCGGCGCGGCCCGCCTCAGCCTTGAGCCGCTCCAGGGCGTTGAAAAAACCTTCGGCAACCTTTTCGAACTGTTGGATGAAAACGTGCGCCGGGTAGACCGAACGCCAGGCCTCCAGATCGTCGTAGGGGAAGCCAACCATCGAAGCCTGGTAGCCGGTGGGCTCGGGCCAGAGCAGGTTGGCGGGGCCTAGCTGCTGGGGCCCCGAGTAAAGCGTGCCGCCGTGATAAGGGAACTCGCTGAACGCCAGGCTGAATTCGTGCCAGGCCGAAACGACCGCCGGCGCCAGTACCGGCCCAAAGCGGCGTTCGGCGACACGCCGCATGGCATCCGGGGCTGGGGCGCCTTTCAGCGCCTCCGAGACCACCTCGAGGTTCGGCGACGGATATCCCCCCAGCGTCCACCCCAGCATCAGCCCGTCAACGCGCGCTCCGCGCAAATTTTCCGCGTGACGAGCAACGTTTTCGACGGCGGGAATATATGGCACCGAGGACAGCTCCCACGTGTTGCCGGCCTGGATTTTGGCGAAAGTCCGCAACCCCCGTTCGCGCGCGAGGCGCCAATGTTTTTCCGCTCGCGGACCGGGGCCGACCGCGGAGATCGAGTATTCGCCGACTTCGGTGGCGACTCCGCCCCGGTTGATGGTCAGGCTCCATTCGCTGACACTCTGCAGCCCCACCCCGGAGGGCAGTTTGGCAATCGCCTCGGGCGCCCAGGCGTCATTCCAACCCCAATCCCACGCCAACAGCTCGGCCTTGGTGCCCGCCTGCCGTATGCCTTCGAAAAACAAACGGTTGACGCCGGCAATCGTTTCCGCGGGACCACGTTGCGCGCAGGCGGGGCATTTGGCGCCTTGGCCATGCGACCAGCAATTGGTGAGATTCTCGGAGGCAGTGATCGTGAAAAAGCCGCCCAGTTCGGGCACCGCACGGCAGATCCGGGCGACTGACTCGGTGAGGAACTGCTGGACCGGCACCTGGCTGGTACAGAGTGCGGCGTGGTCGCCTTCAGTCACACCCTTAAGCTGGGGATACGCCGCAAAAAAGCGCAACGGCATGGAGCGCGGCTCATTCAGGTAAAGTAAAACCCGGATCCCGTGCTTGCGCGCGCGACTTACAAGTGAGCTCAGGTTGGCCAGCCGGATTTCATAACCCGAACTGAGGCGCGGATCCCAGGGAAAGGGGGCGAGCTTGTAGAGCACTGCCTGCAGCCAAACGCCGCTTACGCCAGCCTCCGCCAGCCGCGCCAGGTATCCCTCCGGATGCGGATCGGCTTTCGTATCCAGGAGCGGGTCGCCATACAGCGCGAAGTACGAGTAACAGAATTTGAGGTTGCCGGCGGGCGCTACCCGCGTTCCGCCGCGAGGCGGCTTCGTCAGGGCTGTGACGAAGCTGAACAACGGTTCCCGGGGCGTTGTGAGGGAACCAAGTTCGGCATGAATGGCGCGCGCGATCTCACCTTCGCGCCGTTGCGCCGCGGCATCTGGCGGGCGATAGCGCAACGGCTCGCACCGCGGCTTCAGGTTCCCGAGCTTGACGTAGAGGAAATCGTCCTCGCGCAGTGTGTAAGCGAGTTGCTCCGCCGTCCAGCCGAGCAGCTCGAGCAACTGGCCGTAAGGCAGCAAGTGCCAGTTGCGCTTGATCACCGTCAGATACGATCGGCGTTGCTGGTCGGCGCTGATCCGCGGCGGCCCCGCGAGGCCCATCGCGCGGCCAAGGCGGAAGATGTCGGCGGGCTTGGCTCCGACGACGCGTGCGATGCGCTTCAGCGGCACCAGCGACCAGTTGCGCCAGACGAAAGCGTGCAGGCGGTCGGGGAAATGGGCCAGGGACAGCGCGGCCGGAGCGCTGCCGACGGGCAGTTCCACCGCGGGAGAACTCGAACCGGCGCCGGCTGCTGCTTGGGCCGACGAAACGAAAAAGCCCAGGACGATTGTGCCTGCGGCGCCGGCGGTAGTCTTCAGAAAGACGCGGCGCGAAACGGGAAGGGAAGGCTGAGACATGAAAGTATCTTCTCTGGCGAGATTCGTTTGCACAATGCGGAAACGGCCTCAAAGACGGAGACAGGCAAGATGCCTGTCCTACGAAGGTGCTCAGAGCTGCGAGATTCTTTTGAGCAGCGCGGTTGTGGATCTGCCTGGCAGGAAGGGGATGATGACGACCTTCCCGCCGGCTCCCTCGATCAGACGGCGCTCCTCCTGGTTGATTGTGTCCAGGGTGTAATCGCCGCCTTTGACGTAAATATCAGGTTGCGCGCGCCTCAGAAAGCTCGCGGCGGTCTTCTGCGAAAAGATGCAGACCGCGGTGACCGCTTCCAGGGAGGCGAGGACTCCCGCACGGTCCGGTTCCGGGTTGACCGGGCGGCCGGCGCCTTTGAGCTGGCCTACCGATTGGTCGCCATTGAGCCCCACCAGCAAGGCGTCGCCGAGGTTCCGCGCCTGTTCCAAATAGGTCACGTGGCCCAGGTGCAGCAAATCAAAACAACCGTTAGTCACCACGAGCCGCCTGCCCGACGCCCGGAACGCGTCGCGCCAAGCCGGCAGTTTGTCCCAGGAAATAATCTTCTCGCGGTAGTTCACGCGCCGATTCTGGCCAGACACCCCTCCGATTGGCAAGCGGCGGGTAAGGGGTGAGATCTCAAACCTTTTCGCCGTAGTTGATGCTCATCACGCCGCCGAGAAAGTCGACCACGTCCACGCGAGCAAGGCCGAGCTGCCGCATGTAGTCCGCGACGCCCTGCTGCGCCGGGTAATGGAGCAGGGATTCCAAAATGTAGGCGTAGGCACTGGCGTCGCCGCAAAACACAAGGCCCAATAAAGGCACGAAGAGGCGAAGGTAAGAAAAGTAGACCGCCCGCCACAGCCGGTTCTCGGGTTTCCCGAAGTCCAGCACGAGCAGACGTCCCCCACGGGTCGCCACGCGGTGCATCTCCCGCACGCCTTGCTTCCAGTCAGCCAGGTTCCGCAACCCGTAACCGACAGTCACAATCCCGAATGTGCAGTCGTTGAAAGGCAGCCGTTGCGCGTCTCCATGCAGGAACTGCAATCCGCCCGGCACGGCCTGAGCCGAGGCGGCCGGCGGGGCAGTGCGCTGTCCTGATCTTATTGTCTCAGAATTGGAAACCACGGCTCCACCGCGCTGGAGTCGCCCGGCTCTGTGTCTGGCAATTTCGAGCATCGGTTCACTGAAATCCAGGCCCACAACGTCCAGGCCTTTTCGTGCCAGGCCCAGCGCCAAATCGCCCGTTCCGCAACAAACGTCCAGCGCGCGCTCCCCCGGGCGGCCCCGGGCCAGCTTGACCAGATGCCGTTTCCAACGCCGGTGCAGGCCGAAGCTTTGCAGATCGTTGATCAGGTCGTAGCGGGGGGCTATGCGGGCAAAAAGCTCGCCGACCTTGTCAGCCCGCCTGGCGCCCGAGTCGTAAAACTTGTTGGCCATAAACTGATAACCGTGACGCGAAAGGGGGGGAGTCGTTTCGGGAGCATAAGAAGCTGCGCGCATGATTAGGCGCCGCTGGTCCGAAAAATGCTAATTTTTCAGGTCGCGGCACTGTGCAGTTTGCCCCTGATGCCGGACAGACTGTTTGTGAGCCTGTTATGAATCCAAAAAGAGTTTTGATTGTGGATGACAATGCAGTCCTGGTCAGGGGCTTGTCAAATGTCTTGAAAGGAGCAGGCTACGAGGTGCTGGAGGCGGAGGATGGCGCCGGGGCGGTCAGCACGGCTCGCCGGGAGCGGCCCAACCTTGTATTACTTGATCTGAGCTTCCCTCCCGATGTGGCGCATGGGGGTGGAGTCGCCTGGGACGGTTTTCTCATCATGACTTGGCTGGGCCGGATGGAGGAAGCCAAGGACATCCCAATTGCCATCATTTCCGCCAACGAGGATCCTCGACTGAAAGAGCGCGCGTTGAAAGCGGGGGCCGTCGCCTATTTCCAAAAACCGTTCGAGCCCGAGGATCTGTTGAAAGCGGTACGGCAGATACTGGGCGACAGCGAGCCGGAGCCGGCGGCCGGCGCCGAGGCGGAAGCCGGCGCCGAGACAGCTTCCGCGGCCGAGACGACTACCCCTGAAGCCGGCGCCACCTGCCAGGCGAACTAACCTAACGGCCGGCGCGCGGACTTCAGTCCGCAGCGATAGCCATTAACAGAGGGCTTTGGTATCCCCTGCGCAATAGTCGGCCGGGCATTGCTGCGGACTGAAGTCCGCGCGCCGGGGCGAGGAGTTCGCGGGTGTCAGGCAAGGCTCCCACCATCACAGGAGACTATCGCCCGCCGCCAAAAACCCGTTTCAGGTATTCAAAGCTTTTGCTCGCGATTACTTCCGGTCCTTCCTCGAAGTTAAACACCTCAACCGAAACAAACCCATCGTAGCCCGCGGCGCGAAGGGCCTCGGCAATGGGAACGAAATCGACGTCGCCAAAGCCGGGTCCCTTCAGGTTTTTGTCGTTGGCATGGACGTGAGCGAAGTGCGGCCAGGACTCGCGAATGATCTGCGCGGGGGCTTTCGATTCGCTGGACATCGCCTTCACGTCGAGGATGATCTTGAAGTTCGGAGAGGGCGACCGCTGAACGAAGCGGATGGCGTCGGCGGCGGTGTTGATGAAATTGGTTTCGACGGGCGCGAGCGGTTCGAAACAAACGGTTACACCACGTTGCTCAGCCTGGCGCACGGCGGGTTGGAACGTGGCGAGCGCCCACGACGCCGCTTGCTCCTGAGACACCCCGGGCAGGACGTTGCGTTGTTTGGGCGAGCCCACCACGATGACCTTTCCTCCAAGATCACCGCAGAAATCAACCAGGTCGCAGAAGTACTTGGCCGTCCGATCCCGGATCGCTCCGTCGGTATGGTTGATATAAAGGCCTTCGGGTTTTACGAGCACCCAGTGAATCCCCGCGATGGCAATGCGGTTGCGGGCGGCGGCTTCACGAATCCTCTGCCGTTCCCCAGCGGGGATGTCCGTGACTGAATTCGCCAACGTGAAGGGCGAGATCTCGACGGCGTCATATCCCACTCGGGCCGCGTGAGCAAATACATCCTCGATTTTCCAATCCCGGTAGATCTCGTTGCAGATGGCGAATTTCATGTGCGTGAGAGTGTGAATTCCCGCGCTCGAGTTCAAGCGGTTAACATGCGGCGCAGTCGTGAATTTTCGGATTTCGGCCTTGACCGGGCATAAGCGCAAGCGCAGTGTCGGACCGATTAGATCGGCTGGTTTGAACCGAGGTAAGGATTATGCCGAAGCAGAAAATAACGAAACAAAAGGTGGTGTTTTCTTACACTGCGCCCCAGGCTCAGGCGGTTTTGGTCGCGGGCGATTTCACGGGCTGGCAACAAGCACCCGTGGCGATGAAAAAGAGCAAATCGGGGGTTTGGAAGAAGACAATCTCTTTGCCGCCCGGGCGATACGAATACCGGTTGCTCGTGGACGGCGAATGGAGGGACGACCCGCAGTGCGCGCTCCGCCAGCCGAACCAGTTCGGCGGCGAGAATTGCGTGTGCGTCGTCGAGGCGCCGGCGCCGGCGTGATTGTGACCGGGGGGTTAGCCAGGATATTTCATCGACCACCCAACCGAGCACAGATTGTAGGCGCCGACGTAAGGCGAAAGCAACGCAGTCTGCCACCGTTTCGCCTTACGTCGGCGCCTACAATCGCTATAGAATATTGGGTTTAGCCGATTTTCCGCAGCGCCGCCTCCCGTTCCAGCAAGGTCGGATGCGAATAGTAGAAGGCGCTGTAGCAGGGGTGGGGGACAAGGTTGCTGAGGTTCTTCTCGTTCAGCTTGCGCAGTGCTCCGATTAACGACTGCGGCTCCGTCATCACCCGGGCCGCGAATGCGTCCGCCTGGTATTCATAACGACGCGACCACCAGTGCGCGATGGGGGACAGCCAGAAGGTAGCAACGCCCGCCAGCAGCCCGAATAACAGCAGCGCGGGCGCAAGGCTGCCCGGACTGAACCCGAAGCTGTGGTAAAACCAGGGCTGCCCGGCAAGGACCGCCAGCAGATAGAACCCCGCCAGCGACCCCAGCGCCGAAACAACCATCATCCTCGGAATGTGCTTCTTTTTGTAGTGGCCGATCTCGTGAGCCAAAACCGCCTCCAACTCCGGCTCCGTCAACTCCTGGACCAGCGTATCGAACAGCACGATCTTCCGGAACCGGCCGAAGCCGGTGAAAAACGCATTCGAGTGGCGTGACCGTTTGCTGCCGTCCATCACCTGGATGCTCCGGGCCCGGAACCGAGTGCGGTCCGCGAGGCGCAGCAACCGATCGCGCAGAGCACCCTCCGGGAGCGGTGTGAATTTGTTGAAGAGCGGCAGGATCAACACCGGCGCCAGCACTGTCATCAGGAGCTGGAAAACCATCAAAACGCCCCACGCCCAAAGCCACCACCGGCTGCCGGCCCATTCCGCCAGCTTCAACACCAGTGCCAGCAGGGGATAGCCGAGCACAGCGGCCAGCAGCAGCCCCTTCAACCGGTCGGTCCACCACAGCTTTGGCGTTGTGGTATTAAAGCCGAAACGTTCCTCGAGCCGGAACTGAGCATACCAGTCCATCGGCAGGCCGGGTAACGCCAGCGCCACTCCGGTGAGGAACAGAAACGCCGCCAGCGCCCACACGCCAGTGCCCAGAGCCCCGGAGAACCAGTTGAAGGCCCAAGGCAAAAGCCCGCTGAACAAAACCGCGGCGAGAACTATCGCATCGCAGGTCAACTCGCATACGTGGAATCGCCCTTTGGCAAGGGTATACTGCACCGTTTTGGCGTAGGTCGGCTCATCGATTATGCCTTTGAACGCCTCCGGCACCGCGTCCGCATGCGCCGACACGTGCCTGCGGTTGAGCCGCTCGAGGGCCATCTGCACGACCCATTTGGCCACGATAGTCCCCAGTGCAAGCCAGGCGAACCAGCACGCTGAGCTGTCAAAACTCAAACCGCACATCGGCGAGGCGCCGCTGGATCTCGCTCAGGATTCTCTGCTCGTCCGCGGCATCTTTGGCGACGAAGGTAACGCTGAAGCGCAGGTACGGGCCGGCGTCGTCCCACGGCACGGTCGAGATCAGTTTCTCCGTGATCAGCCACTGAGAGACATCCTCGGCGGTGGCGAAGCGGACCGACGTGCCATCGGATTTTGCCGCCGCGCGGGGTGCCTTCACGTAAAGGAAGAACGAGCCTTTGGGTTTCGCGGCCTGGAAACCGGCGCGCCGCAGCACCTGCACCAACGCGTCCATCCGGCGCGAATACTTAGCCGCAATTGTTCGAGTGATCTCCGGATGGTCCAGGCCGTAGGCCGCGGCGTGCTGGATGGCGAGGAACTGCCCCGAGTCCGTGTTGTCCTTGATGTCGCCGTAGGCTCTGACCAGCAGGTCGTTGCCGGCGACGAAACCGCAGCGCCAGCCGGTCATGTTGAAGCTCTTGCTCGCCGAATGCAGCTCGACGCCGACATCCTTGGCACCCGGGGTGGCCAGGAAGCTCAATGGTCTGCCCTCGAACACGAGCGCGGCGTACGCGGCGTCGTGGATGATGACCAGAGAATTGGCTTTGGCAAAGGCGATGGCCTGGGCAAAGAACTCGGGCGTAGCGCTGGCGCCGGTCGGGTTATTCGGATAATTCAACACTAGTACTTTCGCGTGCTTGAGGACCTCGGAAGGTATGGATTGAAGGTCCGGCAGAAAGCGGTTTGATTCGGTCAACGGCAGGTTATGCACGCGGCCGCCGTAGTACTTGGCGTGAGTGCCAAACACTGGGTAGCCGGGAGTGGTCATCAGCGCGTAATCGCCCGGGTTGATGAGGGCGGCCGGCAAAATTGAGAGCGCGGCCTTGCTGCCGATCGAATGGATGACTTCCTTCTCGGGGTCGATACCTTTCACGCCGCAAACGCGCTCGAGATATCGCGCCGCAGCTCGCTTAAGCACGTCATCCCCGTTGTCGGCATAGCCGCGGTTTTCAGGCTTCCGCGCTTCCGTGCCGAGCGCGTCAACCACTTCCGGAAAGGCCATCTCGTCGGGTTCCCCCACGCCCATGTCGATGATCTCGGCGCCGGGATGCGCCACCATCGCGGCGCGCCGGGCGCGCTTGATCTTCTCGAACTTGTAGAT
>DATDCV010000491.1:0-14340 GCA_036524155.1 Verrucomicrobiia bacterium
AACGAAATTTAGAGACGCGTTCGACTTTGGCAAGGGCCTTTTATGGCACCCATTGTCAATTTGCCATCACCCCAAGAGACTCTGGTATAACCGGGCCATTTTCCGCGCGGTGACCTCGAGCGAAAAACCGGCGGTGATATCCTGATGCAATTTATCCCGGTCGGCCGCTGAGGCCATCGTTTGGCGCGCCTGCGAGAGCATCGCCTCAGCCAACTCAGGGACCGACTCGGGAGTTATTAGCCGCCCACACTTGCCGGCTTCGAACGCCTCGGGAATCCCGTCCATGCGTGAAGCAATCACCGGTTTGCCGCAGGCGAAGGCTTCCAGGACCACTCCCGGGAACGCTTCCGTTCCCACTTGCGGATGCACCAGACAGTCGATCGCGTTCATGGCGGCAGGCATATCCCGGCACCAGGGAGTCAGCCAGGCTTTTGACGCCAACCCAAGCGCGGGGATATCCGCTTCGAGGATTGGCCGCATATTGCCGCGGCCCACGACCAAAAAGCGGGCTTGGGGGAATTGCCCATGAATCCGGGCCGCGGCCTTTAGAAACTCACGCTGACCTTTGCCGCGCGGCAGGTCATACCCACCGACAACCGCAAAGGCGAAATCGCTCGGATCGAGCTGCCACTCCGCGCGCTGGGCGGCAGCGTCGAATGGATGGAACCGGCGTGTGTCAATCCCGCCATGAATGACATGGATCTTAGCATGATCGCCCTTGAGAGGCGGGCGGGAGCGGCGTTCGGGCTCCGGCGAGTCTGGCTCGTATACTCCTTCGCGAAGCACCCGGGCGACGAAATGCGAGACCGCAACGAGAGCATCACAACACTGCAGCAGAAAACGGCGGCTTGCCCAGGAGCTGGGGCTCTTCGCCAAATGCCGGCTCAGAATGATTTTGGGTCGCACACCGGAAAGCCGCGCCGCCAGGACCGTCGGCCAGAGGTCCCGGCCGTGATGCCCGTGGACAACCTGGATCCGCTCCCGCCGCAGCAGTTTTGCCGCAGCCAGGATAAATCGGACCTTCGCCGGTCCCTCCGGCGGGGTCACCTGGAAAGGAATCTCCAAATCACGGACGACCTTCGAGAGCTCGCGTCCATCGGGTCCCGCCAGCCATACGCGGTGGCCGAATCCGCAGAGGTGCTGGGCAAGCTTCACGCATTGGTCATCGGTCCCGCCTCCGTTGAGTAGTGAGTTCAAATGCGCCACGCGCAATGGCGGAGCCTCACCGGGGGAGCTGTTCATCGCCGATAGCGCGGGGTTGCCGACGCCTAGCGACGGTAGAACTCCCCGACGGCATCGCAAACCAGGTCCGCAGCTTCCAGACTCATTTCGCCATGAATCGGCAGGGAGAGGATCTCTTTGACGATCTGCTCCGTCCGAGGGAGTTTGGGGGTGAAGGGAAAACGTCCGGTCACGGCGGGCTGCAAGTGGTTGGGCTTCGGATAGTGAATTCCGGTTTCGATATTTCGTTCTTTCAAGAACTTCTGCAGGTCGTCGCGCCGGTCGCACCGCACGACGTACATGTGGTAAACAGGTTTGGCCCACTGCCGTTCCGGCGGGGTTTGCACGATTCCCTGAAGTCGTTCTGTATAGTGGGCGGCGATTTGGCGCCGCCGTTCGTTGAACGCGTCCAGATGCTTCAACATCACCCGTCCGATCGCCGCGTGGATTTCGTTAAACCGCACATTGTAGCCCGGAAATTCGTGGTCGTACTTGCCCTGGCGCCCGTGGTTGCGCAGCATCCGCAGGCGGTCGGCCATTTGCGTGTTGTTGGTGGTTATGCAGCCTCCGTCGCCCAAAACGGTCAGGTTCTTGGAAGGGAAAAAGCTGAACGCGCCGAAATCGCCCAGGCTGCCCACTACCTTTTCCTTGTATCTGGCGCCTTGTGCCTGGGCGCAGTCCTCAATAACCCAGAGATGATGGCGGGCCGCAATGGCCAAGACCCGATCGACATCCGCCGGGTGGCCGTAGATGTAAACGGGAATGATCCCAACCGTGCGGGGGCTAATCGCCGCTTCGACTTGCTCCAGGTCCATCACGTAGGTATCGTCCACGTCTACAAATACCGGTCGCGCGCCCAGATGGATCAACGGTTCCATGGTTGGAAACGCGGTGTGGCTCGGCACGATGATCTCGTCGCCCGGCCCAACGCCTTGAAGCTGGTGGAGCAAGTAAACGATCATGGTCCACGACGTGCCCAGAACGCACTGTTTGGTGCCGGTATATGCCGCCAACTCCGCCTCGAATGCCTGGCATTCCTTCCCCAGGATATATTGCCCGGAGCGGACCGCGCGCAGCGCCGCCTCTTCCACTTCCGGATTCACGAAACATTTTGACAATGGGATTTTTTGCATAACCGGTCCCTGCTGGTTCCTTTCGGTATCTACGTTAAGATGCCTGTCTTTATAGCTTGACTGTCTGGCCGGACTTCGCGGATTCCAAAGCGGCCTCCACCACGCGCACCGATACATAGCCGGACCAACCATCCGCCCGGGGCGCTTTGCGAGTCTGGATCGAATCAACAAACGCCCGCAACTCAGCCAGCAACGGCTCTTCCGGCGGGCTTTCCACCTGGTGGAGAGCGCCTTCGATCGCTTTGAACTCGTTCCCTTCTTTGACGTGTCGGTTGGCGAACGTCTTAATCTTGTACTGCGCCACGTTGTAATCACAGACAGCGCTCAAGGCCGAGCCGATCACGGTCACTTCACGGAATTTCCCCGGAAGGAAGTAGTTGGTCTCAACCGTCGCCCAGGTCACGCCTTGCACGGTGGCGTACTCGAGCGAGATCCAGGAGGCATCTTCCATTCCCCGGCCCATAAAGTCCTGGGTGATGGCTCTCACCCGCGTGGGCGCCTGGCCCATTAAGTAGTTGAACAAGTCCACAAAATGAATCGCATCCGCATACATGACGCCGCTGTCGTTCCGTGGCCTTTTGAATCCGCAGAAGATGCTCCGCAGGATCTGCAGCCGCCCGAACGCGCCCCGGTGAATCGCTTCCCGCAGCCACTCCGAGCCGGGGTCAAATCTGAAGATGTGTCCTACCTGCAGTATGCGCTTGTTCTTCTCGGCCAACTCCGTCAGTTGGCGCGCTTCAGTCGAGTTGAGCGTGATTGGCTTTTCGACGAAGACGTCCTTGCCGGACTCGAGAAATTCATGGCAGAGCGAGAAGTGGCTTTGCGCGGGAGTCACGACCACGACTCCGTCCGCATGGGCCACGAACTGGCGGTAGTCCGTCGTGAGCCGGGCTTCCGGCAGGCCCAGCTTTCGAGCCGGGTCAAGTCGTTTCGAGTCCATCTCTGCCACGTACAGCTCGATGGGCATCGCACTAAGGTTCCGCAGGTGGTTCGCACCCCAGCGGCCCAGGCCTAAAAGCAACAGTTTAGTCATTCAATACCCTCTCCGGCCCGAGCGCCCTCCCCGGTAGTGTTCGGACCTCCGGAGAACATGTTCGTCACGGACCTCAGGAGCGCGCATTGTTCGGTGAAAAAGTCTTGCGGACAAGGAAATTCATGGTGGGGCGGTTTTGTATGGCGGCGTGCGCCCGTCTCCGGGCGCAGCAATATACGAAATCGGAACTCGCTGCGGACTGAAGTCCGCGCGCCGACCACGCCACAACGGCTGCCGGCCAAAGAAAAGGCCGGCTCCACGGCGGGAGCCGGCCTGCAAGCACGAACCTATAAACAGCTACTTGGCGACGGCGGCTGGACGTTCACCTAAGTTCCAATCGAAGATCAACTTCACTTCGTCGCCGGTCTTGAGCATGCCCAGCGCGAGTTTAGGAGCGGGCGATTCGATCTTGAAATCGCTCATCTTGACGGACACCGTGCCGCTGATTTTCATCTTTTTTTCCCCCAGCGGGAGGACGTTCACCGGCATGGTGATGGTGTTGGTGACGCCCGCGACCTGCAATTCGCCCTTCGAGTCGAACACATAGGGAGCGTCTTTGCTCTTGGCCGGTTCTTTGAGCACCAGTTCGGTGAGGTGGTAGGTGATCCGGGCGCGAGGATCCTTGTCGGCCTTCATCTTTTCGTACATGATGTCATCCATCTTATCGCTGTAGGGCTTGCCGTTGTCCTCAACGCTTTTGAGCGAGCGCACCATAATGAAGGTATCGACCTTGGCGTCCACTTTGCCCGGAGTGGCCGCCTGGCCGGGTTCGGTGGGGAAGCCGGGACCGGCTTCAAGGGTTCCACCGATAATGGGACTCTCCACAGCCCAACGGGTGTGAATCATGTTGGCCGTTCCTTCGATCCTCATCTTGCTGCCGGACCGGGCGGAGAATTTCACTGTGTCCGCCGCCTGCAGCGACCACCCCGCCAGCAACAGCACCGACAAACTACCCGCGAATAAGTTTCTCAATTTCATTGTTGTATCATTCGTTAACATTTCGGCTCGCTACTATAACTCTGACGGACAATTCGTCACGCTAATTCGTACAGGTTCTTGGGAATGGTGATTCTTTGGCCGGACATCACGGCCTCATTAGACTTGATGGCAGTTACCGTGGCCTGGTAGCCCTCGAGGAAGCCGGCGGCGGGCCGGCGGTTGACCTTCGCCAACGCTTCCAGCAGTCCTGCTTTATCGTCGCCATAGCTGCTGGTGTAATCCTCGGCCGCTCCCATCAAGTCGGCGCTGTTGCGCAGGAAATTCGTCAGCGCAAACGACAACGGCGTGTTTACGTAAGGCTCTTCCTGGGCGGCGCTCGGTTGCTGAACGGACTTGCTGGCGCCGGCTTTGAGGACGATGCCCGTTTCTTTATAGAAGGTCTCTTTCGAAGCATAAACCTCCCAGCCCAGCAGCGCGGCATCGACTTCCTTGAAAAGCCACGCTTTGCTCTCCCGCATCAACACGGCCGCATCACTGCCAAACAGGACTTCGTATTCGGCGTCGAAAGAATTGGCCAGCGTAGCGTCATAGATCATGTTGACCCCGCTCTGGAACTCGACGATGGACTGGATCGTATCCGGGACCTCGCGACCGTCTTTCCAGAAACAGACGGAGCCGAAACCACTGACAGCGGTCGGCAGCATGTTCAGATACATCGCCGCCTGGTCGATGGCGTGAATGCCCAGCTCGCCAACCAGGCCGAGCGAGGTGGCTTTGGCGAGGCGCCAATTGAGCTCCTTTTCCCGTTCCGGTTTGGGCGAGGTAGCCCGCCAGCTTTGCTTTCTGTGCCACTGGGCCCGCGCCATTACGAACTGGCCAATCGCGCCCGAGCGAATGAACGGCAGCAGGAACTGCCGCTGGGTATCGGAACGCATCTGCAGGCCGGCCTGGAAGATCTGCTCTTTGGCGGCTTTGGCGGCGAGGGCGATTGCTTTGGCGTCATCGATCGTATTGGCCAAAGGCGCTTCGCAATACACCTGCTTGCCGGCGGCAAGCGCGGCCAGGGTAATCTCCTTATGCAGGTGCGTCGGCGTGGCGATCACGACCGCTTTGATTTCTTTGTCGGCCAGAATGGTCTTGTAGTCTTCCGTTTGCTTCGCAGCCGGGGCGGAAGTCGAAGCCCTGCGCACCGAAGCGGCGTAGGTATCGCAGATCGCGGCGATATCCGCCTGGGGGATGCGGCCGAGAGTGTTGATGATCTCGCGGCCCCATGAGCCGAGGCCGATAACCGCCACTTTGACCTTAGGCCCGCTGGGCTTGGCTTCGGCGGGAGCCCCGTTGGTTTGGGCAAACAACTCCACGCCTCCGAGCATGGTCATCAGTGTCGCAACCGAGCCACCTTTCAAAAAGTCACGCCGGTTGAAGTCCTGGTTTTGATGTTCAATCTGGTTCATATTCTCATGCTGCTTCGCCCCCACTCGAGGCAGGCGGCTAAAGCGCCAGTGTGTCAATCCCGCGCCCCAAGATCAAGCGAGCTCCCTGATTCCGGCGCTAATCTTCGATGGTTCCCTCACTCGACTGTGGTCTTCTGCGGCTTGGCGTTCCATTTCTGGAGTCCGAGAGCCCACTTGATCCCCTCCAGAATGTGCTTCTGGTAGGCTTCAGCAATTTCCTTCGGATTTTTGCGGTCCGGCCAGTTCGGGTCCCAGACGTCTTCGCGGTGGCCCAATGAGGTGTAAAAAACGCGACCCTTGCCATATTCCTTGCACCAGGAAATGGGATAGTCGCCCGGAGTCTTGTCGTTAGGATGTTTGTCGAGGGTCAGCAGCCCATGGACTTTGGTGCGGTCGAAGTTCTTGAACTGGTAGATTTCGTCATACACCTTCCAGGCGGCCGGCAGATTCTTGCAGGCCGGGCATTCCTTGTCCTGGTTGAGCGCGTCCACTTCAACCTGGGCGCCATGTGCCTTGAACTCGGCGCCAATCATGTCGATGTAAGGCTTGAACTCGTGGAAGGTGTCGGTGGCGGAATGCATTCCCACGAAGCCTTTCCCCGTCTTAATCCAGTCCAGGAAAGCCTGGGGGTCGGGCAAAGGCAACATGCCGGTCGTGTTCGCGAATATTACCGCGTCATATTTCTTGAGCGCGGCAGGGCTCATCTTCTCGGCCAGGACTGCTTTGATGGCCTCTTCAACCTTGGCCTTGTCCGGCTTGCCGTCCGGCCCCTTGAATTGAGGGTCGTTGGGCTCGACACGGGCATAATCGACGGTAAACCTTCCGCTTTCCTTGGCCAATTCAGCGAGGACTTTTTCCGCGGTGGGAATCGAGCTGTGGCGGAAACCGGTGGTTGTCGTGACGACCAGCACCTTTTTTGTGGCGGCTTGAACCTGGGGTGTGGTGGCAAAAGAGCCCAGCACCACCCCCGCGCAGAGTAAACTGCTCGAGAGAACAACGTTCATCATTTTCATAATAGGACTGCCTGACGTGTATGTCTGAATCTTCTGACTCGCTCGGCGGTCATGAAATTCATTTCTCCAGCCAAGGTCAAGTTTGGAATCGCCTATTTGGGATCATCAGAACCCTTAAGCGCTCTTGTACTTGCGCCCTCACAAGGGCTATTGTCTCTTGTCCGATAGTGAACATGTGCGAAATGAACCGCCGCGAGTTCGTCGGCGGAGTGTTCGGTTCTGCCCTGGCAATGGCTTGGCCGCAGGCGGCGAACGCGGCCGATCGGAACACGAGCGGCGCCGCTGCCGTCGATGATCTCGACGTGGTGTTAGCACCTGTTCTGAGGGAATCCGGGCTGCCCGCCCTGGCAGCAGGCGCGGTTAAGGAAGGCCGAATCTGTGCCGCCGGAGCAGTCGGACTGCGGATGGCCGGAGCCCCCGCACGGGTAACGGTTGAGGAAAAATTTCATATCGGTTCCTGCACCAAGGCGATGACGGCGACGCTCGCCGCGATGGCCGTTGAGGAAGACAAGCTGAAATGGGAGTCCAGTTTGGCCAGTATATTCCCGGAGCGACGTGATAAAATGGATTCCGCCTTTCGGGAGGTGACGCTCGAGATGCTGCTAACACATCGAGCCGGGTTGCCCCACGACGGCAGTTATTATGGGAAACCACGGGCGCCGGTGACCGAGCAGCGCCTCGCCTACATGGATGCGGTCCTCGCCGAGCCCCCACCGAACAAGGTGGATTCCTTTAATTACAGCAACGCCGGCTACCTGATCGCGGGCGCGATGCTCGAACGGGTGACGGCCAAATCCTGGGAAGAGGCCATCCGGGAACGTCTGTTCAAGCCGCTCGCAATGACCACCGCCGGATTCGGTGTCGCGATGACCGACCGCCAAACCGATCAACCATGGGGGCATGTTTTGAAGGACAATAACTTCGTTCCCCGCTACGGCGATAACCATCGTGCGCTTGGTCCCGCGGGCACGGTCCATTGTTCAATCAAGGACTATCTGAAATTTGCCGCTCTGCATGCCAGTCTGGGCAGTCGCCCGCCAGGGCTCCTCAACAAAGAGTCCTGCGACAAACTCCATGAGCCGGCGAAGGATGGTTATGCGATGGGCTGGGGCGTGGTGGACCGTAGCTGGGCGCGCGGAAAAGCGTTGACCCACGCCGGCTCCAACACCATGAACTACTTCGTGGTCTGGGTTGCTCCCAAATTGGACTTCGCCTTGGCCGTCGCCACAAACGCCGCGGGCGACAAAGCACCCGCCGCCCTGGATCGCGTGGCGGGCGCACTGGTCAAAAAGTTCTGTTCCTGATGCGAATCCCCGGCAGGGCAGCCAGCCTGGCTATCCTACGGATTCTGATCTACGCCAAAGTTCGGATCGAGTTCCTTAAGGATTTCCTGCCTCATTATTGGCGCCTGTACACCGAATTCCCTGAGCACACGCCCGGCAACGCCGTCTTCCTCCGTAAGTAATCCCAGGAGGATGTGTTCGGTGCCGACGTAGGTGTGATGCAGCGCCTTGGCTTCCTTCGTGGCCAGGGCGAGGACTTTCTTAACGCGTGGTGTGTAGGGAATACTGCCATACACCCTCTGGTCGGCCCCCCGGCCGACGGCGTCTCCAACCCTCTTTCGGACAGCTTCCAGATCCAGACCCGCTCTCAAGAGCACATTCACTGCCACCCCCTGCCCCAGCGCGATCAACCCCAGGAGCAAATGCTCGGTGCCAACAAAGTTGTGGTTGAGCCGGTCGGCCTCTCTCCTTGCCAAGGCAAGGACTTGTTGTGCCCTGGGAGTAAATGAAGGCAAATCATCGGGCTCGTCCGGCGCGGGTGGCGTGCTGGAAACAGGTTCTTGCGGAGAGAAGAGCCTGGCGAAGAAACCCTTCGACTTCGTGGGCCCGGTCGCCTCGGCGACGCCGACGGCAAGCCTCAGGCTACCCAGTTCAATCGACTGCAGGTGAGCGGCACTGGCGTACGCCGCCTCGACCAACGCCATGGTGTTCAGATTATCGCGTCCGCTGATGGCGGGCTCGGTGCCGGTCTCAAGAGCGACCAGAAGCTGCGCCATCGTGCCGATGAATGCGTCGGGAAACCAACTCTCGGTCCACGTCGGGCAGTGAAACTGCTTGTCGCCTTTCGCAGCATAACGAATGGTCGAAGGAGTGGTGTACGGGTCCTTGCACCAGCCAATGTCACCGATCGCGAGGCCGTTGAGACCTTCGATTCGCCACCGAATGTAGTTCTCACCCGGACACCCTTCCTTGACCGGGCCGGTCCAGGTGTCGTCAAGACCCACACAGCGCAAGCCGCTCGCGTAATCGAGGATGTAGGTGCAAATGCCGTCCGCGTGGGGGAATTTTGTCCGTGGGTCGGGGCTCACGCTGCAATAAATGCCTTCCGGTTCGCCAAACCAGTATCTGAAGGTATCCAGGTGATGGATGGACATGATGCGCAGGGTGAGCCAGCCAAGGTCTCTGTGCCAATCCATCCAGTGCGGGACGCCCCGCATCTCGATAGTCGCGAGGACCGGCTGGCCTATTGTGCGGTTGTCCAGCAACGTTTTGGCCGCGCGCACGGAGTGGTCGTAGCGCATGTTCTGGTTGACGGCGAGCTTGATGCCGGCGGCTTCGCAGGCATTCACCGCCTCGACCGCCTCGGCGTAGCTCATGCCGAGGGGCTTGTGCGCGAGAATGCCTTTGACGGTTTTCCGCGCGCACGCGGCCCGGATCAAACCGAGTTGCGCGTTCGGAGGCACGGCGAAGTCCAGCACTTCGATCGTGGGGTCCTCCAACAACTGCTCCGCGCTGTCATAGACTGTGGGAATTGCGTGGCGCTGAGCCACGCGCGCGGCATGAGCCCGATGCCGTGACGCGATTGCCACCGGGTTGAAACCTGCTTTGCGGTAAGCCACCAGGTGACATTCGTTGACGATAAAGCCGCTGCCAACGATTCCGATGCGAAAATCCTTCCGCCGCGGCACTGGCGCATGGATGTTGAGTTCCATCGAAGCCGGGCACCAACATACACCTTCGGCAGAGATCGACAACCTCGGGTCAGTTCCCCGGCACAATCTCAAACGGTATCGCCGGCAGCGTTCCCAATGGCACGCGTCTCGGGTTGGCCTGTTTTTTAGCTTTCTGCGTGGCCGCCGGGTTTCTGGCGGGAACAAGTCCAACAATAAGGTTGCCCTTAAGCCCGGCCTTTGATGTCTTCGCGTCACTCTCGAAGACGATTTCGGCTCCGCGCTCAGTGGTCGCGGCTTTGCCAAGGGAAACCCCCGGCGGCGGATCACTCAGCTCAAGGTCGAAACGGTCGAGGTAGCTCGCCCCCAGTCCGCCGAGCCTCAGCCGCGCAGCACCGCCGACAGGGATTTTTACAGGCAGCGCGGACGCGAGTTGCAGCCCCGCCCTGCCGAACCCCCGTCCGGTCACTGCCACCTTCAACTCCTGCGCGGGAACCAGGTGCCGGTAGGCAAACGCTTGCATCATATCTTCTGCTGGCACGGCCTTTCGCGTAACGAACCGACCCCCGATTTTGGCCCGGCCCTGGAGCGAGATGTTGATTGGTTCTTTGCGCCCGGCCGCCTGGGCCGACACTGTAAGGCGGACCTGGTCCTGGCCGGCGGGGATTCGCTCGCCGCTCAGGCTGAAACCGGCGGGCGCATCATCCAAGGCCAGCGTGATCTCGTTAGTGAAGCCGTCTTTGCGTAGAGCGTAAACCGTCAGGGGAAAACTGAAACCCGCACGGACGTTTATGCTCGAGGGCGTCACGCGCAACTCGAAGTCCGGCTCCGGCGGACTAATGCGTAAACGGTAGGCGTAGTCTGGGCCACCCTGATGCTGTGCATCGCCGAGGTGGACAAAATAAAGGCCAGCGGCCGGCAGCACGGCGCGCAGATACGAATCAGCGTGGTGAGTATTCAAGCCGGAGCCCTTGTCCTCGTGGTCGTCGTTGAACGCGAGTTGTCGTCCAGCGGCATCCGTAAGCCTGAGCTCGGAATCCAAAGGAGAATTCAGGCGCCGTGCGTAAACCTCGGCGACGATTTCCTGTCCTGCCTGACCACGAAAACTGAACACATCCCAATCGCCTGGCCCTTCAACGCGGCCATTCACGATGATGGGCAAGGTTACCGTCTGCGCATTCGTTGCCGAGTCGTTCGGCTCCCGTTCATTGCAGTCGGGCAGTGTGTCCCGCGCCAGTGGAACATGGTTGGAGAGAAGTTTGCCTTTCGAGACGGAGACCGCGGAAACACCTGGTTGGTCTGTTGCAGCGAAGCTCAGGTTGGTCGCCGGCAGGTTCCAGCCGCTCAGAGCGACTTTGGTTTCCGCGCCTGCCGGTCCCCCGAGCGGGAACATGCTCGTTATGAACGGACTCTCGCTGATCGAGATCCGATAGACAAAATCCTCCCGCCCCCGGTAGACCGAGTCCCTGACCTCGACCACGTAGTCGCCCTGTCTCGGAACCTCGAAATAGAGCACTGGGTCAGGGTGAAACCGGTAGTCGTCGCTATAGGCCAACTCTTTCCCTTTTCCATCATAGAGAGTCAGGGTGGCCTGGAACCACCCGGGCACGGCATCCGGAATGTAAGGAATTAAGTCGCGAGCGCTGACGGACATCACCAGCTTTTGGCCTTGGCGGGCAGGGAATCGGTACCGGTCTATTCCACCCGGGAGAATCTGACCATTCACGATCGCCGGCAGCGTGATATTCATTTCCACGGGAGCGGCGGCCCTGGGCTCGTTAGTTCGCAGCGGTCTTCGGCCCGGCGGCCCATTCTGAGCTTGGGCTTCCGGTTTGCGAATCTCGGGTAGCTGGCCGATACAAAACGTGAGCGGGTTGGACAACCCCTGCGGAGTGCCGAGCCGGATTTCCCGGTGGCCAGGCGCTGCCTCACCGCCCGCGGTGACCTGCAGTGTCGCTGTCTCAGCAATCGCGGGGCTCGCCGGCCTTCGCTGGAAACTGGCGAGCTTGGCGCGAATTTCCGCAAGCGCCTTCTCATCAGCCGCCGTCCACGCCGGACTCTTGGAGTTTGACGTGCGCTGGCGACGGGCGCGGAAACTCGCCTGGCGCTTGTCCTGAAGTTCCTTGGCTTTTTCCCGCAAGCTGTTGAACTGTTGCGGCGTGAGCGGCTTCCGGTATTCGATTACGGCTGCATGAGCGTCTGCACCGGAAACATAGACATTGGTGACGCCGTCAAGGAACTGTCCGCCGACCTTCACTTGAAAAGTGGTGCCCTGCCGTCCACCGGCAGGATAGACATAACCGATACGGGGCGTGATCGGCTGCTGAGCGCTTGCGCGCCACAGGCCCAATTGAACCAGAAGGGCAAGACAGGACCCCCGCCTTAGCCAGGCGTGTCCCCTTCTTCGCAGCCGCGCGCTGCTTTTCCGGCACCAGTGTGTCTCTTTTTTTCCTCGCCGTGCGGGCTTCGTTCGGCCGCCATCTCCGCCGCGCTGCTGTCCTTGAAATGGCGAAGCCTCCGGTTGACAGAGCTTGCTTCCGAAGGAAGGGCTCAAGGAAGTGAAACAGAACCTGGAAATCGAACGGCTCACATGATCTCTTTCAACCGGCCGCCCATAGGGACGTTCTCATCGGGTGACGGCGCGGCGCGAACGGCGAGCCCCTGCGGGTGGGGCAGCCTCGCCTCGGACGCTATCCCGATCAGCTCGTACATGCTGCCGATGATATCACAGGGGTAGACAGGGCGGTCCTTGACCTCCTCGCCCTTCGCGTCCGAAGCACCCACCACCCTGCCACCTTTGAAGCCGCCTCCCGCCACCACCGCGGAGAAAACCGATCCGTAATGACCGCGACCCCCGTTCCAAGGCGGCTCCCAAAGCACTCTTGGCGTGCGCCCAAATTCCGTGCTCCACCAGACAATTGTGCTGTCTAGAAGCCCTCGCTCCGAAAGGTCCTGCAGCAGGGCGGCCATTCCCCGGTCCAACTCAGGCAGCTTGCGCCGCATGGTCTGGAAGTGCTGCTTGTGAGTGTCCCAACCCTTATAGTTGATGGTGATATACGGCACCCCGCGCTCGACCAGCCGCCGCGCCATTAGACACGACTGGCCAAAGGTGTTCTTCCCGTACCGCTCGCGGAGATCATCCTTCTCTTGCCCGAGATCAAAGACTTTGCCCGCATCTCCCAGGATCAGGTCGTAAGCCTGTTTCTGCGCCTCGTCGAGCGCTTCCATTTGCGGATCACCCTTGGCGGCGAGCTTGAGCGAGTTGAGTTCTCCGAGGAGCTTCTGCCGGGTCTTTTGGCGGTCATCAGTAATCCCCGGCGCGACGACTCCCTCCACCATAAAGCGGGGCTGGGCGGGATCTCCGCCGGTGGCAAACGGCTTGTATTTTGAGCCAAGAAATCCCGCTTCAGAGAAACGCCCTTGCGGCTCGGTTAAGACAATGTAGGGAGGGATCAAGCCGGTGTATCCGGCGTCGTATCCTTTGAAGAGAGAGACTACCGCACCGGCGCACGGGTAGACGTCCCGGCCGCCGGACACCCGCCCCGTTTGGACCATGTAGGACGCCGTCTCGTGTGCGTTCACACCATGGGTCAGGCTGCGAATAATTGAATATTTGTCCGCCTGTTTGGCCAGCAACGGCAACAACTCACAGACTCTAATCCCGTCGATGTTCGTCGCGATCGGTTTATCGAGCGGGCCGCAGTAATCTGAGCCGGCTTCGGGTTTCGGGTCGAACGTGTCGAGGTGGCAAGCCCCACCCCACATCCAAATTTGGATTATGGCTTTGGCTTTCCCGCGAGACCGTTCCGTTGCGGACGTTGGCGCCGCTGCTGCCAGCCAGCCCGGGAACCAGGATGAAGCGAAAAGCCCTGCCGTTCCCACGAGGCCACGCCGCAACGCCTGGCGCCGGGTGCAGAGCGCCTGAGCCGTTTCCGGGCTCGGCGTCAGAGGCCCAAATCTGCCACGAGCCGGGTCCATATTGGCTTTTCGGTTAGCAAGTTCAATACCTGAGACGGGCCCGGCTCGAGCGAAGTTACGCCGCGCTTCTTTTGGTCCACTGGCCATTTCGCCCGCTTGTCACTTAATGGCGACATAAGAACTCCGCACTGTTTACCAGCGCCCACGCCAGGTCAATCAGCGCCTCGCGCTGCGAAGACCCGCCGCTGGCGGTATGCGCCGACACGGTCTTCCACTCCTCCCCGGTCGGGTAGCGGGATAAAATCAGCAGGTACAGCCCGTTGGCAATCTCGCGTGGAGGCGCTTTGGAATCGAGCAAGTTTCGGAGCTTCGGGCTTTGCTCGAGCTTGCGCTGGATATGGCTTGAGTTGAGCAAATGCAGGCACTGAGCCGCTGTTGGGCGATTATTACGTTCCGTTTCCAAACCGCTATCGCGCGGAGAGCGTCCAAACAACTCCAGGAACGAGCTGCTAATGCTGCCGTCCGGCAGCGCGACCGAACGCTGGCCTTCGGGGACGAAGGTATAAGGCTCGGGAATCGCGCTCGAGTACTGCTCGGAGGTTCCGGTGATTTGGTTGAGCGCGTCGATCAGCACCTCGGCGTCCAGTCGCCTCATCGGGTAGTGCGCAAAGTTAGC
>DATDCV010000492.1:0-1867 GCA_036524155.1 Verrucomicrobiia bacterium
GTCATAATGAAGGCGTTTGCGCATCAACGGCTCTTTGGGCGCGGGGCCGCACCAGAGATCGTAATCAATCTCGGGCGGGACCGGCTGCGGGCCGTCCACCTTGCCGATGCTGGCGCGCCGTTTGTAGCACAATCCGCGCGACCGGAGGATTTTGCCGATGTGTCCTTCGCGAACCCACTGAATCGCTTCCTGGATGCCTTCGCTCGAACGGCATTGCGTACCCGCCTGCACGATGCGGTTGTATTTTCGCGAGGCCTCGACCAGCTTGCGGCCTTCCCACACGTTGTGTGAAACGGGTTTTTCGACATACACGTCTTTGCCGGCCTGCACCGCCCAGATGGCGGCGAGCGAATGCCAGTGATTCGGAGTTGCGATCGTGATGACATCGACCTCCTTGTTTTCAAGCAGTTTCCGAATGTCGGTGTAACCCTGAACCTTCTCGCCCCGGTTCTCGCAGTTCTTTACTTCGCGCTCAAGGATCTTGCTATCGGCATCGCACAGAGCCGCCAACTGCGTCCCGGCCACCTCGCGCATCCCGCCGATGTGGTCCTTGCCCCGACCGCCGAAACCGACAACGGCGAACCGGATCTTCTCGTTGGCTCCGGCAACGCCAGTACTGGCCGCCCAGACGGGAGCCACCGACAACGAGGCGGTGGTCAGCAACGAGGCCTTTAAGAAGTCGCGACGATTGAATTGTTTCATAACGAGTGTATGTACTTGAGACGGTGCGCGAAGTGCGGTTGGTTACAGTTCAGCGGACGGATTGAATGTATTCTTTGTATTTTGACGCTACCTGGCCTTCCTTCTCATCTCCTTGATGCAGGTAAAAGCGGTAGCGGAAAGTGACGCTCTGGCCGGCGGGCACGACCAGTTCGCCGGCGGCCTTGTCTTTGAGCTTCTCAAAGTCGTGCTTGCCGAAGGGGTTCGCTGCAAACAGGCCGTAATCCCGCACGTGCCACCAGGTGGGGTGACGCGGATTTTGCGGATGATCAAAAATGGCGATGCCCACCACCTTGCCCTCGACTGGCCCGTAATAGTCGCACCACTCCGCGCGCTTGCCCCACGTCTCGCCATCGCGCACACCCGCGCTGTTGACGATGTGGCCCTGCCCGTCCTTCCCCTTCAGTTTCAACCGCATCGTTTCGGCCAGGCGCACTCCCATGGAACCCTCCTTCGTGTCGCCGAATTTAAGCTCGCCCTGTGAAGCGTGGAGGGTGATCTCATAATCGAAAATGCGTTCGCCGGGATTACGCGGAGCATGCACCCGAAACGTCCGCTCGTCGGTGCAGACTGTCGTGCCGTCGGCTGCGACCCATTTGTCACGCGAGCGAATGATTCCCGATTCCTTGCCGGACTTTATCTCGGCGAAGCCGTCGTGGACGATTTTGCCGAAGTTTTTCGTCTCGGACCAGAAATCGTGTCCGTTGACTTCGCCGTGTGTGAACCACAAGGAGCGGTGATGGGGGTGGTCGTGTTCCTCCCCCGGCGTGTCCTTCATCGGCCAGTCGCGCGTCATCGCCAGCTCACCGGGACCCATCAGCGGGTAAAAGTAGGGACGAGGCACGTCTTTGAAAAAATACTCGGTGAACAACTTGCCGCCGATTTCAATGCGGAGGCGGTCCGGTAACTCGGTGATTTGGATTCCGGCCTTGGCCGTCTCGGTTTGGGCAGCGGGCGCCGCGTAGCCAGTCAGCATAAGGGAGGCGATTCCAGCGAGCAGAATGCGCATCATAATTTCGCTGAATTTGAGGCGGCACGAAAGCAGGGTCAACGAAAAAAAGCGTAGCTCGAGCGTCGGCGCGCGGACTTTAGTCCAACGTCACTAGGAATTGGTGCGGTTTTGGGAGAGTTTTTTGCGTGCTGCGGC
>DATDCV010000493.1:0-13454 GCA_036524155.1 Verrucomicrobiia bacterium
AAGGCGAGCGGTTTGAGCGGGGGCCCCTGATCGCGGAAATCCTGGAACTGGACGCAGCGGAGCTGCCTTCCCGCGTTGCTTTTCGGTTCAATGCTTCGCTGGATTCGCCCAGGTTCCACTGGCTGCAATTCGACTTCCAAACCTGTTCCCACGTGCCGTTTCCCGTCCCGGCCGTCGGCCAGCGGGTAACGGTTGTCGGCCCTGAGCGCTAAGTCAGAACAACAAACATGCGGCTGCTTCCGCCTGTTCTCCTCTGCCCGCCATCCGACGTCAACGGTCCACCACTCCATCAACCCATCACTCCACGGCTCCCCCCTCCCGCCCCCCGCGCGCGCCCTCGCCCCGTACCCCCCTCAGAAGGTGTGAAAAAATCGGCGGAGCGCGAGTAAACGCTCAACACCCACGTTGAGGGCCAACCATTTGCGATTGCCAGTTTCGGCCGTTTTCAATTTTTCCACAGCTTCTCAGTCTTGGATCGGAGCGCCGAGTTGTACTCGGCTTACAGGAGGCCGTCGGTCCGCTTAAGCCGATTAGAAATCGGCGCTCCGACCCAAGACTGAGGCGATACCTCGCCCCTCGTAATTTAGTCGCCTCCGGGTCCTCCCGAGGATATAAGTAAGCCCGTTTGTTCGAACGAGTTTAGCAATGTCAGCCAAACGTAAAAACAATCCGAACCAGCCTGAGCTGCCCATCGGCGAGCTGCCGGCAGCGGATAAGACTGCCCCAGTTAAGCCGACGAAAGGCCAAAACGACGATCCTCGGCCCCCCAAAGCCAAGCCCGCCAAGAACGGCAACGGCGACACCACGCACGTTTTGGCCGAGCAGGTGGCGGTGACGCCCCCGCCGCGGCCATTTGTGCCGGACAAGATCGAGTTGCCACTGCATGGCCGCGTCAACCGCAGCTTCCTGGACTACGCCTCCTACGTCATCCGGGACCGCGCGATCCCGCACATCGCGGATGGCTTGAAGCCTGTCCAGCGCCGCATCCTGTGGGCGCTCCATCAAATGGACGATGGCCGCTTCATGAAGGTCGCGAACGTCACCGGTGAAACAATGAAGTACCACCCCCACGGGAACGCTTCTATCGACGACGCGCTGGTGGTGCTCGCCAACAAACGTTACCTCATCGAGGGACAAGGCAACTTCGGCAATATCTTCACCGGGGACCCGGCGGCCGCACCGCGCTACATCGAGGCCCGGTTGACGCAACTCGCCCGCGAGGAACTCTTCAACGACGAGATTACCGAACGCGTGCCCAGCTACGACGGCCGGCGCGAAGAGCCGGTGAGCCTGCCGAGCAAGCTGCCGCTGCTGCTGATGCTCGGCACCGAAGGCATCGCGGTCGGCATGTCCTCGCGCATTCTGCCACATAATTTCCCCGAGTTGATCGAGGCGCAAATCGCCATTCTCAAGAATCAGCCGTTCAAGTGCCTGCCCGATTTCCAGACCGGCGGCCTGATGGACGCCCGCGGTTACAAGGATGGAACCGGCGAAATCAAGGTTCGCGCCAAAATCAAAATCAAGGACGAATCCACGGTGGCCATTAAGGAAATCCCGCCCACCACCACCACCGACTCGCTAATGGGCTCCATCGAGGACGCCTCGCGCAAGGGCAAGATCAAGGTCAAAAGCGTCAACGATTTCACGTCCGAGGAAGCCGAGATCGAGGTCAAGGCCCCCAGCGGCGTCAGCGCCGAGCAGTTGGTGGATGCCCTCTACGCCTTCACCGACTGCGAAGTGACGATCGCCAGCCGGATTGTCGTGATCAAAGACAACCGGCCCGTCGAGATGACCGTCTCCGAGGTTCTCCGCGAGAACACGGCCCAGCTTGTGGATATCCTTAAACGCGAGCTTCAACTCAAGCAGTCCAAGCTGCTGGACGAGCTGCATTTCCGCACCCTCGAGCGGATTTTCATCGAGGAACGGATCTACAAGCGACTCGAGCAGTGCAAAACCAACGAGGCGGTGTTGGCCGCCGTGCAGGATGGTTTCAAGCCGTTCCGCAAACAGTTGCTGCGGGAGCTGGTCGAGGCCGATGTCGAACGCCTGTTGCAGGTGCGCATCCGCCGGATTTCACTGTTCGACATCAACAAGCATCGCGAGGAGATGGAGAAAAACAAAGCTGATCTCGACGAGACGCGCCGCAACCTCAAGAACCTGACCCGCTACGTCATTGGTCACCTTGAGGCGGTGCTCGCCAAGCATGGCCCGCTCTATCCCCGGATCACCAAATCCAGCCGCTACGACGAGGTCGACGCCCGGGAAGTCGCGTTCAAAGCGTTCAAAGTGGCCTATGATCGAGAATCCGGCTATATCGGTCACAAGGTTTCCGGCGAGGAATTCCGTCTGGATTGCACCAAGTTCGACAAACTGCTGATGGTTTTCAGGGACGGCCATTACCAGGTGGTCGAATTGCCCGAGAAGCTCTTCGTCGGCCCGGACCTGGTCTATTGCGGCTTGCCCGAGCGCGACCGCGTTTTCACCTGCGCCTACACGAATCGGGAGGCAAGTTACCTCAAACGATTCACCTTTGGCGGGTCGATTCTGAATAAGGTCTACCACTGCATCACCCCCAAATCCCGGGTGCTGTTCTTTGAACCCGGCACCCCGGCGGAGCTGTTCATTCGGTACAAACCGGCCCCGTATCAGAAAATTAACCAGCAAACTTGCATTCCTTCGCAGGTCGAGGTCAAGGGCCCGAAAACGCGCGGCCGGCAAATCTCGATCAAGGACGTCTCCTCGATCAACAGCCAACCCTCGCGCGGTTGGGACCCGGAAGCTCCCACTACGAAGCTGCAGTTCGTATGACCCGGGCAAATTCCTTTGCTTTTTATAGGAAAGATTCTTTTAATTACCTTGTATGATGATTTGGCTTCTGGCCTTGATCCTTGTCGCCTCGGTGGCCGCGCTGGGCTATCGGCAGGGCGTAATTCGAGTCGCGTTTTCTTTCCTGGGCATCATCGCCGGCGCTCTGCTCGCAGTGCCACTGGCCGGGTTGGTGGCCAAAGTGCTCGGCATGTTCGGCCTGAAAGATCCGTTGATGCTATGGGCCCTCGCACCGGTGGTCGCTTTCATCGTCATTTCAGCGGCCTTCAAAATTGGCGCGCTCCCCGTCCATCAGAAAGTGGATGTATATTATAAATACCACAGCGGCGATCTGCGGTTGGCTCTGTGGGAACGGTTGAGCCGGCGGCTCGGCTTGTGCCTCGGCGTGCTCAACGGGGTTCTTTACGCCGTGCTCCTGGCTTTTCTGATCTACGTGCCCAGCTACGCGACGGTCCAGTTCGAAAGTTCCGACCAGGACCCCAAGTGGCTCCGCTGGCTCAGCTCGCTGGGTCGCGGCCTCCAAAGCACCGGCCTGGACAATGTCGCGCGCTCGATTGACCGCACGCCCGACCTCAATTACCGCATGGTCGACATGGCGGCGTTACTTTACCGAAATCCGTTGGCTGAAGCGCGCGTCGGCAGCTACCCCGCTTTCCTGATGCTGGCTGAATTACCCGAGTTTACCGAGATGTCCACGGACAAAGGTTTGCTCGATCCCTGGCACCGACAGATCCCGATTATGCAGTTGCTGGAGACGCCCAGGCTCGTCAACATTCGAAACAATCCGGAACTGTTGAAGACCGTCTGGAACACCACGGCTCCTGATTTGGAAGACTTCCGAGCGTATCTAAAAACCGGCCGGTCGGCCAGGTACGATCCAATCAAAGTGCTGGGCCGATGGAAATTCGACGTCAGTGCCGCGGTCGGCGCGATCCGCCGCACGCGTCCGGCGATGTCTTCGCGGGATATGCAAAACCTGAGGAGATTTATGGATGCGGCGTTTGGGAAAACCGGTCTGATAGCCAGGCCCGATCATTCCGTCTCCTTGAAAAACTCCCCGGGCCTGCGACTCCAGACCGCTGCCGCAGCAGCTGCTTCGCCCGACCTCCAAACCTTCCAGGGCCAGTGGAAGGACCTCGACGGCAAATACGCGCTCACCTTTTCCGGAACGGAAATGCCCGCCACGGTTGAAGGAGACCGCCTGACTTTGAAGAGCGACAGCCTGGGAATGGTATTCAATCGGGAGGATTGACGAGCGCAATTGCGGCTTGCGCCTAAGCCGGGCGCAGTTAACCTATGTCACTGTGGATTGGTTTACTGGCCAGCATTTTGATCGACAATTTTTCGCGCTCGCCGTAGTTTTTTACGGCCTGAGCATGGCCTATTCGGTATTCCTTTGGCGCAAGGGCTTCCGCCGGGACGACCACATCAATTATTTCGCGCTGCTGGTGGCTTTCGGCCTGCACTCCACCGCCATGTTCCTGCGCGGGTTCCGCCTGAACCATTGCCCCGTATCCAATCTGTTTGAGGCGACTATCTTTGCCTTGTGGACCATTGTGGCGGTCTACCTCGTCGTCGGCCTCTGGCCGCGTTTACGTTTTCTCGGCGCGTTCGCCTCCCCATTTCTTTTCGGCATCGGCGTGTTTGCGTTGATGCCCAGCCTGGACGGCCCGCGCACTGCCCGGCCGGACCTGCCGGTGGCCTTGACCAGCGTCCATGCTGCGTTGCTCGCGCTGGCATATGGCGCCTTCGGGCTCGGTTCGGTTGCCGCCGTGATGTATCTGAGCCAGGAAAACAGCCTCAAGCTGCATAAACTCAAAGTCATCTTTTCGTTGTTGCCTCCCATCCAGCGGCTGGAGGCGGTCGTGAGCCGGCTCCTGGTTGCAGGATTCCTCCTGCTTAGCGTGGGGTTGGTCCTCGGCGTGCTCGACCTGGCGTATCTCAATAACTCGCATACCTACCGTGGGGATCCCAAAATCATCTGGTCGGGGATAGTCTGGCTGATCTATCTGGGTTTAATTATCATGCGGTGGAAATACGCCCAGGGCGGGCGCCGGTTTGCTCTCGGGGCCATTGGCACGTTTGCCTTCGTTTTGCTGACGTTCTGGGGCACTAACCTGCTGTCGCCTCTGCACAACCCATGAATCTATCGGCTCTTGATCAGCGGCGCGGTCCTGCCCGCGTCCCGCGATTTCGGGGTTCGGCTGTCGGCCTTCGAGTCTCTTAGCGCACATGCCTCTCGTCGTCATCGGCCTCAGTCATCATTCCTGCCCGGTCACCGTGCGCGAGCGATTCGCCTTCCCCGAGACCCGCGTGCCTGCGGCGCTGCAAGCGCTGCGCCAGGCCGGACTCGCCGAGGAAGGTGTCATCCTTTCCACCTGCAACCGCGTCGAAATCTATGCGGTCACCCCTCTGGACGGCGCCAAAGCCTTTGCCTCCATCCGCGAGTTCATGGTCAACTGTCATGATTATCGAGAGCCGGTGACGGACGAGATTTACGGCTTAAGCGAACCGCAGAGTATTTACCATCTCTTCAAAGTCGCCTGCGGCCTCGATTCGATGGTGCTCGGCGAAACCGAAATCCTCGGCCAACTCAAGAAGGCCTACGACCTGGCCCTTCAAAACGGGTATACCGGCGGCCGGTTGAACAAAGCGTTTCAGCGGGCGTTTAACGTCGCCAAGCACATCCGCACCACCACCATGATCCAACGCGGCAGCGTCTCCGTCGGGTCTGTCGCAGTCGAACTGGCGGAAAAAATCTTCAGCGATTTGCACGAACGGGACGTCATGGTCATCGGGGCCGGAGACACCAGCGAAAAAACAGCGCGCGCTCTCCTCTCCCGAGGCGCGCGCAGCATACTGGTCACCAACCGTTCGCATGAGAAAGCCGAGGCGCTCGCTCAGGAACTCGGCGGACGGGCCATCCAGTTTGACCAGTGGGCGACCGAATTCTCCCATATTGATATTGTCATCAGCAGCACCGCCGCGCCTCATTACATTCTGGACCGTGCCAAGCTCGAGCCGCTGATGAAGCTCCGCCGCAATCGGCCGCTGCTGCTGGTCGATATCGCTGTCCCGCGCGACATCGAGCCCGAGGTCAACTTCATGGAAAACGTTTACCTGTACAACATCGATGACCTGCAGGCCATCGCGGATGATTACCTCAAGCAACGCAAAGAAGAAGCGGCCCGTTGCGAGCAGATCATTCGGGAGAAAGCCGCGCCCTTGCTGGGTTCGCCGGGACCACGACCGCCAGCCCCCGAGGCGCGGCCCGCGTTCGGGGGGCAATGAGCCGAGCGCATGCCTTCGTCTTCCTCTCAACCTATCTTCATAGCGACGCGTGGCAGCGCCCTCGCCCTCGCGCAAGCGAACATGGTGCTGGCCCAATGCCGCGCCGCTTTTCCCAAACTTCATTTCGAACTGAAGATCATTAAAACTACGGGCGACAAACTCCAAACCGCCGCCCTTGCTCAAGAAGGCAAAGACCTGCCGAAAGGGCTCTTCACGAAGGAACTCGAAGTCGCGCTCCTCAAGCACAAAGCCGACCTCGCGGTCCACAGTCTGAAGGACCTGCCAACGGAAGTGCCCGCCGGGCTCAAACTGGGCGCGGTCGGCAAACGCGCTGATGTCCGAGACGTCCTGATTTACCGCGACGAGGCCTGGCTTCGCGCCGCCGAAGCGGACCACCACTCGGCCGAATGGTCCCCCGGGCAATCTCACCGGCGCGGCTTCGGGCCAAAGCTCACAATTTCCAGCCTGCCGCAGGGCGCGGTCGTGGCCACGAGTAGCACCCGGCGCCGGGCGCAACTGCTGGCCTCCAACCCGGGCCTTAGAGTTCCCGATATCCGTGGCAACGTCGTCACTCGCATGCAGAAGCTCGCGGAAAAACCGGAGCTGGATGCCACCATACTCGCGCTGGCAGGAATCTCCCGGCTCAACTTCCGTGTCACCGCCGAGGGCCGGCTCGAGGGCGACGCGGTTCCTGACGGTTTGCTCGCCACGATCCTTGATCCGGAGGTGATGCTTCCCTGTGTGGGTCAGGGCGCGATCGGCATTGAAATCCGGGAGGACGACGAGCGGATCGCGACCATCTGCGAACGTCTCAACCATTTCAACACCCATCAATGCGTCATGGCCGAGCGGGCGTTCCTTGCCGCCATGGGTGGGGGTTGCCAAAGCCCCGTAGCGGCCTATGCCGAAATAACGGGCGAGAAACTGCGCATGCGCGCGCTCTCGTTCACCACCGGCCCGCTCCGCCGTTCCGACGCTACCGCTCCGATCAAAGACCCGATCGGCCTTGGCGAGAGGCTCGCCGCCGACTTGAAGGGGTGAGCGAGGTCCTGGGTTCGAATTCCGAGGTCCAAAGTCGCCCGTTTGCGAAGCGGGCACCGGGCCTCAGCCTTACCGTTGCACCGTCCTCAAATCGCGCCTAGACTAAGCGTCGATGAAACCAAAGGGCATGGTATACCTGGTAGGCGCCGGACCCGGCGACGCCGGGCTGCTGACGCTGCGCGGGGCGGAACTGCTGCGTCGTGCGGACGTCGTCGTCTATGATGCCCTCGTCAACGCCGACCTGCTGCGACTTGCGCCCCAAACCGCCGAGATCATCTTCGGCGGCAAGCGCGCCCGGGAACATGCGTTGCCGCAAAGCGAACTGAACGGCCTTTTGATTACCAAGGCCAGGGAAGGCAAAACCGTGGTGCGTTTGAAGGGAGGCGATCCTTATGTCTTTGGCCGCGGCGGCGAGGAAGCCGAGCAACTCGCTGAGGCGCACATTCCCTTCGAAGTCGTTCCAGGCGTCTCGTCCTTCGTCGCGGTTCCCAATTACGCCGGAGTGCCGCTGACCCACCGGGACTTCTGTTCGAGGCTCACCTTGATCACCGGCCACGAAGACCCGGCGAAAGAAGCGGCCGGCATCGATTGGCCGCAGGTCGCCAGAACCCCGGGAACCCAGGTGATCATGATGGGAACCGATCGGATCAGCGCCATCGCCCATACCCTCGTTAGCCACGGCATGGATCCCGCTACTCCGATCGCGGTCGTGCGCTGGGGAACCACCGGACGCCAGCATTCGATCGCCGGCACGCTCGCAACCATCAGTGACATCGCCGCGCAGGCCAACATCAAGCCGCCAACTGTTGCGGTCATCGGCCGGGTCGTTTCACTCCGTCCCAAACTGAACTGGTTCGAAAGTCGCCCGCTCTTCGGTCAACGCATCGTTGTTACCCGTGCTCGCGATCAGGCCGCTCAGCTCGCGCGTCCTCTGCTCGAGTTGGGCGCCGACGTGCTCGAGATCCCGGTCATAAAAATTGAGCCCCCTTCGCGCCGGGAGGATCTTGTGGACGCCCTGCTCGAACTCAACAGTTACGATTGGCTCGTCTTCACCAGTCCCAACGGCGTCACCACTTTTTTCGATTATTTCTTCCGCCAATTCCACGACATGCGTGACATCGGCGGGGTGCGCATCGCCGCCGTCGGACCGGCAACCGCCCAGAAGCTAAAAGACCTGCATCTCCAGGTGGATCTGATGCCCGATGAAGCGCTCGCCGCGAATATTGCTGAATCCTTCGCCGGATTTGAAAGTATCGAGAATTTAAGGATCTGCTTGCTACGCGCCGAGGTAGCCAACCGCGAGCTTCCGCAGGCGCTCACGGCCCTCGGTGCGATTGTGGATGACATCCCCGTTTACAGAACAGTCCTCGAAGCCGAGGACACGAACGGTCACGCCGCCAAGTTCCTCGAAGCCGGCGCCGATTGGATAACCTTCACGAGTGGCTCGACGGTTGAAAACTTCCACTCCCGGTTCAATCTCCCGGCATTGCTAGAGAAGTTCCCCCGCACCAGGCTAGCCTCGATCGGCCCTGAAACCTCGAAAGCCCTGGCCCAAGTCGCCCTCAAACCCGACGTAGAGGCCCGCCAGCATACAGCCGAAGGTTTGGCCAAAGCGGTTCTCGGCGCAGTAAAACCGGCCGCTCCCGGGTCCAATCACTGACGCGCGCAGCAGACTCCGAATTTACTTTTTTCTAAGGCCTTTCTGCCCGCGCACTCCGCCGTGGGGGACGTTCTCGCGCCTCACAGGATTCCCCCACGCTCAGACGGAACTCAACTTGTCCCGGTTCTCATAGACCTTGAGGATGGCGTCAGCGACGTCGTCCATGTCGGACCGGGCACCGAGCAAGGGCCCCGAGGCCCACAGCATTACCATTTCCTCGCAGACCTGGTCGCACCTGGGGCAAGTCATTTCCTCGCGGAACCGCTTCAGCCGTTGAGCAGGGAACATCTTCTCGTAGGCCCTGGTTTTCACGATATTGTCCACCCACGGCTCGCGGTGCAGCCCCCGCTCGATGTAGGGGCTCAGGTTGACGCCTTCGGCGTCAACGGCCTTGAGGAACCGGGCGCGATCAATATTGTTACAGTGCTCCTTCTTGTAGCTCATCGCATACAAGTAGAACGAACCGCTGGTGGTACCCGGGTAGAGCTTCTGGGGAATGACCGCCGGGCAGTCTTTGAGTCGGGAAGTTAGATACGCCGCGTTCTCATTCCGTTTCAGGAACCGTTCCCGGGCGCCGTCCAACTGCGCCAACAGGACCGCCGCTTCGAACTCGTTCATCCGGTACTTGGGGCCGATCACTTCGGTGCGTCCTCGGCGGGAAGTCCCGTGGTTGTGGACTGTGTAGCATTTATCCATGAGTGCTTCGTCATCGCCGACAATGGCCCCGCCCTCGCCACAGGCGATCGTCTTGCTGGTCTGAAAACTGAAACAGCCCAGGCTCGCAATGGTACCGAGTTTCTTTCCCTGGTATTCCGAGAGGTGCGCCTGGGCAGCGTCTTCGATCACCGGGAGATTGCGTTTGCGGGCGATCTCCATGATCCGCTCCAGATGGGCGGGTTGGCCCATCATGTGGACCGGCATAATCGCCCGCGTGTTCTCGGTGATCCGCCGTTCTACGTCGTCCGGATCGAGTTGGTAGGAAGCCGGATCCAGGTCGGCGAGCACTGGCAGCGCCCGAGCCGACAGAATGCCGGCAATCGTCCCCGGGTCCGTGTAGGGCGAGGTGATGACCTCGTCCCCCGGGCCAATGCCCAGGGCTTCCACACAGGTATGCAGCGACTGAGTGCCCGAGCCGGTGGCCACGCAGAACCGCGAACCCATCAGCTTCGCGTACTCTTTCTCGAACGTAGCGACGGTGCCGGAAGCGGACTGGATCCGGCACCAAATGCCGCTCCGGGTGGTCTTCACCACCGCGTCAACCAGCTTGTCGTCGATGTATGGCCACGCCGGCCATGACTTGTTCTTCCGAACGGGTTCCCCGCCGAGAATGGCCAGCTTGCCGGCTCTTCTGGTGACGTCAGCGTATGCGGGCAGCGTGGTTGAAGTCACTGCCGCCAGAGAGGTGGCCGAGGCGGCCGCGATGAACTGTCGCCGAGATAAATTATTCGATTTCATTGTTCGCTCCGGGGTTCTTTGGTCACAACACACAGCCTAGGCCCGGGGATTTGCTCGCACAAGCGCAAAGGAAAATCCCCGCTTTTGCAGCAATCACTCATTGACCGACTCGCGTTTCGCGCTAAAGTGGTCCCTTGTTTTTCTGATACGCCGATACACTGAGATGAAAGAAATTGTGCCAGCGCCGCCACCGATTGTGCGCAACGAAGCCGCTGCCGTGCAGGAGCTGTTCGAGCAATACGTGATCCCCAGCTACGGCCGATTCGAGATCGTAATGTCTCATGGCCAGGGGAGCCACGTGTTTGACATTACGGGCAAAAGGTATCTGGATCTCGGCGGCGGAATTGCAGTGAGCGCGCTGGGCCATGCGCATCCTGCGATTATCCAGGCCCTGGTGGAGCAGTCCCAAAAGCTGATCCACAGCTCGAATTATTACTACCACGAGCCCCAGGGCCGCCTTGCGCAGGCGCTGGTGCGTCTGGTAGCCCCGGGCAAATGCTTCTTCTGCAACAGCGGCGGTGAGGCTAACGAGGGGCTCTTCAAGCTGGCTCGGAAGTTCGGTCACGAAGAAGGCCGGTTTGAGGTTCTGACCACGATCAACTCCTTCCATGGCCGGACCCTCGCGGGGATCGCTGCGACCGGTCAGGAGAAGGTCAAGAAAGGTTTCGAGCCGATGGTCCCGGGTTTCCGGCAAGTCCCCTACAATGACCTCGAGGCGCTCGAAGCCGCAATTTCCCCCGCAACGGCGGCGGTGCTTGTCGAAGGCATCCAGGGCGAAGGTGGCGTGACACCGGCCACGGCCGATTATTTACTGGGGCTGCGCGAACTGTGCAACCGATTGAACTTGCTGCTGCTGATGGACGGCGTCCAGGATGGGCATTTTCGGACGGGGAGATTCCAAAGCTTCCAAAGAATCCTCGAACCCGACCTGAAGGGATTCCTGCCGGACGGACTGTCGATGGCCAAGTCGCTCGGCGGCGGATTTCCGATCGGTGCCTTCTGGGTCCGGGCGCCATATGCGGACCTGCTGGGCGCAGGGAGCCACGGTACGACCTACGGCGGCTCCCCCCTCGCCTGCGCGGTTGCTTTGAAGGTGCTGGAGGTCATCGAACGCGGAAACCTGGCTGACAATGCACGGCGAGTTGGCGAACTGCTTAAGGCCGGTCTCGATCAAATCTCACGCCAGTTCCCAGGCGTGGTAAGAACGGTTCGAGGGCTGGGCCTGATGATTGGTTTTGAGCTCGCCTCGGCGATTCCCAACCTGCCGGGTGATCCCCAGAAGAGTGTCGCGGTCCGTTTCGTGAATCTTCTGCACTCCGCGGGCCTGTTGACCATCCCAGCCGGCGCCCATGTGGTGCGCCTGTTGCCCCCGCTCAACCTGAAAATCGCCGAGGCAGAAGAAGCCTTGGCAGTGATCGAATCAGCCGTCGCGCGGTTGGCCGATTAGGCCCGCCCGCACGCCCCCGGAAAAGATGAAAAACCTCATTAGCATCGAGCAGCTTTCCAGTTTGGACATCCAAACTATTGTGGCCAAAGCCGCAGTGCTCAAAAAGCAACGCGGGCAACCGGGACCCCGGCCGCTGACCGGGCGAATCTGGGCCCTGTTGTTTGCCAAATCCTCGACCCGGACTCGGGTCTCCTTCGAAGTGGGGATTCGCGAATTGGGAGGCGACGTGATCTTCCTGCCGGCGAGCGAGATTCAGCTCGGACGCGGAGAACCGATTAAAGACACCGCCCGCGTGCTGGGCCGGATGGTGCACGGGGCGGTGTTCCGGACCTTTGCGCAAAGGGACGTGGAGGATTTTGCCCGCTATTCCGGCATTCCGACGATCAACGCGCTGACTGACGAGGAGCACCCGTGCCAAATCCTGGCGGACGTCTTCAGCTTCGAGGAAAGATGCGGCACGATCCGAAACAAGGTCGTGACGTTCGTCGGGGACGGGGCGTCCAACGTGGCGAACTCCTGGATTTTTGCCGCGGCCAAGCTAGGGTTCGAGTTACGCATCGCTGCCCCCAAGGCGTTTCAACCGTCCGCGGGTCTAGTTCAGCGATCCGGCGGCCATGTGCTTTGCACGGAAGACGTCCTGGCCGCGGCCAATGGCGCCGACCTGCTGTACACCGACGTCTGGGTTTCGATGGGGAAGGAAGCCGAGTCGGCCGAACGGCTCAGCCAGATGCGCGGGTATCAAGTTAACCGCGACGTGGTGGCGCGCGCCAAGCCCGGCGCGCTGGTGATGCACTGCCTGCCGGCTTATCGCGGAAAAGAGATCGATGAGGAAACGTTTGAGGCAAACGCCTCGATGATCTTCGATCAGGCCGAGAACCGCCTGCACGTGCAGAAATCCATCCTGGACTGGCTGGTGAATTAGAACGCCTGGCCGGGCAAAACCCCGGCCGAATCATTGGCAATGCCGGCGAACTTTCGCAGGTACTTCACGGCCGCAGTGAAGTCTCTTGGCCAGGGGGCGGTGATGGCGACCATCTGTCCGGTAGCCGGGTGTGAAAAGGTCAGTTGCTCGGCGTGCAGCGCCACCCGGCCGATCAACGGATGCTCCCGCTGGCCCGGCTTAAGTTGATAGCCGGCCTTTAGCTGTGATAGCAGCAGCGCTTTCCCACCGTATAAAGTGTCCCCCACAATCGGGTGTCCAACCGATCGAAGATGGGCCCTGATCTGATGGGTGCGTCCGGTCAGCGGCTCGCACTGCACCAACGTCCAGCTCGAGAACCTCTCCGCAACTGAAAAGCACGTCACCGCGCGTTTACCCTGCTTTTCGTCCACCCGGACAAAGCCGGGCCCGGAGGATGGCGGTGCCAGCCGGGCGTGGACTTCAAAACGCGCTCGACCCGGCGCGCCGTGCACCAGCGCGACATACCGTTTCACCGGCTTTTCGGCACCGAACAAATTGGCGAGCGCAACCAAGGTAGGTTTATCCCGAACCAGGAGGAATACGCCGCTGGTTTCGAACTCCAGGCGGTGGGCGTTCATCAGGTAGGCCAGTTTGCGTTCGACGGCCCAGGCTTTGGATTGGGCGATGCCCTCATGTAGCAACCGCATCAGATTCGGCCGGTGGGGGTCGGAGCGGTCAGGTGAGCTCAACAGCCGACTGGGCTTGTTGACGGCCAGCAGGTATTCGTCCTCGTACAGCACGGGGATTTCCCAGAACTCCCGTGTGGCCGGCGA
>DATDCV010000494.1:0-25978 GCA_036524155.1 Verrucomicrobiia bacterium
GAATGATGTTCAGTTTCGCGTCCGGCGCCGTGACACCCTCGGGCGCCTTCTTCGCCTGCACAACCTCTTTCCCGAACGCGCGGTTCCAATACAAAATCCCCTCCGTTACCGCCTCGACATAGTTTGACGGGGTGTTTGCCGAGTAATGAAATACTATCGGCTGACGAATATCGAATCGGGCGATCCTGGCCGAAACCCGGCCCGTGACCGGTTCGATTTTCCCTTCCGTCTCGAAATACTTCGTGTAGCGGGCATCCGCCACGCTGGGTTCTTTTGCCTCGCAGGCGCCTTGCTTGTACGGCGACAGGAAATATCGCACCTCGAACCGTTGCTCCAGATTCTGGTCGCCCTGCCGGTTCCGAGCCTGAACGCTCTGCCGGATGATCAGCCGCCCTTCCTGCTGCCGCATCTCGAACACGCGGCCTTCAGGCACTTCCAGCACCCGGTCACGCTCCGCCATGTCCAGCCCGCCCCCGGAAGTCCACGCCTGCGTGAACACCCGCCGCATGCCGCGGTTGAAGTCCACCACCACTTCGTCCCGGTCCTGCCGCACGATCGCGAACGTTGCCAGCAACCGCCGCGCCGGCAAATCCTCCGTCACGACCAGGCCCTTGGTGGATTCATACATATCCACGCCGTCGGGAAACAACTCGAACCGCACAATCTTCGCCGCCAGCCCCGTGCTCGTCGCCGCATGCGCCTGTGGAATAATCGAGGCCGTAAACAAATAATCCTTCCCGAAGCCACCTTTGGGAATCGCCAGCAAGAACTTGTCCGTCACCCGTAACTCGGGCGCCAGGTCCGACGCGGCCGCAGCCTGCCCTGATTCGGCAGCCGCTGCGTAACTAAGAGTCGCCAGGCTGGGAAAAAGTGCCGCGCACAGCGTGAGGGCCGGCGCCAGCCAAACACAGATTCGTTTCATGTTCAGAGTCAAACAATGGCCGAGCGCCCCGCCCCGCGGCAAGCTCAAACCGGCCGGGCCTTTCCTCCGGCTCCCCTTTCCCAGGTAAGCAGCTTGTTCGACTCCAAGGCCGAGCGATTTCTTTGTTCGGCTGCGGAAACAACTCCTGGGCCGGCTGGTCACGGCCCGCTGCCGCCACATGCCGGGTCCGGGCGGCGGAGTCGGTTTCGAAAGGGTTGTTTGGAAAGATTTTCTGGAAAGATTTACTTGACTCGATCATTCGAATCACTCATAAATGCGCCAAGAACCAGATGAATGGCACCTGAAGGGTGCCGGGGGTCCAAGGACGACCTGCCACGAAGGCCGTCGGGCGCAACAAATCGTTAGAGAGATCCGCCTCTTATCAGGCGGTGCCAAGTTCTAATTTGCCGGGCATTCGAGTTGCCCATGAGACCGTCAGGTTCCATAGTTGGAGCGGATCCGTCGCGTTCCACGACCGACCCAAGCACAAGCCAGGTCACACATCTGCTCGATGCGCTTGAAGGCGGCGACAACCAAGCCGCCGATAAATTGCTGGACCTGGTTTATTCTGAGTTGCGGAGACTCGCGGCGCAAAAATTGGCTGGGGAGCGGGCAGGACACACCCTGCAACCGACGGCGCTTGTTCATGAGGCCTGGCTGCGCCTGAATTGCGGCCAGGGCGCGCATTTCGCCAACCGCGCCCATTTCTTCGCCGTCGCGGCTGAGGCTATGCGTCGCATCCTGATCGACCGCGCTCGACGTCGGCTCGCTGCCAAGCGCGGACTCGGGGCAAACCCGGTGGACTTGGATATCATCGAAATTCCCGCGCCCGCAGGCGGCGATGATATGCTGCTGCAGCTCAATGAAGCTTTCGAAAAATTCGCCGGGCTCCATCCGCGCAAAGCCGAAGTGGTTAAGCTTCGTTATTTCGTGGGCATGACTTTCGAGGAGACGGCTGCGGCGCTTGGCATCGCTGTCCCGACGGCCAAAAAATGGTGGACGTATGCCCGCGCCTGGCTCCGGGTGGAAATGGGGTAAATTCTCATCTCCTTCAGTTGGCTGGCCAGGCTGGTGCGAATTATGAGCCACTATCAGATATCCGATTTTCCTCCAGTTTCCGCATGTAAGAACAGATGAACAGCGAGCAACCGCGGGAGTCCTCGCCACAAGAGCGGGAGGCAACCTTGTTTGAAGCAGCACTCGACAAGAGCTGCGCCGAACGGGAGGCATTTCTGAAAGAGGCGGCAGGTGATGACGAGCAGTTGCAGTCGCGGCTCAAAGCCCTGCTCGCCGCGCATGAGCAGGAGGACGGCGCGCTGGCGGAGCCCGCCGAAGCGGTGCGGCACCTCAGGAAGCCCGACGGTCCAGATCCCTCGCCGGATGAAGCGGTGGGCCACACGGTCGGCCGGTACAAGCTGCTGGAGAAAATCGGCGAGGGCGGCTGCGGAGTCGTCTACGTCGCGGAACAGACTGAACCCGTCCGGCGGCGCGTCGCTCTTAAAGTGATCAAATTGGGCATGGACACCAAGGCGGTGGTGGCCCGTTTTGAGGCCGAGCGGCAGGCCCTGGCGCTGATGGACCATCCAAATATCGCCAAGGTGTTCGATGCGGGCAGCACGGAGACCGGCCGTCCCTATTTCGTGATGGAACTGGTCTCGGGCGCCCGTGTCACCAATTATTGCGACCAAAACAGGCTACCTACCCGGGACAGGCTCAAACTGTTCATCCAGGTCTGTCACGCCATCCAACACGCGCACCAGAAAGGAATCATCCACCGGGACATCAAGCCCTCCAACATCCTGGTCGCCGTGCAGGATGGAGTGCCGGATCCGAAAGTCATCGACTTCGGGATCGCCAAAGCCACCGAAGGGCGGCTCGCGGAGACGACGATCTATACCCAACTGCACCAACTCATTGGCACGCCGACGTATATGAGTCCGGAACAGGCCGACATGACGAGCGCGGACGTCGACACGCGGTCGGACATCTACAGCCTGGGCGTGCTGCTTTATGAGCTGCTGACGGGCCGAACGCCTTTTGACACTCAGGCGCTTCTGGCTGGGGGGATCGACGCCCTCCGGCGAACGATCCGGGAAACCGAGCCGATGCGGCCCTCGACGCGGTTGGCAACCCTTAAAGAGCAGGAGCTCACGATCGCAGCGAAGCGCCGCTCCGCGGAGCCGCCCAAGCTGATTTCTTTGCTCAAAGGCGACCTGGATTGGGTGGTGATGAGGTGCTTGGAAAAGGATCGGTCCAAGCGTTACGAGACGGCTAATGGTCTCGCGGCCGATCTCGAACGGCACCTGAGGAACGAACCTGTGGTGGCCCGTCCGCCCCGCAGAGTTTACCGTTTCCGGAAATCGCTTCAACGAAACAAGCTGTTCTACGCTGCCGGCGCCACGGTGATGATCGCGTTGGCGGGTGGGCTGGGTACGGCGGTGTATACGCTGAACGAAGAAAAGGCGTCTCGGCGGCGCGCCGAAACCGCCGAGCAAGACGAAGTCCGGCTGCGCCAACAATCCGACCGCCGGGAGGAAACCACACGCCGGAACCTCTATGCGGTGGACATGAATCTGGCTGAACTGGCGCTTCGGCGGGACAATTTCCACCGCGCGTCCGACCTCCTCGAGCGGCATCGCCCCGCGCCCAATCGTCCCGACCTGCGGCACTGGGAATGGCGTTATCTCTGGCAATTCTGTCGCGGCGATGAACACGTAACGTTGGGATACCACACCAATGTGGTGACCTGCATCGCCGTGGCTCCGGATGGCAAGCGGCTTGTGAGCGGCGGCTACGATGGCAACGTGCAACTGTGGGATCTGGCCTCCGGACAACTCATCGCGTCGGTAAAGCCTGCTGGAACGTACGGCGTGATATTCTCCCCAGACGGCAAGCGACTAGCCGCAGCCACCGAACACGGGGTCAGCGTATGGGAGAGCGACTCTTTGCGGCTGCTCGCCAGTCTGGACGTTGATCTTCCCATCCGTGCCCTGTCATTTATGTCGGACGATCAACGCCTCGCGTTTTTCCGCAAAGATGGAGTGATTCGCGTCTGGGACCTGGCAACCAACCACCCGGTCACGAATTTCCCCGGCACCAGACTCAGCAGCTCGCTCCGCGGCGCACTAGTCTTCTCGCCCCGGGGAGATCTCTTGGCGGTCGGCGAACAGAGCGGGCTAATCCGTCTGCTCGATCCTTTGACGGGTGCTGAAAAGGGCAGGCTTGTCGGTCACCATGATTCTGTCACCGGGCTGGCCTTCGCCCCGACAGGCCTGACGCTGGCCTCATCCAGTTGGGACCGCACGGCGCGGCTGTGGGACGTGGCCTCCCGGCAGGAAAAACTTGCGCTGACCAATCACACCGCTTGGGTGAGCAGCGTGGCATTTGCGCCTGACGGGTACACGCTCGCCACCTCCAGCGCGGACCAATCCATCCGGATTTGGGACGCTACCAGCGGAAGGCAGTTAGCCCTGCTAAAAGGACACCGCGGCGAAGTCCGGGCCGTGACATTCTCTCGGGACGGCCGCTACCTCATTTCGGGCGGCAAGGATGAAGCCATCAAAATCTGGCCGGCAGCACAATCGCCGTCTCCCTCCATGACCAATGCGCTGCCGGAACGCGTCAACGTGCTGGCGCTTTCACCCGATGGCCGTTACGTCGCGCTCCTCACGGCTGATCACAGGCTTACTTTAGGTGATCCTGTTACCCGCCAGCCCCTGTGGCAACTAACCCAGAAAGGGGGCCATTTCAGTGCTCTCGCTTTTGCGCCGTGGGAACCGATCCTGGCTACAGGCGACAGCCTCGGCCGGATCGAGTTCCTGGATGTCAGTACGGGGCGCCAGCTCCGTCAATTCACCGCGCACACCAACGGCATCGTCCGCCTTCACTTCTCGGCGGACGGCCGCAGTCTCTGTTCTCTGGATCAACTCGCCATCTACAAACGTTGGGATATTGGCACCGGCTTCGAGGACGCCTCGGGTCAACTCTCTGAGCCGCCGTACGACTTGCTGGGAGTCGATTTCTCGTCCGATCACCACCGTCTGGTCTTCGCCAGCCATGGCAGACTACATGTGCTTTCTTTAGGCGCAACGAACGAACCGTTCCTTTTTCCTCTCCAAAAGGATTATGTCCATTGGGCGGCCTTTGCTCCGGATGGCCGACACGCAGCCACTGCCGCGGAGGACGGTACCGCTCGGCTGTGGGATACGGCCGGCCCGACTCAACCGGTCGTCCTGCACGGCCATCGTCTGGGCATCTACGTGGTTGCGTTCTCGCCCGATGGTCGCCGCCTGCTTTCGGGCGGTGGCGAAAATGATGTCAAATTGTGGGACCTGGAGAGCGGGCAGGAAGTCTTTCCACTCGAGCCGACGTGGTCCCCGGAAGAAACTTCCCGCGTAAGCCAGCTCGGCTTCTCCCCCGATGGCGACACGGTATGGGTCATCAATGGTAATTTACGCTGGCAGCTCTGGCACGCGCCATCTTTTGAAGAAATCTTCGCCGCCGAACAGAAGCCAGATGGGGCACAGCCACGAGCTCCACCGCTGACCACGCGGTATTCTCTGCCTCGCTGAACTGACCGAGACCGGAATCAACCTCGTTGTTCCTCGGGCGCCAGCGTTTGCCGCACCGGGATCAATTCGGCGTATACCTTTTGTCCCCGCTTTCCGCATGTAAGGGTAAATGAACCAATTCACAAGCAACCCTGAATAGAAGGGAAACAATTATGAAAAGCCTCAAAGCGCCTGTGATTCATTTAGCTGGAACGGCACCAACGATTTGGATGGCCATCGCCGTCGCCTTCGGCCTTGCCAGCCTGCCGGCTCAGGCACAGCCCCCGCTGGCGATTACCTGCCCCACGGATTTCAGCGTCTGGACTTGTGCCACCAATCCCGTTATGGTCAGCTATCCGCCGCCCACCGTAACGGGGAGTTGCCCGGGTATAACCACTAACTGCACCCCGCGCTCCGGCACCTTCTTCCCTGTGGGAGTAACCACCGTGACGTGCGAGGCTACGAACTCCTGCGGTGAACACGCTGCGTGCACGTTTACGATCACGGTACTGTCGGATACCAACCCGCCGACGCTGGTCGTCCCTTCGGGCGGCAACCTCGGCTGCAACCCTGCGGTCATCCCAGACGAAAGGATTCTGCTGTCACAAATCGTGGTCACCGATAACCGCTGCGTGCTGCTGACGAACGTAACCCACTCGGATATCACCACCGGTTGCACTTCGTTCAGGACTTTCTATATCACCGCCTTTGATTGCTGCTCCAATTCGGTCAGCGCGAGTGTGGTTTATACGTGGACCGTGGACACCACGCCCCCCAGCATCGTCTGCCCGTCCAATTTGGTCGTGGCCGCCACGTCCAGCAATGGCGCGGTTGTCACCTTCACGGTCGCGGCCACTGACAACTGTGACCCCAAGCCCACTGTCACTTCCACGCCCGTGTCCGGCTCGGTGTTCCCAATCGGCACGAACACTGTCGTCTGCGCGGCGCTGGATGCTTGCGGCAACAGCAACAGTTGCAGCTTTACAGTCACGGTTGTGCCTGTGCCCAGGTTGGTGTCGGTCGGGAGCGCCGACGGCACGACCATCGGCGTGCGGTTCGACATGGAACTGGACCGGGTTTCGGCTGAGACCCTCGGCAATTACACCTTCGACACCTGGAGTCCCCAGGATCCTTGGGTGCAGATCCGCCCCAACGGCCGAGAGGTGGAACTGACGCTCGACCAAGCGCTGCCCGCTCAAGCAGCCTTCAGCATCACGGCCTCAAACATTTCGGGCAGGGGTTATATGTGGCCCGGCTTACCGCCCCTGGCCAACGGCCAGGCCAGCGGGCGGGTGCTGCGGTTTAAGACGGTGGGCATCTATGACGATCCCAACTTACGCAGCGACGTTTTCACCTGTGATAACCAAACGTTGGAATTGACCGGGGGCGGCGGCGCGGCGTGGCTCACGTTCCCGATTGGCCCAACAACGGCGGACAATATCGCCCTTACCTACCGCACATTGACCGGGGATTTCGATGTCGCGGCGCGCGTGGGATTTCCGGTCGTTGATGGGTCCAACGCCCTCGGCGGACTGATGGTGCGTGATTCGCTCGCGTCCACGAGCCGGATGGCGGCGCTGGTATTCGACCCGTTTCTAGCCAAAGGCATCTGGCTCGTCCGCTCCAACGACGGCGGCGCCGTGCAGGTGCAGGGCGAAGCGCCGCTGGACGCCTACGGCGTTTGGAATTGGATGCGCCTCCGGCGAGCAGGCGACACGCTCACAGGCTTCACCAGCACGAACGGTTTTGATTGGAGCGTCTTCGCGTACATCAATCTCCCCTTGAGGGAGCGCGCGCTGGTGGGCTTTGCGGTCGGCTCCAGCCAGGCGGGCGAAGTGGCCAGCAGCATCATACCGCAGTTCCAGTACCGAAATTATTACCTGCGAGTGATACCGCTGCCCCCAGGGAGGTTCGGCTTTTCGTGGTACGGCCCCGCGACAGTGGAAGAGACGCAGAGCGTGTACCCGCCATATCCCTTTTGGTCACCCTCCGCTGTTTCCGTGGAGCAGAACGCGGACGAGCGCTGGGTGATGTTCGAGCACCCGTTCCCAATGGATGTTTCAAGCCGGTTCTTTCGGGTACAACCCGCTCCCACGACCAACCAACTGTATTTCCCGTTGAGGAAGTAATCAGACACAATCAATGAAAGCAAGGCGAGCCTGGCGGACACCCATCCGGGCTACCCTAGGACTCGCGGGTATCGATTCCAGCGATGGCGATGCGTGCATTGGTGAAGAACTGCAATATCCAGATTCGGCTGCACCGCGCAGACCGCGCAGGGTCGGAGCATACCAAACCCAGGAGTCTCGATTCTGCTGAGGCTTGTGTTCCCTGAGCAGGGAGTTGTCTCGCGTTCGCGCGATTATTTTCGCGTATACTTTTTGTCCCCCGTTTACGCATGTGAGGATAAATGAATCGATCCATAACCAGTCTTGATCGAAAGGAATGAGAGAGCATGAGCGCGATTGATGACAAGTATGCAGCTTTGGGTGGCGCAAGCGGATTCCTCGGTGCCCCGGAGATTCCTGAGACGCCCTGCCCTGATGGCATGGGCAAGTTCCGCCACTACAAAGGGGGCTCAATCTACTGGCACCCGCTTACGGGCGCCTGGGAGGTTCACGGTCTCATCCGCTCCAAATGGGCGAAGCTCGGTTGGGAGAAAAGCGTAATGGGGTATCCCAAAACGGATGAGAGCCCGTCGGGGGGCGGTGCAAAGGGCAAATTCAATCTGTTCCAAGGCGGAGCGATCACTTGGAAAGAAGGGGCCACCGAGGCGTTCGAGACCCACGGCGCGATTCGCAGCAAATTCGGGCAGATGGGCTGGGAGGCAGGTTTTCTGGGGTTTCCCACCACGGACGAAACCAAAACGCCCGACGGCGCGGGCCGATTCAACCATTTCGAGCATGGTTCGATTTATTGGAAACCATCGATTTCCTCGCACGAGGTGCACGGGCTCATTCGCCAGTATTGGGCGAATAATGGTTGGGAGAAGAATGCAGAGCTCGGCTATCCCATTTCCGACGAACTCCCGACCTATAACGGCAGTGCAAGTCGGTTCAACGACTTCGAGAATGGGGTCGTCTTTTGGCACAGTGGAGCGAGCAATGCCGCAGCTCTCGCCCCCTTCACGATCGGCGGTGCGAGCAAGCCGGTCGCCGAGGTGATGGCCGCGATTAGTTCCGGCATTGTCTCGAAGCTGAAAGAAAACGACCGCGTGTACATCAACGGCGGTCCGTCGCTTGCCAACGTGACCGACTACGCATTCGACGGTACGCGTGTAGTCAACCGCCGGTACCTCGTTCACGTCGATATCGGCATCGACATCTCGGCTGTGCCGGACCCGACATCCGGCATCGACTTCACCTTCTCGGTCAACTTCGACCGAGCCGCTGGCAAGATCTGGGTGACGCTGGACAGCGCGACCGCTCATACCCACGTACCCTGGCCCACCTCGATGGGCCTGACTGCCAAAGAAGTGAATGCCCAGTTAATCGGCGCAATCAATCCGGTCGTCGGCGTGCACCAGAACGAAGTGACGCTCCCTGGCAACATTCACCTGCTGTCGGTCAAGGTGATGCCGAATGGAGATCTCAACACGTACGTGCAGCCGCTACTCGAACCCTGAGGCCGCTCGCAGTGTGCCGTTGCTGACCCAGGTCGTGAAAAGTGGAGCTAACGATTGGCTAGGGATTGAATATGAGTGGCATCGACGACAACTCGCGACAAATAATCGAGGTCACTCCTTGGATTGGCTGCGCAAGAACCGTCAAGGCCGTGGATATCACGGTTCTGGTGCTCATCCGTCCGTCAAAGGCAGTCGTTCTGACGTTCAGTGCAAACACCCCGGTGTCTCACGCCGCGACGCCAACCGGCGATTGCAGTCGGGCGCTGCCCACATACTCGACCTCCAGCCAGCCTGTTTGAGCCGAACACTTGTAACATTGTAACTGTCATCGTGAAGCCAGGCAAAAAAACGAAACAACAAACTCAAATATGAAGACCAAACACTCCCCATTATTTCTGGCCGTTTTAGCACTGCTGTGGGTTACGCACCAAGCAAGTGCTCAGGGCACGGCGTTCACCTACCAGGGGCGGCTGGATGACGCTGGGCAGCCCGCCAGCGGGCTCTTTGACCTGCGGTTCACACTATACAGTGTGCCAGGTGCGCCTGATACCGTGGTGGGCGGTCCAGTGACCATCACCGGCGTTCCAGTCGCTAACGGGCTGTTCACCGCGGTGCTGGACTTCGGTGCCGTCTTTGATGGCGGCGCCCGGTGGCTGGAGATTGCGGTGCGGCCCGGCGGCAGCACCGATTTCACGGCCCTTAGTCCGCGCCAGCCACTCACCCCTGCGCCTTACGCCATGTTCGCAAGCGGTGTGAACGCGGCGGGCATCAGCGGCACCATTTCCGCGGGCAACATCGGTAACGGCACGATTACCTCCACCATGCTGGCCAATGGCGCCGCGGCGGCCAATCTCGCCGCCTCCGGCCAGGGCACAGTGCCCGGCGGCGGCATGGTGCTATCGAGCAACTACAGCGACGCCAACCTGCTCAACGCCGGCTATGTCAGGCTGGGCAAAGTGGATTGCGGCGACGTCTGGGAACAGCGCGCCACCGGGACGCCGCTCGCGGGACGACGCGATGCCACTGCGGTGTGGACCGGGAGCGAAATGATCGTCTGGGGTGGATCCGATAGTGCCAGCAGCTTCCTGAGCGACGGTGCTCGGTACAATCCAGCGGCGAACATTTGGACAGAGGTGACTTCCACCGGCGCCCCAGCCCAACGCCGTTCTCACACGGCGGTCTGGACCGGCACCGAGATGATCGTCTGGGGCGGATTCAACGGCGTCTACTTGAACGATGGTGGGCGCTACAATCCCATTGCCAACAGTTGGACGGCAACGGCCACTACCGGCGCGCCCCTTAAGCGCTATGGACACACCGCGGTGTGGACGGGCAGCAAGATGATCGTTTGGGGTGGAGCCAACGACCAGATTTCTTTCAACGACGGCGGCAGCTACAACCCGATCGCCAACAGTTGGACGGCAGTCAGCACTACCGGCGCGCCCCTCCAGCGCTACGGACACACGGCGGTGTGGACAGGCAGCCAAATGATAGTCTGGGGCGGATCCGATGGCTTCAGCCACTTCAACGATGGTGGGCTTTATAGTCCGACAGCCAACAGTTGGACGACCGTGCCAACCAGCGGCGCGCCCGGTGGGCGCTCCGATCACACTGCGGTGTGGACCGGCACCGAGATGATCGTCTGGGGCGGAGCCAATGGCAGCAGTTATCTGAACGACGGTGGTCGTTACGATCCCACCGCGAACAGTTGGACCGCGGTGGCCACCAATGGGGCCCCCAGCAGCCGGGCATCCCATACTGCCGTGTGGACCGGCGCCGAGATGATCGTCTGGGGTGGGGTTGGCAGCGGCAGCAGTTACCTCAATAACGGCGGGCGTTACAATCCGACAGCGAACATTTGGACTGCGGTGGCGACTACCAGCGCGCCCTCTTCGCGCGCGTATCACATAGCTGTGTGGACCGGCACAGAGATGGTCGTCTGGGGTGGATATTCCTACAATGGCTTTTTCTCGTTCTATTTGGATACGGGTGGGCGCTATGATCCGGCGGCGAACCGTTGGACGGCGATCACCACGCAGTTGGCGCCTCGCAGGAACCACACCGCCATTTGGACGGGCAGCGAGATGGTCGTCTGGGGTGGCTGGAACGGCAGCAGTTTCTTCAATGACGGAGGGCGTTATGATCCGACCGCGAACAATTGGACGCCGGTGAGCACTGCCAGCGCGCCCAGCGCGCGCTATGACCATACGGCAGTATGGACGGGCAACAGTATGATCGTCTGGGGCGGATCCAGCGGCAGTGGTTACTTGAACGATGGCGGGAGCTACAGTCCCGCGGCGAACAGTTGGACAGCGCTACCGACCTTCGGCGCGCCTGCCGCGCGTCACGGACACACCGCGGTATGGACGGGCAGTGAGATGATCGTCTGGGGTGGATTAAACGGCAGTGGTTTTTTGAATACGGGCGGGCGATATAATCCCAGGGTGGGCGGGGGTTGGTCAGCGGTCACCACGGTCAGCGCACCCAGCGCACGCCATTTGCACACCGCCGTCTGGACGGGCAGCGAGATGATCGTTTGGGGCGGATGGGATGGCGGCACTTATTTGAGTGACGGCGGCCGTTACGATCCGACTGCGAACAATTGGACGCCAATAGGGTCAGGCGGGGGCCCCCTCGGGCGCCGTGAACACACGGCGGTGTGGACCGGCACCCAGATGATCATCTGGGGCGGGCAAGGCTTAGGCGGATCATACCTGAATGCAGGGAGTCGCTACAACCCGGAGGCGAACAATTGGGCGCCGATGACCTCCAACGGCGCCCCCGGTGCCCGGTCCCAACACACGGCGGTGTGGACCGGAAGCGAGATGATTGTCTGGGGTGGAGCGAACAGCAGCGGTTTCCTCAACGACGGCGGGCGCTACAACCCGACAGCGAACATATGGGCGCCGGTATCCTCCAGCCCCAGCGCGCGCGCATTACATACAGCGGTGTGGACGGGCAGTGAGATGATCGTCTGGGGAGGATACGGCGCCACCTCTTTCTCCGACACGTTCAGCTACAATCCCGGTCGCACCCTTTACCTATACCAAAAGCTGTGAGCAGGACCTCGAAACCTGGCGTTGGAATCAAAACCGGAATCATGCTTTTGCTTGCGCTGTGTTGCGCCGCCCAAGCTGGCGACTTTGCCAGTCTGTGCGCCGCCCGGGCAGCCATCGAACGCGTTTACTACGACCATCGCCTCGGCACGAAGCCTCCTTTCGAGCAAACCCTGCCGCCAGCCACACTGGAGGCCCTCGTGCGGAAAGACCTGAAACAGGAAACCGTGCTGCGGGAACACTACGGTGTCGCCCTTACCCCCGCGCTGCTGCAGGCCGAAGTGGAACGCATCAACAACACCACCCGCGCGCCCGAAATGCTGGCCGAAATCAAAGCCGCACTGGGCAATGACCCGCTGAGGTTCGCCAGCGTCTTCGCCAAACCTATACTGGTCGAACGGCTGCTCCGCAATAGGTTCGAGAACGATGATGCCCTGCATGCGCCCGCCCGGCGCGCTTGTGAGGCGATCCGGGCCGGCCTTCTCGCCGCCAAAACGAATGGGGCGGATGCGTTGCAGTTGGTCGCGCAACTCAGACCATCCGGTTCCAACTCCGTGACGGAAACCACCTGGCAATTGGCGCCCAGGCCTGCGGAAACCAACGCGCCCGCCGTCGACGAGCTGGAAATCAAAAAACGCTTCGGTCCGAACGCGCAACTCGTTTCTTCAGCTCGCGAGGCAGATAGAGACCCAAAGTACTACTTCGACAACCTGCCGCCGTCGCTGCAGAACGTGCTGCGCGCGCAGCTTCGTCAAGCTGGCAACATCAGCGCGGTCATCGAGACCTCCGGCGCTTTCCTGCTTTTTGTCGCCCGCGAGAAATCCCACACGACCTTGACCGTCGCGTGCCTGGCCGTGCCAAAACGGAGCTACGAACAGTGGCTGCAGGAACAGCAGTGAATGCAGGAATGAACTTCACGTATACTTTTTGTCCCCTGTTTAGGCATGTGAGGATAAATGAATCGAGCGATAAGCAAATTTGTTATGAAAACCAAACATTCCCCATTACTCCTGGCCGTTCTAGCACTGCTGGGGCTCACGTACCAGGCAAGTGCCCAGGGTAGCGCGTTCACCTACCAGGGCAGCCTAACCGACCAAACTGGCCCGCCAAACGGTCTGTACGACCTTAAATTCACTTTGTGCACGGACGAAAACGGGACTGTTGCCACCGTTTTGGCGCCATCCCTGAACCCGAATGAGCTCCTGGCGCAGGAGGTCAAGAACGGCCTTTTCACGGTTGAACTTGACTTCGGCGCGGTGGCCTTTTCGGGAGCGCCGCGCTGGCTGCAGATAGAGGTGCGCAAGGCCAACAGCGGTTCCTACGCTCTGGTGGCGCCGCGCCAGCAAATCCATCCGACGCCGTACGCGATCTACGCTGGCAAAGCGGGCGGGGTGGGCGCTGGCGTGATCGATGCCAGTATGCTCGCGCCGAATGCGGTGACATCCGGCAGCATCGCCAACGGGGCTATCTCCGCAGATAAAGTCGCTCCCAATCAAGTCGTGAAAAGTCTCAATGGACTCAAGGACGATGTGACCTTGAGCGCCGGACCCAATATAAGCCTTGCGGCACAGGGTAATACACTGCAGATCTCGGCGAGCGGCACCAGCTTATCGGGCTGGGGCCTGCTGGGCAACAGCGGCACCACCGCTGCAGATTTCCTCGGCACGATAGACAACCAGCCGCTTCAACTGAAGGCCGACGGTGAGCGCGCCTTGCTTCTCGAAAGAACCTCGCGAGGAATCCTTGGCGGCAGCACTGCCGCTGTCAATCTCACGGGAGGTTCAAAGTCGAATCTGGTCGCCGCAGGCGTGATGGGAGGTACCATCGCCGGCGGGGGCGACTCTTCTTGGACGCTTTTCAGCTCGTGGGCTAACGCCAACCGCGTCACCGACGATTTCGGCACGATTGGCGGTGGCGCCGGAAATCGAGTTGGCAACGATGATTCTGATGTCTCTGACGTTCCATACGCGACGGTGGTCGGAGGGTTTCAGAACATCGCGTCAGGCACTGCTTCCACGGTCGGCGGGGGTGAGCGGAACCAAGCCTTTGGGTTCTATTCGGTCATTGTCGGCGGCGTCAGCAACCTAACCGGGTGGGGCAGCAGGTCAACTGTTCTCGGTGGGGAAGATAATCGAGCCTATGGATCTTGGTCCTGCGCCGCCGGCCGGCATGCAAAGGCCGACCACACTGGCAGTTTTGTCTGGGCCGACGCACAGGACGCAGATTTCGCTTCGACGGCCAATAATCAGTTCTTGATTCGTGCCTCCAGCGGTGTCGGCGTTGGGACCAGCTCCGTGAAAGCCATGCTTCATATTGCAGGGGATTCCACGATCAGCCATCCCCAATTGCATCTGCAGGAAACACAGGACGGTGATTATGCCAGGCTCCGCCTGAGCACCGCCGCCTATCCGGCTTGGGACCTCGCTGTCGGTGGGGGCGCCGCCAACGTCATGAACTTCTATAACAGCTCCAACGGCAATGTGATGACTCTCAGCCAGGATGGCAACTTGCGGGTGAAGGTTCTTACCATCACGGGTGGAGCCGACCTGGCTGAACCGTTCGAGATGGCCGAAGAATCCATTCGCGAAGGCTCGGTGGTAGTCATCGACGAGGAGCACCCAGGACGGCTTAAGCTTAGTACCCACGCCTATGACACCCGCGTGGCCGGTATTGTCAGCGGTGCTCAGGGTGTGCATCCCGCCATCCAAATGAAGCAGGAAGGCGTGCTCGCCAGCGGCCGTAGCGTCGCGCTCACCGGCCGTGTCTATGCCCTGGCTGATGCCACAAATGGCGCAATTGTTCCCGGGGACCTGTTGACCACGTCGGACACACCCGGACACGCTATGAAGGTTGGTAATCCGGTCCGAGCGCAGGGGGCGGTGCTCGGCAAGGCAATGAGCGGCCTCAAGGAAGGCCAGGGCACAGTCCTCGTACTGGTAAGCCTGCAATAGCCAACCCGCCGATAAGGAATCGGACGCCATATGAAAACAAATCTGGGATCTGTCCCATGCGCCGGAGCGCGATCGCCGAAGCTGATGGTCGTGGTAGGCCTCACCGCAGTCCTTCTGCATTCGATGGCCTCAGCCCGTGAACTTTCCGAGCGAGAGGTCCGTGTCGCCGTGCAAACCTGGGTGCGCACAGTCACCGCCGATGCCAGGCCTGATGCCGCGGTTGAACGAATGGAGCCATATATCGTGGATGGCAAGAGGACCGCAAATGTCGTGCACCTCACCGGCGGCGGCTTTTGCCTCGCCGGAGCTGATGATCTGGTGCTCCCGGTCTATTTGTACAATCCGCGTGGGATCTATGCTCCCGGCAGTCCTGCATTCGAGGACTTTCTCCGCGAAATCGACGCCCGCACCCAACACCTGAGAAAACTCGTGGCGGAAAACGGACTGGCGCTCAAGGCAATCGAGCCTCAGTTGGAGCAACGAAAGCAATCCTGGCAGAAGCTGGTGAATGGGCAAAGGCCGCTTGTATATTCACAGAAAGATCTGGGGGAGCCCTACTCAATGGAGTTGCATCTAACTTCCCTGTGGCACCAAGGGTCGCCCTACAATGCCCAAACACCCGATCACCCCTACACCAGCCCCGCCAATCAACATACGCCGGTGGGCTGCAACGCGACAGCCCAGTCGCAGATCATGTATTACTGGAAATGGCCACCCCATGGCACAGGCAGCGCCAGTGCGACCTACCCCTATCGGTGGCGTACGACCTGGGATGAGCAAGCGCTGAGCGTCGATCCCGTCATCGACTCTGATACCTGGGGAGGTCTCCTGGAATGGACCGCCAGCAATGGCGGGCGGCTGCGGATGTATGGGGCGTGGGACAATAGTATCTACGGAGCGGCCCAACGCATCAGCGACAACGCCTCCTATCGGGACGCCCTGGCCAGCTTGTGGGGACGCTTGAACCAAGGCAGCGGCACCTATTCTGTCAACATGGGTGACGGCTACAACTGGAGCTTGATGAGCGATTCTCATCCCACCACCGCAGCCGGAGATGCCGAAGTTGCCAAGCTCTGCGGCCATGTCTCCGTTTCCATGGACTCCGAATTTGGTTTATGGGGCACTTCATCGCGTTTTGAAAAATGGAAACTCCAAACGGCGTACTACTATGACTCCGACATCGAGATTTGGAATAATACCACACATTCTACAATGATTTCTCTCTTCACAGATGAAATTAAGTGGTTGCGGCCGGTGGTCTTGTCCGGTTTTAACACGAACAACGACGGACACGCCTATGTCGTTTACGGCTACAGCAAGTCGACTGATCCGGACCGCCAGTTCTTGATGAACATGGGCTGGGGTCCTGGTGCTAATGCGCACATCTGGTATACACTGGACACAACGCCCTTCAAAAACGCCCAGGCCGGCATGATCAAGATCGCTCCAGAAGGCGTAGTGCGATTTGTGGATAACTCCGGCTTGTGGGGCGTCGGTTCGCCGTCGATCCCGTATGCGAACATTGGAGAGGCGGTGCAAAACGCGCCGAGCGGCACGACATTGATCTTTAAAGCTGGGAGCTTGAACACGTTTGCTTCGGCCTCGCTCGTAATCAACAAGCCGCTCGTGCTCAAAGGCTTTGAAGCCGTCATCAGGCCCCTGTGAAGCAAATCAGATCGCCTACTGACGTTATGAATGAGGAGATTAAATATACACAATTATGAAAAATCTGATCCTAACGGCAGCGGTGCTACTATGGCCCGCAATCATGGTCCACGCACAGCCTTACGCTCTTGATTGGCACAAGGTCGCTGGCGGGGGAGCCAGCAGCGCCGGGGGCCTGTATGCGCTCACCGGCACCATCGGGCAGGCTGACGCCGGCTCCATGACCGGCGGCGATTTCCCGCTCACTGGCGGTTTTTGGAGCTTCTTGTCGGTCAATCAGACGCTGGTCCGCCCCACACTTTACCTGACCTACACTGGTGGGATCCTCAGCGTGTACTGGCAGGATGTCCCGGGGTGGATACTGCAGGAGAACACGGACCTTACTGCCTCTGCCGGGTGGCTCGCAAGCACCGGCATCACTACCGCCAACGGCACCAACACGCTGAGCCTGGCCAATCACCCGGGTAACCGCTTCTTCCGGCTGTATAAACCCTAGAAGCGCAAACAAGCCATGAGAGCTTTGCTCGCCGCGGCAATTGAATGCCTCATCGGCCTCACTGCACATCCTGGCTTAGGACAGATTCCTCCCTATCTGTGGCAACAGCAGGGCGGGTTAGCGCAATCACCGGGGGCCAATTTCGAAGGCTGGTTGGTGTATGACAATTGGCGCGGCGTCAGCCTGTATATCAACCGGGATTACGCCCCCGAAACCTGGGAGTGGGACGGAGCAGCTTGGACTCCTTTTCCCGCGCCGGCGATCGCCCCAGGGTGGTCCTGCGGCATGGTTTTTGACAACCAACGCGGGGTGGCGGTGCTCTACTGCGAGGTAGCGAGCCTGCAACCTGGCACCACTTGGGAATGGAATGGAACGGCTTGGCGACTGGCTTCCGCCAACAGCCCGACCAGTCGGAATGGGGAGGCCATGGCGTACGACTCTGACCGGGGGCGAACGCTCTTGTTTGGCGGCGCCTTTTTCCTTCAGGGACCCGAGCCCGCCTGGATCTGGGAATGGGACGGAACGCAATGGCGAGTATTTACCACCCCGGGGCCACCGCGGCTGGTTGGTTGCTCCATGGCATACGATGCCGAGCGACATTTGGCCATCCTTTTCGGCGGGCGCGCTGGTATAGGCAATTCGGACCCGCTCTCGAACCAAACCTGGGGCTGGAATGGCACCAACTGGACTTTACTCTCAACCAGCGGCGCTTCTCCCAGAGAGGGCCACATGATGATCTATGAGCCCACACGGAAACGCGTGCTGCTCTTCGGTGGCGTCGATGCCGCTGATAATATCCTGGGCGATCTTTGGGAATGGATCGGCGCCAAATGGGTCCTTTCGATGCCGTCCGGCCCGGGGCGCTATAATGCGGGCATGGCTTACGACACTCAACGGCAGTCGGCCTGGCTCTTCGGCGGGCGAACGCATGATGCCAATTGGAATTGGTATAGTCTCCAGGACACCTGGCGCCTTCGCTCGCGCGCACTTTGGGTGGACTATGCTTACGCTGGTCTGGAAACCGGTGATTACACAACTCCTTTCAGGACTTTAGGCGAAGCCGCCAACGCGGCCGCCGAAGGTGTTACGATCAAAATAAAACCGGGAACCGGCATCGAGCCGATCACGATCAAGAAGTGGCTGAATCTGCAAGCGCCGCTCGGACCCGTGACGATCCAAGGGAAGTGAGGTCCCAGAGCGCAACAAGGACTGTGCGGGGAATGGACCACAGGGTTGTGCCGGAGCTGGTTTTCCCCCTCAACCGCCATTTTGGATACGCTGTCCGACGCCTGTTGGTGACGCAAACATCCACTCTCGTCGAATCCTTGTCCAACATCATACCGCTGCCGCTGGACGCACTGCCCGAGCCGCCCGGATTCGGACTCATGCCACGAGGCATGCAATGCAGAGTCAATAGCATAATCATTCTGGAGGAGGGATTGCCTCTGGCCCGCAGACTGCTATATTTGCCCATCCCTGTTGCGGGGGTGATTGCTAAAGTATGTCGATTTTGAAGTTCGTATTCATATTCCTGGAAGTCCTGCTTTTGTTTAATTTGCTCATTTTCGTGCACGAATTGGGGCACTTCCTGGCGGCACGGTGGCGCGGGTTGAGGGTCGACCGGTTCGCTATTTGGTTTGGCAAGCCCATTTGGAAGAAGAAAATCGCCGGAGTCGAATATGCCCTGGGAACCATCCCCGCCGGGGGTTACGTTTCCCTGCCCCAAATGGCCAGCATGGAGGCCATTGAGGGCAAAACCGACAATCCGAGCGAACCGCTGCCGCCCGTCTCTGCTTTGGACAAAGTGATTGTGGCGTTTGCCGGTCCGCTGTTCAGCTTCCTGCTCGCGCTGGCTTTTGCGGTCGTGGTGACCGTGGTGGGCCGCCCCGTCAGCGATATCGAACGGACCACCGTCATCGGCTACGTGCTCAAGGACGGACCAGCCGACCAGGCGGGATTGCGCCCCGGAGACAGGATATTGGAAGTCGATGGCAAAGCCGTGAGCAAGTTTGGCGGCATGGGTGACAGTGTCACGTGGCGTGTTGTCCGGAGCGAGGGCGAAACCGTGCCGATCAAAGTCGAGCGCGCGGGCCAGGTCCTGGAGTGCTTTCCCAAGCCGAGCAAAGAGCCCACCAAAATGTGGCAGCGCAAAAGCCTCCGAAAAGTCCAGATCTCCCCGGCTCACGATCTCATCGTCGGCGACCTCGCCACCAATAGCCCGGCGAAGCTGGCCGGTCTCCTCCCCGGCGACCAGATCCTGACGGTTGATGGCGTCAGGCTGTATCACTTCGGCGGGCTCGAGGATTTCGTCGAAGCCCACCCCACTCAGACCCTGGTCCTGAGCTGCCTCCGGCACGGCCAACCCATCGAGATTAGGGTGCACCCGGAGGTGCCTGTTGGTTCGCCGAACGGGAAAGCCAGCCTGGGCATTTTGAATTGGGAGGACAAGTGGAGTCTGCGGCATCCGGGACCTGTCGAACAGGTTCAATCGAGCGTGGTCGCGATGCTGGACACGTTTGGCGCCCTTTTTGCCCGACATTCGGACATTAAACCCCAGCACCTTGGCGGCGCGGTCAAGATCATGGACGTGTATTACCGGTTGTTTAACAGTGAGCAGGGCTGGCGCCTGGCAATCTGGTTCAGCGTGCTGATGAATGTCAACCTCGCCCTCCTGAACTTGCTGCCTATTCCGGTGCTGGACGGCGGCCACATCCTCCTGTCGATCATCGAAGGCATCCGCCGCCGGCCCCTCAGCGCCCGTGTCGTCGGTGCCATCCAGACCAGTTGCGCCGTCGCGCTCATCGCCTTCATGGCCTACATCGCTTTCTACGATGTTCAGGACCTGCCGTGGAAACGATCCAAAGAGAAGCCCGCCGAGATAAAGTTCGTACCCAAGGCCCCCGCCAACAACTAACATGCGCTACTGCGAGTCTCCGTTTTTCTACAAACGCCGCAAGACCCGCGAATTTCTGATTGGCGATCCCACTTGCGGCGGCCTCGTCATCGGCGGCGGCCACCCGGTCGTGATGCAATCGATGCTGACCTGCGACACGATGGACACCGCCGAGTGCGTCCGGCAAACGCTCGACCTGGTCGCGGTCGGCTGTCAATTGGTGCGCATCACGGCCCCCACCGTGAAGGACGCCGCCAACCTCGAGCACATCGTCGCGGAGCTGCGCCGGCGCGGTTGCCGGGTGCCTATCGTCGCCGATATTCATTTCAAGCCGGAGGCAGCGCTCGAAGCTGCCAGATGGGTCGAAGTGATCCGCATTAACCCCGGCAATTACGCTGACTCGAAGAAATTCGCGGTGAAGGAATACACGAACGAGCAGTATGCGGCCGAGCTCAAGCGGATCGAAGAGAAGTTCACCCCGCTGGTCGAATTGTGCAAGGAATTGGGGCGCGCAATGCGCATCGGCACCAACCATGGTTCGCTCAGCGACCGCATCATGAACCGGTTCGGCGATTCGCCGCTGGGCATGGTCGAGAGCGCGCTCGAATTCGCCCGCATCGCGCGCGCGAACGGCTTTCATAATTTCAAGTTTTCCATGAAAGCCAGCAACCCCAAGGTCATGATCGAGTGCTACCGGTTGCTGGTCGCGCGCCTCGAACAGGAGGGGCCCGATTGGAACTACCCGGTTCACCTGGGGGTCACCGAGGCTGGCGAAGGCGAAGACGGCAGAATCAAAAGCGCGATCGGAATCGGTTCGTTGCTCTGCGACGGCATCGGCGACACCATTCGCGTGTCACTGACCGAGGATTCGCCGCGCGAAATCGAGGTCTGTCGCGACTTGCTGCAGCAGATTCCCTTGCTGACGACCCTCGAGCCTCTTCCCTCCGCTCTGACGCCGCAACCCGTTTTGCCTTTCGATCCCTTCACGTTCGCGCGCCGGCGCACCCCGGCAGTCGATTTGGGCGACAACCTGAAATGCGGGGGCGAGCACGCAGTTCGCGTCGTCGTGACGCAATCGACCTGGGATAAAGTCGCGCCCAAACTCAGTGCCAAAGCCGACGTGAAACCGGAGGGGGTATACGAAAAGCTACACGTGCTGGAGTGGGATCCCACTGTGGATATCCGGCTCGACTCCGATGCAACCATCCTGACCGTCAAAGACGGCACGCCGCTTCCGGCGATCGCCGCTTTTCGCCTGCTCGCCGCCCGACTGCAGCGACTCGGCCGCAGCAACCCTATTCTTTTGAAGGACTGCCTTGAGCCTCAGCCGCCGGTGTTGGATTCCAAAATCGCGTTGCTCCGCGCCGGGGTCATCATCGGCTCGTTGCTCGCCGATGGAATCGGCGACGCCGTCCTGGTGCGTGGCGAAGCCCAGCCTATGGCTTCGTTGCGCCTGGCCTATAACATTCTTCAAGCGGCCGGCTGCCGCTCCTTCAAGACCGACTATGTGGCCTGTCCGTCCTGCGGCCGCACGTTGTTCCACCTCCAGACCGTCACCGCCCGAGTCAAGAGCCGCACCGAGCATCTGAAGGGTGTCAAGATTGCCATCATGGGCTGCATCGTCAATGGCCCCGGCGAAATGGCCGACGCTGACTTCGGTTACGTCGGCGGCGCCCCCGGCAAAATCAACCTCTACGTCGGTAAGACCCCCATCAAGTTCAACATCCCCGAAGCCGAAGCTGTAGACCGCCTTGTGGACCTGATCAAAGAGCATGGCAAGTGGGCCGAGCCTGAAGACGCAGAAATTCCGACTGCGCATATGCCCGCCTGAATGGTAAATGCGGTTTTACATGTTGCCGGGCCACGTCCTACACTCCGCGCCCGATGTTGAGTTTGAGTTCGTTAAACCCGCAGCAACGGGAAGCCGTTCAGACGCTCAAGGGCCCGGTGTTAATCCTGGCGGGCGCCGGGACGGGCAAGACCCAGGTGATCACCTGCCGCATTGCGCACATGATCCAGCGAGGTATCCCCCCGGACCGGATCCTGGCCGTGACCTTCACCAACAAGGCGGCACGCGAGATGCAGGAGCGCGTTCGCAAACTCCTCCCGCGGAACCGAAATTCCGCCCCTCAGAACGCTGAACACGCCGTTTCCTCACCAGCGGCGGCTGAGTCCCGGCCGACGATCTGCACCTTTCACTCGCTCTGTGTGCGTATCCTGCGGCAACACATCGACAAGCTGGGCTACAAACGCAATTTCGTTATCTACGACGAGTCGGAGCAAATCGGCGCGATCAAAAAGATCCTTTCGCACCTGTCGGCGAAGGGAGAAAAACAGGATCCGGCGGCGATCCTGGCGCTGCTAAGCAAGCTCAGGAATAACGAGCGCGCCGGGGCCTTCGCCGACGAAAGCCTTCGCGCGATGGCCCAGCACCTTCGCGGCCGTTACGAAGCGGCCCTGCGCGCGTGCAACGCGGTGGATTTCGACGACCTGATACTTCTGACGTTGAGGTTGTTTTCGGAATTCCCGGACGCGTTGGAGGCCTGTCGTGCCAAATACCAATATGTGATGGTGGACGAGTACCAGGACACGAACGCCGCGCAATTCCGGCTTGTGCAGGCACTGACGCAAAAACACCGCAACCTATGCGTGGTGGGCGACGACGACCAGACCATCTATGGTTGGCGCGGCGCCGAGATTTCAAACCTGCTCGACATGGAGGAACATTTTCCCGAGGTCAAGGTCATCAAGCTGGAGCAAAACTACCGTTCGACGAACACGATTCTCAACGCGGCCAACGCGGTCATCAAAAAAAACGTTCGGCGCCGCGGCAAGCACCTCTGGTCGCAAAAAGGCGAGGGGCCCAAGATCACTTTGCACACCTTCAGCAGCGACGAGGAAGAAGCGCGCACGGTGGTCCAGCAGATTGAATTTGCCCGCCTGACGCGCCGCGCGGGGTGGAGTGACCACGCGATCTTATTTCGCACGAACGCCCAGTCGCGTCCGTTGGAGACGGCCTTGCGGCAGCAAGGAGTGACTTACCATCTGGTTGGCGGGCAGAGCTTCTTTGACCGGCGTGAAGTAAAGGATTTTCTCGCTTATCTGAAGATGTTTCTGAACCCGAACGACGACGTGAGCCTGCTGCGCATTGCCAACGTTCCCGCCCGGGGTCTGAGCGAAGCCACGATGGAAAACCTGTTGCGAGCCAGCCACGAGCGCAAGTGCTCCGTGTTCGCGGCGATGAAGAACCCTACCGTGACAACGGCGCTGTTGCCCAACGCGCGTCGGTCGATCGAATCGTTTGTTGAATTGATTGAGCACACTCGTGGGTTGCTGTTGCGTCGGGGAGGTCAGCCGACCGCCGGTCACGCCCCGACTCCGACGCCTGCGGCGGCAAACCGCGCCGGGGGAGTTGGCTTCCTGCAGGCCTGGGCAGACCATTTTCTGGATCAAATCGGCTACTTCGAGGAACTCCGCCGGTCCGAGAAAACACCCGAGGCAAGCGAAAGCCGCATCCGTAATTTGAAGGACCTGATGGCCAGCCTCGACGGAGACACGGGCGGGCCGGCACCTTTCGAGCGGCTGCACACTTTCCTCGAGGAGATCACGCTCGAAACTGACCGCGAGGAAGAAGACGAGGGCCCGGAGAACGCAGTAACGCTCATCACGATGCATAGCAGCAAGGGGCTCGAATTCCCCCATGTCTACGTCGTCGGCATGGAAAACGGGCTCTTGCCTCACAAGCGCTCCCGGGAAGAAGGCACGCTGGACGAAGAGCGGCGCCTGTTCTATGTCGCGATCACGCGCGCCATGCAGACTTTAGCTATCAGCCACTGCCGTACCCGGAAGAAATTTGGCGCCGCAGTCCAGTGCTACCCCTCCCCGTTCCTCGACGATCTGCCGGAGGAGTTGGTGGAGCGCGCCGATGAGAAAGGAAAGAAACCCGTTTCCGCTCAATCAGGGAAAGCAATGTTCGATGTTCTCCGCTCAGTGACGGATTGAGCCGTTCGCTCCGCGGGCTCGCTAAACTACGAACTCGAGTTCCTGGCGGTGCGGGAGCAACCCCCGGTCATAGGCCTGTCCCAGAAAACGGCGGATAGCCTCGCGGCCCGTCTCGCCATAATCCAGAGTCCAATGGTTCACATACATGCCGACAAACTTGTCGGCGAGGTCACGGCCCATGTCGCGTGCGTACTGAAGCGCGTGTTGCACCGCCTCAGCTCGGTGATCCAGGCTGAACCGGATGCTCGAGGTGAGAATGTCGGAGATAGTCTTCCTGACCGCCGGGTCGAAGCGTTTGTGAATGACGTTGCCGCCCAGCGGCAGGGGCAAGCCGTCATTCTCTCGGCCCCACCACACCCCCAGGTCTTCGCAAACCTGCAAGCCTTCCTTTGAATACGTCAACTGCCCCTCGTGTATGATGAGGCCCATGTCGGCGGCTCCGGACCTTACCGCGTTGAAGATTTGGTCGAAAGGCACAACGACGTAATTGAATTCACGGGCGGATTTGCCGAGCCACAACTGCAGCGCGAGGAACGCGCTGGTCATCGTGCCGGGAACGGCGATCTTCCGCCGGCCGACTTCCGTTTTGGCGAGTTTCTCCTTGGCGACAAGCATAGGGCCGTAGCCGTCGCCCATGCTGGCCCCGCTGGGCAGCAGCGCATACTTATCGCTTACGTGCGCGTAGGCATGGATGCTGACGGCGGTGATATCCAGTTCGCCTCGGGTCGCGCGTTCGTTCAACGTTTGGATGTCTTGCAGAATGTGCTGAAACCTGAACCCGTGCGCCGGGATTAGCTCTTTAGCGAGCCCGTAAAACATGAAGGCATCGTCCGGGTCGGGCGAGTGGCCGAGAGTAATCGTGCGCTGAGGCATTGCGCAGCTTAAACAACCAGCAGCAGAACTGTCACGCGGAGAGTCGCGCGAATCGTATCCGCTCAGTCTTGTGTCGGAGCGCCGATTTTTAGTCGGCTTAAGCGATCCGACGGCCGTTGCTAAGCCGAGTGCAACTCGGCGCTCCGACGCAAGACTGAGCGGATACCGCGAATCTCCTTGCGTTTCGCCACAGAAATGAGAATGACAGCCTAAAATACTCTGGAGCAATGAACGCTAAGATTCTGGTCGGCGCGAGCTTGTTGGCGTGCGCGGCACAGTGCTGCTCTGGCGCTGAGCCAGCCGTTCAAAAACCGAACATCGTCATCATCCTTGCCGACGACCTCGGCTATGGCGATGCCGGCTGCTACGGTGCGAACCGCATTAAGACGCCCAACATCGATCGGCTGGCGTCACGCGGACTCCGATTCACCGATGCTCATTCGTCTTCGGCCACCTGCACGCCTTCGCGATTCGCGTTGCTGACGGGGATGTATCCCTGGCGGAAGGCAGGCACGGGCATTCTGCCGGGCGACGCCGCGCTGATCATCGAGCCGGGGCGAACCACTCTGCCCTCGATGCTGCAAAAGGCGGGCTACCGCACTGGCGCCGTTGGCAAATGGCATCTGGGTCTGGGCGGCAAGGGCGGGCCGGACTGGAACGGGGAAATCAAGCCGGGCCCGCTGGACATCGGCTTCGACTACTGTTTCATCATGCCGGCGACCGGTGATCGTGTCCCCTGCGTCTATGTCGAGAATCGGCGGGTTGTCGGATTGGACCCGGCGGACCCAATCCGGGTCAGTTTCGCCCAACCAGTCGGGGCCGAGCCGACCGGCAAAGACCATCCCGAGCTGTTAAAGATGCACCCGAGCCACGGCCACGACCAGACCATCATCAATGGAATCAGCCGCATTGGTTACATGGCTGGCGGCAAAGCGGCGCGGTGGG
>DATDCV010000495.1:0-1917 GCA_036524155.1 Verrucomicrobiia bacterium
GACGATTCTCGCCGGGTCGCGCTTTTTTGGCGGGGGCGTTTTGCCCATCAGGCGCGTTCAGTTTCCTTTACTTTAGCCCCCGCTTGGGTTAACCCATCCGCGCGATGGACAGGGCGAACACAGGCGGGTTTCAGGTGCCCGCCGAATTTAATTTTTCATTGGATGTTTTGGACCGATGGGCGCGGGTGCGGCCGGAGGGGCCAGCACTTTGGTGCGCGAACCTGAGGGGGGAAAACGAGCAGCGGTATTCGTTCCATGAGCTATCCGACCTTAGCCACAGAGCGGCGAACTTCCTGGCCAGTTGCGGGTTTCGAGAAGGCGACCCTGTTCTGATCATGCTGCCCCGGGTGCCGCCGTGGTGGATAGCCATGTTGGGCCTGGTGCGGATGGGGGCTGTGCCCGTGCCGGCGACTCTGCTGCTTACGAAACGTGATGTGGAATATCGTGTCGAGACCGCGGGGATAAGAGGCGTGATTACTAATGCCGAGGGGGCTCCGAAAGTGAGTGGGTTCGAGGGGATTCGTGTATTTGTGAATACGAGCGCGCCTTCAGCCGCCGGCGCCGCCCCAGTGGGCTGGCTGGACTTCCAAAAGGGAATCGCGAAAGCCAGCGCCAGTTTTCACGGTCCGAAGACTCGCAGCGATGCTCCGGGTGTTCTTTATTTCACCAGTGCGACGACCGGTGAGCCCAAGATGGTGATGCATACGCAGGCCAGCTATGGGCTGGGCCACAGAGTCACGGGGGAGTATTGGCTGGATCTGAAGCCAGGGGATGTGCACTGGAACATTTCCGACCTCGGCTGGGGCAAGGCAGCCTGGTCAAGCTTTTACGGGCCGTGGCACCAGGGCGCTTGTGTGTTTGCATTGGACGCGCCGGGAAAATTCGATGCGGCGTTGACATTGGACACACTGGCCAATTTCCCGATCAGCACCTGGTGCGCGCCGCCGACAGCGTTGCGGTTGATTGTTCGGCAGGATTTATCAAGATGGAAAATCCCGCGTCTGAGACATTGCGTCACCGCTGGCGAGCCCTTGAACCCGGAAGTCCTTCACTTGTGGAGGGCGGCTACCGGGCTGACTTTGTACGAGGGGTACGGCCAGACCGAAACGGTGGTGCTGATCGCCAACTGCCGTTCGCTGGGCGAGCCGGTGCAGCCAGGGTCCATGGGGAAGGTGGTACCGGGGGCGGCGGTCAGCCTGGTTGATGAAAACCTCAAAGAAGTTCCCCCTGGCGAAGAAGGCGAGGTTGCGGTGCGAGTTCGACCGCAGCGTCCGCTGGGTTTGTTTCGTGAATACTGGCTCAACGTTGAGGAGACCGCGCGCAAGTTCCAGGGGGACTGGTATTTAACCGGCGACCGGGCCGTGCGGGACAAGGACGGTTATTTTTGGTTCGTCGGCCGCAGGGACGATGTCATCAAGAGCTCTGGCTATCGGATTGGCCCGTTTGAAGTGGAGAGCGCGTTGCTGGAGCATCCTGCCGTGCTGGATGTCGGAGTGATAGGCAAGCCGGACCCACTCCGAGGACAGATTGTCAAGGCATGCATTGTCTTGCGCCACGGCGTTGTTGGGACCGAAGAGCTCAAATCGGAGTTGCAGGTGCACTGCAAGAAATTGATCGCGGCGTATAAATACCCGCGCGAAATCGAGTTCGTCGAGGAGCTTCCTAAGACCACCAGCGGAAAGACCCGGCACGTGGAACTAAGGCGTGCGGCGGCCAAATGAGGCGGGAGCGCAGCTCGGGCGTGAGGTAGATGGTGGTTGTTGGGAGGTGTGGGAAAGTCATGTTCGAACAGCGGGCAGCGGTTGATTAAACATGGCTGTTTCCTGGAGGACTTCTCCGATGGAGCGCAACCATTCCCGCGACAGAAGCCAGTCCGACCGCGCCGAGAATGAACCAGATGACCCATGGGTGATAGGC
>DATDCV010000496.1:0-7560 GCA_036524155.1 Verrucomicrobiia bacterium
GGCGGCCGAGTAGGCAATGACGCGCGATAGTGGCAGATGAGCTGACACGCTGGCGATGTTGATGATGCTGCCGCGGCCACGCTGAACCATCCCCGGGCCGAACTCCTGGCAGGGCAGGAGCACGCCGCCGACGAGGTTCAAATCGAAGTTTGCGCGCCAGTCTTCAAGTTGGATTTGCTCGAAAACCAACGTGGCGCTGACAGTGGATTTCGGGTCGGTGCCGCCGGCGGCATTGACGAGGATCCCGGCGGGGCCGAAGCTGGATTGGATTGCATCGTTGGCCGAATGGAGGCTGTCCCGACTCATCGCATCAGCCGTGAAGAACGCCGCCTGACCGCCCTGGGCGCTAATCTCTTTCACGCGCGCCGCACCACGCTGCTCGTTGCGCCCCAGCACGGCTACCTTGGCGCCCGCTTCTCCGAGCGCCTGCGCGATGGCTCCGCCTAAAGCGCCTGTGCCCCCAATGACGACTGCGACCTCGCCCGACAAATCAAACATCTCGATCGGTTTCATTGCTCGCAGTTTGGAAAAAGCGGCTCAGATCGAGAAGCAAAATCCCATCGGCTACACGATTTGGGGGAAGCTCTTTTCCGGGTCAACTTCCAACGTCTTGATCGCCTTCGTCACCGCGCCTCTGTCCAGTTGGCCCTTCTCGGCTAGCGCGTACAGGGTCGCGACCACGATGGACTCGGCGTCCACTTCAAAGAACCGGCGGAGCCGCTCGCGGGTGTCGCTGCGGCCATAGCCGTCCGTCCCGAGCGTTGTCAAGCCGCCGGGGATCCACGGGGCTACCTGGTCCGGCACCAGCTTCATGTTGTCGGAGGCCGCAACGAAAACCCCGTGCTCTTTCTCGAGCACGTTTTCGAGGTAGGACTTCCTGGGCGGTTCCATCGGATGGAACATGTTCCAGCGTTTGGCGCGGAGGGCGTCGTTGCGCAGCAGTTTGTAGCTGGTGGCGCTCCAGACATCGGCCGAGACGTTGAATTGGTCGGCCAGGATTTGTTGCGCCCGGAGCGCGAAGCGCAGGATCGGGCCGCTGCCGAAAAGATGGGCCTTGAGCTGCGGGCCCTCGGCGCCCGGTTTGAGCTTGTATAGTCCCTTGAGTATGCCGTCGTCCGAGCCGTCCGGCATCGGCAGCATCGCGTAGTTTTCGTTATACAACGCGAGGTAGTAAAAGATGTCCTCACCGTCACGATACATGCGGCGCATCCCGTCGGCGATGATGACGGCCACCTCGTAGGTGTAGGCCGGATCATAAGTCAGGAGTGTGGGAATGCTGCTCGAGAGCAGGAGACTATGGCCGTCCTGGTGCTGCAGCCCTTCACCGTTTAGCGTGGTGCGCCCGGAAGTGGCGCCGAGCAGGAAGCCTTTCGCCTTGATATCGCCAGCCAGCCACATCAAGTCGCCGATGCGCTGGAAGCCAAACATGGAGTAATAGATGAAGAACGGCACCATGTGCCGGCCCAGGTTGGAATAACTGGTGCCGGCCGCGATGAGCGAAGCCATGGCGCCCGCTTCCGTGATGCCTTCCTCGAGGATTTGCCCGTCCCTCGTTTCGTTGTAGTACAACAGCGATTTCCGGTCCACCGGCTCATAAAGCTGGCCCTTCGACGAGTAAATGCCGATCTCACGGAAGAGCGCATCCAAACCGAAGGTGCGGGCTTCGTCGGGAATGATCGGCACGATCTGCTTCCCGATGGTTTTGTCGCGGACCAGCGTGCTCAGCAGCCGCACGAACCCCATCGTAGTGGACATTTCGAGCTTGCCCGAACCTTTCAAGAGGTCCGCGAAGGTTTCCAACGCGGGCGTTTGGAGCGGCTCGGCCGACACAACACGCTTCGGCAGAGAGCCGCCGAGTTTCTTGCGGCGGCTCAGCAGGTATTGGCGCTCGCGGCTGTCCGGCGCCGGCCGGAAGAACGGCGTCTCGGCAATTTCCTCGTCGCTGATGGGGACGCCGAACCGGGCGCGGAACTCCCGCAGTTCTTTTTCGTTCAGTTTCTTTTGCTGGTGAGTGATGTTCCTGCCTTCACCCGCCTCGCCCAACCCGTAACCTTTGACCGTCTTGGCCAGGATAACGGTCGGGCGGCCCTTTTGTTCCACTGCTGCCTGGTACGCGGCATAGACCTTGCGCGAATCGTGCCCGCCCCGCAGCAGTTTGTGGATTTGCTCGTCGCTCAGATGATTCACCAGTTCGAGCAGCTCCGGGTACTTGCCGAAAAAGTGCCGGCGCGTATAGCTTCCCGGCTCCACGGAGTACTTTTGGTAGTCGCCGTCAACCGCCTCCTCCATCCGGCGTAGCAGCAGGCCGGTCTTGTCCGCCGCCAGAAGCTTGTCCCAATCCGACCCCCAGATCACCTTGATGACATTCCAGCCCGCTCCTTGGAACACGGCCTCGAGTTCCTGAATGATCTTGCCATTGCCGCGCACCGGCCCATCCAGTCGTTGCAGGTTGCAGTTGATGACCCAGATTAGGTTGTCGAGGTTTTCCCGAGCGGCGAGCGAGATTGAACCGAGGGTTTCGGGTTCATCGGTCTCGCCATCGCCGAGGAATGCCCACACGCGGGGCTCCTCGCCCGATGCCAGGTCGCGAGCCCGCGTGTAGCGGTTAAAGCGCGCCTGGTAGATCGAAAGCAAGGGACCCAGGCCCATCGAGACAGTCGGGAACTGCCAAAAATCCGGCATCAGGTAAGGGTGCGGATAGGACGAGAGCCCGCCCCCTTCGGCCAGTTCCTGACGGAAATTGTGGAGGTGGTGCTCATCCAGGCGCCCTTCGAGGAAGGCGCGGGCGTATACGCCCGGCGTGGCATGGCCCTGGAAATAAACCATGTCGCCCGGGAACGTATTCGTGCGGCCCCGCAAGAAATGGTTGAACGCCACTTCATAAAGCGTCGCCGCGGAGGCGTAGGTGGAGATGTGCCCGCCCAGGCCGCTATGCTCCCGGTTTGCATTGACCACCATCGCCATCGCGTTCCACCGCACGTAGCTTTTGATGCGCCGCTCCATTTCCCAGTCACCCGGAAACGGCGTCTGTTTGTCGGGTGGGATCGTGTTGATATAAGGAGTGCTGACCACGCGCGGGGCCTCGACGCCCTCCTCTCGCAGGCGGTCGGTGAGGCCGCTCAGGAAGCGGGTCGTTGCGCGCGGGGCCTGGTTCTTGAGAGCGAACTCGACGACCGCAGCAAGTGAGTCAAGAAGGGCGTCCCCCCCGTGGCCGTCCTGCGGCGCCGGGCCGGGGGACGGGTCGTCTTTGGTTTGATCCGGATTCGTTAGTTTCACTTTGTTACTCAAAATGTATGTCGTTAAGCTCGCTTCGGGTGCCTGTCAATTCTGCCGGGGGAGACGTCCCCGGAAGGCCGGCGGCAGCGCCCCGCGAATACATCACTATAACACCAAACCGGCAGGCGACGGATGAATCTGTGCAAAGCTTATAGAACGCCGCAAAGTTTTCAACCGTATGAATTGGCTTGATCTGGGCCTCAGCTCGCCGGGAGAAAACCTTGCGTTGGACGAGGCGCTGCTCGACCGGTGCGAGGAGGGCGCCGGGGGCGAAGTCCTTCGGTTCTGGGAAGCCGCTCAACACTTCGTGGTGCTCGGTTATGCCAACGCGGTAAACAGAGAAGTGAACACGGAGTTTTGCCGTGTGCGGGGCATACCCATCCTCCGGAGGTGCAGCGGTGGCGGAACGGTGCTTCAGGGGCCGGGGTGTCTGAACTACACTCTCATTTTGCGGGTCGACAGGGCATGCGAGCTGCGGAGTGTCCACGGAACAAATGATTACGTTTTGAACCGCCATGCCGACGCGTTGAGCAAATTGCTCGGGAAACCGGTCGCGAGAGAGGGCCACACCGATCTTGCCCTGGACGGTTTGAAGTTTTCCGGCAATGCTCAACGCCGCCGGAAGAACGCCCTGTTGTTTCACGGCAGCTTTCTGCTCAACCTGGACCTGGACCTGCTCGAGGAAGCCCTCCCGCTTCCCTCCAAACAGCCGGACTACCGGCTCAACCGCTCGCACCGTGATTTCCTGACCATTCTCAGGCTGCCGGCCGCGTCCCTGAAGCACGGTCTCCGGGAAGCCTGGTCGGCGACCGAACCAATGCGCGACGTCCCGACGCAACAGCTCGCAGCGCTGGTCCGGGACAAGTACGGGCGCGCGGAATGGAATCTCAAGTTCTGATCCTATTGGGGGACGCAGGCTGCGATTAGTGAATTAGCGAGTTAAAGCCGACAGAGACCAGCGGTCGGACTGGGACGGAGCGTCCGCCGTGGTTAAGTCGAGCGGGCACCGGCGGGAGGACAGGTTCTTGGCGGACGGCTTAGAGGAATCCGCACGGGTGTTTCTTTCTTTTTCTGCTGAATGCGCAGCTCTACTCTCAACTGTCATCTCCAAAAGCTTACATTAGCGTTGACTGACACCGTTCAGTTAGGTTCTCAGGTTCTCAGGACCAGACGGGATCGACGGCCTACGTCCCCCAAGTGGCCTTCTTTCCGCTCAACCCTGAAGAGATGTTGCTTAATGGTTCACCTCCGACAGGGGCGGAGACGGCTCGTCCCCGGCTTCTGTTGGCTGCTGCAGCGAACAGGAAACGAGCCGCCTCCGCACCTTCCCGGTTCACTTAGGCGAGCTGAGAAATCACACACCGAGGAAGCATCCTTCGGCGCCGCCTGCCGCGCCTCGGGGCATTTCGAGGAATTTCCTAGTGGAGAGACACTGCTGCACTCCTTTAGATAGTCTCATGCATAACCGCTTCACGCAAACGGGGCGCTGGGCGACAGCAGCGCCCGATTCAGAGCCGCTCGAGAACAGGCGGCGCGTCATCATTCTTGGCGGCGGTTTTGGCGGCGTGAACTGCGCCCGCACCCTCAGCCGCGAGCTGAAGCCTGGCGAAGCCGAAGTGGTTCTCTTCAGCCGGGAAAATCATCTGGTCTTCAGTCCGCTGCTGGCGGAGGCGGTCGGCGCATCGATCAATCCACTTGATATTGTCGTGCCGCTCCGGCAATTGCTGCCCCGCGTGTTTTGCCGTACTGAGGAGGTGCGGGCCATCGATTTCGCCCGAAGCGAAATCGAATACGAGACCGCGGACCACGAGCGGTGCCGGATGGCCTACGACCAGCTTGTCATCGCTTGCGGCAACACCGCCAACCTGCAGGCGACCCCCGGGATGGCTGAGCACGGCTTCGCCTTGAAGAACATCGATGACGCCCTGGCGCTTCGTTGCCACATCCTGGAGAGAATGGAAAGGGCCGAAGTGTGCGCCGACCCGGGACGGCGCCGCCGCCATCTTACCTTCGTGGTCGTGGGTGGGGGCTTTAGTGGCGTCGAGGTCGCCGGTGATGTCAACGACCTGGTTCGGAGCAGCGCACGGTATTTTAAGAACTTCGTTGCGAAGGATATCAGCGTGAGACTCGTTCATTCAGGGAGCCAGCTATTGCCTGAGATCAACCGCGATCTGCGGGAGTTCGCCCGGAAAAAACTCGAGCATGCGGGAATCCAGGTGACCCTCGGGGCCCGCGTCAGGTCCGCCCTGCGCGAAGGCGTCGCTCTGGAAGGAGGGCAGTTCATAGAGGCGGACACCATTGTCTGCACGGCCGGCAGTGCCCCGGCGCGGGTCTTGGAACACCTGGCGGTCGCTCGAGAAAAAGGCCGCCTGGCAACCCGTCCCGACATGCGGCTACGTGATTGGAGCAAAGTGTGGGCGATCGGCGATTCCGCCCTGATCCTGAATCAGTTCGACCAGCGGCTCTCACCCCCGACCGGCCAATTTGCCGAACGCCAAGGCGCCCAATGCGCTCGCAACATTGTGCGGGTCCTTCGAGATCAACCGACCAGGCCGTTTCATTTCAAGCCCTTTGGCACGCTGTGTTCCATCGGCGGCCACTCCGCCGTAGCCGAGTTGTTTGGCCTCTCGATGGCGGGTTTCCTCGCTTGGTTTGTCTGGCGCGGCGTCTATTTGTTCAAGCTACCCACCTGGCTGCAGCGCCTCCAGGTTGGATTCGATTGGGCATTACTGCTGCTCTTTCCCCGCGATCTTTCGCATTTGCGGCATCCCGCCAAGGCCTGCCGCACCTGCTGTGTCCAGGGGCGGGCCCGCGGCGGCTGCACTTGCAGTTTCTTTGCTGCCTGCAAACGCTTCCAGCAGGCTACCCTTGCGAGCGCCGAACCGGCTTTGTTTTGAGAGAACATGCCATCGCGGGCTGTTTGTTGGTTCCAGCCCAAGGCGCCGGCTTACTGTCTCTCGAGAATAACCGGGCTGCAGATCTTGGTTCACTTGGTTCACCGCGGCGGAAAGGGCGCTGGGAACCGCGTCGCACGTCTTAGCCCATCAATTTAGCGTGCGACGGGCGCTGCAGTTTGGTTTAATGAAACCGTGCGGGCGGAAGAACCAAATCCCGATCCCCAGGCGCACACGGGCGTGTTCCCTACCACCCACTGGAGCGTGGTGCTGGCCGCGGGGGAGCAGAACACACCGCAATCGGCTGCGGCCCTGGAGCGGCTCTGCGAAACATTGTCCGGTGTGAAGACGAAGAGGCCCAAATCCGGCGTTGGCAGGAACTGCTTCGCGAACTTGGGAATTCAAGGAATGAGTGAACCAAGAACTGCGGTCCTTTAGTTGGCCTCCTCGGTTCTGGGATAGGGCGGCGACTTGCACGACTTGGTCCGCTTGGTTCATCGTCGCGGATAGCACCGTTCCTTTTCTGCCATTCGTCAAGAGGCTCGCGTCGGAACTGGGCTCCTCTGGCGTAGGCTTAATGTACGGCACGGCTTTTCTGACCCAAAGCATACTGCGCCCACCGTTTGGGATAGCCAGCCTCATACGCTCTCTCGGCCCATCCATAGCGATAACTATGCAGGGATATTCCAGATAACCCTACGGTGCGAAGCCTTCGGCAGAACTCGGCTGACCGTGCGCTATTATTCGTCGGTGCAATTTTTTGGAACAAAGGGCCAGATTGAGGCAAGTCCGCGAGGAGCCGCTCCAAGCCCTCGCCAATTGAAATGTAGGCAGAGGTGCCAGTCTTGGCGCGGCGATGTGTAATCTGACCGTTTTTCCAATCAACATTCTCTGCGGACATGTTCGCGGCATCGGTCTGTGCAGCGCCTGTTTGCCAAAGAAACTGATAATAGTGCCGACGCTCCACGTTCTGTTCAGCGCCGATTATTGCTTTATGTTCTTCCGGTCTAACCCCTCGCCAAAGCCAGATTTACAGGGCGATTGCGCTCTGCCGTGTTCTTGGCGGTAAGCAGGTCTTCAGCCTCCTGCCTGTCCTTCGTGTGCAGACTCTCCTGCCTCCCGATGGAGTTGTGTTGGGCATAAAAGACGCCCTTCCGATTGAACAACCTGTAGGCTGTTTTCATAAGCATATCCAGCCTACCGAGTTTTTGGATTGTCCCGTTAGCGAGCAGTCGCTGGGTTAGTCCCGTACGATTGCGAATTGTCGGCAGGTAGCGAATCCTGCTGACAAAACCGCTGACACTCGCCTCTGAGCCCGCCTGTCCTTGGAGGAAAACCCCTGATTATCAGGGTACAAAGAAATGGCTCCAGAGACAGGGCTCGAACCTGT
>DATDCV010000497.1:0-6304 GCA_036524155.1 Verrucomicrobiia bacterium
GCGGTGCTGCTCCGGCCTACCAGCGACCGGCGATTTCTCCAACGTCATCTGCCCGTGGTTGAGGTCCGCACCGGATCGATCTGTGACGTGGAGAGTCTGAAGTCCGCCCTGACGGGCATTACCCACGTCATCCACTGCGCGGGGTGCACCAAAGCCGCGCGGAACGCCGAATTCTACGAGGTCAACCAGGTCGGCACACGAAACGTGGTCGCGGCCGTCAACAGCCGCGGCGGCCAAATCCAGCGCCTGCTCCATATTTCCAGCCTGGCCGTTACCGGGCCGGCGACGCCCGCCAAGCCGGCCCGGGAGGAAGACCCGGCCGCGCCTGTTTCTGAATACGGAAAAAGCAAACTGGCTGGAGAACTTGAAGTGCGCGAGCACTGCCGGGTCCCCTGGACCGTGCTGCGGCCACCCGCAGTTTATGGCCCGCGCGATAATGGTTTCTTTCCAATGTTTCAGGCCGTTCATCGGCACATCCTGCCGCGGCCGAGCGCGACTCAATATCTGAGCGTTGTCTATGGTCCGGATCTGGCGGAAGCGGCGTCCATTTGCCTCGATCACGCCAGGGCGGAAAACAGCACGTATTTCGTTGCCAGCGCCGAAATCATCACCGGCCGCCAGATGGCGGGTGAAATTGCGGACCGAATGCAGCACTGGACGGTCCCTTGCCCCTTGCCGCCGGCGCTGCTTTGGCCGGTCTGCCTGGGACAGGAGATGTATTCGCGCCTGACCGGCAAGGCGATGCTGCTGAACCGGCAAAAGTACGCAGAGCTTCGCGCGCCGGGCTGGGTGTGCGACCCCGCGAAGTTGAAACGGGAGACGGGGCTGGAATGCCGCACGACGCTGAAGGAGGGTGTCGCCGCCGCGCTGGAGTGGTACACGCAGAACGGATGGCTCCGATGAAGCACTACACTTTTGTCGATTACGCCACCCAGGGATACGCCGCGCTGGTGGCTGTGCTCGTCGTGGTTTTCCACAACGCGACCGTTCCGCGCTGGCACTTGATTGTGCTCGCGCACCTGGGAATTTTGTTGTTCATCCATTCCCTGATCTTCCTGCACGGGCGTTCGCCGGGCATCGCCCCGATCTCTTTTTTGCGGCATTTCTACCCGGTGTTGCTTTATACTTGGTTTTTCTCGGAAACCGGCTGGCTCAACCGGATGTTTTTTCAGGAATTCATGGACCCGGACATCATCCGCTGGGAACAGGCGTTGCTGGGCTGTCAGCCGAGCACGCTGTTCATGCAAAAACTGCCCTACCTCGTGGTCAGCGAGCTCTTTTATGCCTCCTATTTTTCCTACTACGTGATGATCGCGGGCGTGGGCGTGGCGCTTTACCTGAGGGAACGCCGGCAGTTCTTCCATTACGTTTCCGTGATCTCTTTCGTGTTCTACATCTGTTACACAACCTACATCATCCTGCCGATAATCGGTCCACGGGTATTCTTCCACGAAGTCGCCGGCTACTCCCTCCCCCCCGACGTCCAGCAACTGGCCTCGACTGAAGTTTACCCGTCGGCGATCCAGGTGGGGATATTCTTCAAGATCATGGCCTTTATTTACCGTGTGTTCGAGGCGCCCGGCGCAGCGTTTCCCAGCAGTCACGTTGCCATCGCGCTAACGACAGTATCGTTCTCCTTCAGGTACCTGCGGCCCATCCGCTACGCGCACCTGGCCGTCGCGATCCTGTTGTGCCTCTCGACAATTTACTGCCGCTACCACTATGCGTTGGACGTCTTCGCCGGCGCGGTGACGGCGGCGGTGCTTGTGCAAACTGGCAACTGGCTCTACCGGAAAACAGCAAAGGCCGAGGAGTGCCCTCAGACCGGCTTTTCGTAGATCCTGTATTTCTTGTAGACGCGCCCGCCGATCGCTTCCAGCATTCGGCACATCATCACATTGTCTTCCAGGATCCACGAGGCTTCGGATTCGCGCACGCCGGAATCGAACCCGGTCTTAAGCCCTTCGATGAGCATCGCGGTTTCAAGGCCTTTCCCGCGGTATTTCTCTTTCACGCCGAGGGTTATGACCCGTGTGCGCGGCAGGCGTTTCCAGCCAAAAAGATACGGCAGGAAACCAACCACCTTCGGCGACAGCAACCGGCCTTTAAGTGGTTGGAGCGCGATGTTGAAGTCCGGGACGGCCAGCAGGAATCCGACGGGTTCCTCGCCCACCTCGGCGAGCCAGATAAGTCCTTCCATAAGCAAGGGCTTCAACCTCTCCGCCAAAAAATCAACCTCCGCATCCGTCATCGGCACGAACCCCCAGTTGTCCTGCCAGGCGACATTATAGACGTCCTTAATCCTGGCGATATCCTGCGTCAGAGTTCTACGCAGAACCGGCCTGAATTGGATATTGGGATTGCGTGCTCTGACCTTGGCTGCGATGCGCCGGAGCCGGTCCATGGGTATCCCGGCCAGGTCAATGATGAACGCCAGAAGGTCCTTCACCTTATGAAAGCCTTCGCCATCGATCAAGTCGACATAGTATCGGGGGTTGTAGGTCATCATGAAGACCGGGGCCGATTCGAACCCCTCCGTCAGCAGCCCGCACTCGTCGTTCGTGGTGGGGTTCATCGGGCCCATCAGCCTCTTCATGCCTTTGTTGCGGGCCCAATCGGCAGCCGCGCCGAACAAGGCGTGCGACACCGCGGAGTCGTTGACCGATTCCCAAAATCCAAAGAACGCAGCCGGTTCAGCTTCCGACTTTGTGAAATGCTCGTCGATAATCCCCGCGATGCGACCGACGTCCTGCCCGTCCCGCGTCGCCATCCAAAGTTGGGCGGAGGCATGCTGGAAAAGCGGGTTGGCATCGGTGAACACTTTTTTCACGTCCATCAGCAGCGGCGCGACCCAGAGCGGGTCCTGGTCGTAAATGCGGTAACTGAGGTTCAGGAACCGGCTCACGTCACGCGCACTGCGCGACAAGGGAACAATCTCTACCTCGTTCATGTTGCTGGCTTGCAGCGGACAGGCATCTTTTCGGTCTCAGCAGCCCGCATGCATCCGGAGACGAGCAGGATGCGCGTCCCGCAGTTCGGGGCCACGGTGAGATTCATCCGCGGCGCCGGTAAGGCAGCGTCCAGGGTTGGCGGTAGCTCACACCAACGAGCCCGTCAGCAGCCGGATCATCAATGACACGCTCTTTGGCGGCATCCCAGTTCACCTTTCGCCCGGTGCGGTACGCGATATTGCCGAGATGCGCGACACTTGAAACATGATGGCCGATTTCGAGGTTGAGGACGGGCTGTTGTCTCGACTTGAGGCAACTGAGGAAGTTGCGCACGTGGGCCGGCCGGGGGTCCGGACTGCCAGGCTTCTTTTGTGAATCCAGGTTGGCTTGCTTGCGCTCCGTGCGGAGCTCCCAGCCCTCGTCGTTCAGAATGATGTTGCCCTCGGTCCCGTTCCATTCGACACCCCAGGATCGGCCGTTCAGCCCATTGTTCAGACCGGCCTTGTGCTCCCAAATCAGCGTGTAGGTGGGAAATTCGTAAACGGTCACCTGGGAGTCGGGCGTTTCGGAATTGTCATCCAGAACGAACTTGCCGCCAGTGGAAAAGACGGACTTTGGCGCCTCCTGGCCGGTGCCCATGAGCATCATGTTGATCAAGTGAACTCCCCAATCGGTCATGAGGCCGCCCGCGTAATCCCAGAACCAGCGGAAATTAAAGTGAAAGCGATTGGGGTTAAACGGCCGCGTGGGAGCGGGACCGAGCCACATGTCATAGTCGACGCCGGCCGGCGGCGTGCCGTCCGCGGGCTTGCCAATGCTTGGGAGCCAATCGAGGTAGGCCCAACCGCGCACGACACTGACTTTGCCGAGCTTGCCGGAGCGTATCAACTCGGTCGCTTCGATAATGTGCGTGCAACTCCGCCATTGCGAGCCCATTTGGACGACCCGGTTGTGGCGGCGCGCGGCCTCGAGCATCGCCCGGCCTTCGTCGATGGTCTTCGCCAGGGGTTTCTCGACATACACATCCTTGCCGGCCTGGCAGGCCAGCACGGCCGGCAGCGCATGCCAGTGATCGGGCGTCGCGATCACCACCGCGTCGACGTCCTTACGGTCGAGCACGCGGCGGAAGTCTTTGGCCGTGTCCGGCTTCCTCCCACGTTGCTTTTCGCAGATGGCGACTCCTTTGGCGATCATCGCGTCGTCCACGTCGCAGACCACCGCGCAATCCACTTCCGGGTTCAGGAAAAAGCATTCCAAATCGCCCTGCCCCATCCCCCCACAGCCTACCAGCCCGATCCGGACCTTCGCATTGGCACCGGGTTCAGCAGGACGCGCCGAGGACACCCAGGGAAACGACAGCCCGCCCAGGACAAGTGACGCGCTTGCGGTAGTAGCGGCGGATTTGCCGAGAAACTGACGTCTCGAGATTTCTTTCATAACTGATTGTTGTTCGTAACCAACCCGAACACCTGGAGCAACCTGACTGTTCCACTTTGCCCGCCGCGCGCCGCGCCGTCGAGTCCAAACACCGCCAGGGCTGGTGCTTTCCTGGGCCGGCCCGAGGAATGTCCCAGTGGCGCGCTGGCCGGGCTGCTGTAAACTATAAGTTAGTTTAAGGTTTGACATAAGGCATGTTGAAATACATTCTGGCGCTTGCGGCGGGGGTGGGGTCCCTGGCCGCCGCTCCGCGAGTGACGCTCGCGTGGGATCCCAGCCCCTCGCCGATGGTGGCCGGCTATCGTGTTTACTACGGTCCGAGCAGCCGGGCTTACGACCGAGTGGTTGACGCCGGGAATCTCACTTCCGCAACCGTTTCGAACCTTGTTCCCGAGTTAACTTATTACTTCGCCGCCACTGCTTATGACGTTGCGGGCCTGGAAAGCGATTACTCAACCGAGATCAGTTACACAGTGCCGTCCCGCCCCCCCCAACTGCTGATCACGGGCCGCTTCACCAATGCCCCGATCTTTACGGCGATCGGAGCGGCGAACAGCACTTACAGCATCTTGACGTCGATCAACCTGCGGCATTGGACGCTCCTCACCAACGTAACCACCGACGCGGATGGCTTCATCCAATTCAAAGTCCCGCCCCGGGGGAACCTCCGGCAGCGTTTCTTTCGGCTGATGCCGACTTCGTCGTAGGTCGGAAAACGCGGCCCGCCCGGGTCCAGGGCGGGCGGATTTGGCTGGCCCAAGAGCACCGGCGAGATTAGATCACCGGCATGCGTCGAGCGGTGCTTTGTCCGTTTCTGCTTCTAACTCTGACCACCATCGGCTTCGCTCACTCGGGGCTCGCCCAACCACCACATCAAGGCGGGGTCGAGTATTTGAGCGAGCATCCAGAGTTGATTCTCGAGGCGGCGCAGGACTGGGGAGAACTGGGGCTGAACGCTGCCGCGCACCGGGCTGGAATCGCAGGAGAACCGCTGGTAATCGCGGGGCAAAGTTTTGCGAAAGGGCTCGGCCACCATGCCAACGGGTCCCTCACCGTGCTGCTCAACGGAGAATTCGAAACGTTCGACGCCAGTGTCGGTCTGCAGCCTTGCGCCGCAGGCGGGAGCGTGGTGTTTCGCGCGTGGTTGGACGGACGCGCGGTCTTCGACAGCGGATGCATGGCTGCCACTAATGCTGCCAAAGCTCTGCACTTGGACACGCGAGGCGCGGGCGAGCTGCGACTCGAGGCCAACGATGCCGGGGATGGAATCACCTGCGATATGGCCAATTGGGCAGAGGCACGCCTGGTTCGCGTCTCCGGCGCCGCCCGCAAGCTTCCGGCGGCTCCCGTGGACATTGCGCCGTTCGGACGAATCGTCACCTGGGACGCAAACCGCTTGGATGGCGCGCGTGCCAATCGCATAGAGGAGTTTTTAGCCGAGGACGTCTACCTTGAGACCACTCTGGCTCCAGAGCGGGATGGCGCTTACCGCCTGCTTCCAGGCAGTAACGGCCTGGCCTGCATCGGGATTCAGTGGCTCAACCGGCGCGCTTTGGCGCAGCTTGAACTCCTCTTTGAAACTCAATCGGAGACACCCGCCTCGGACAAAATCCAGGTGCAAGGATGGTTTGGGGAATCCGCCTGGCAGGGAACCTGGAAACCGCTCGCGGGCGACATTGAGCTCAAAGGAAGCCGCATCGAGTTCCGGTTGGGACCGGGTGCCGGAACCAACCAGACGCGGAAAATCAGGTGGGTATTTCCTGCGACGAAAGAGACCCGCGTCCGCGGACTTTCCGCCTACACTCGATCGCGGTGGGAAACGGTCCAGGTCATGTTCGAGATGGAAGCCGGGCGCAAGCCAGACCAGTCTGAAATCCGAATCATCAACGGCGAACCGGTGAGCGCCAGTTCGGGCC
>DATDCV010000498.1:0-2988 GCA_036524155.1 Verrucomicrobiia bacterium
CCCGCGCGCGCCGGAGACGAGCGGGTGGGGGCGGACATCGCGAATGCGCTGCGTGGCAAGGTTGTCGCCCGGAGGAGCAGCCTCTATTTTGATGCCGGCGATTTCCTGGTTGATTCTGAATCCGTTTTTGTGATCCCGAGAGTATTGCGCCGGAACCTGCAGCACACCGTCGCCACTCGCGAGGAACTCCTTCGGACCATCTCGACCGAGCTGAAACGTCAAGTCATCGCACTCGAGGTGGCTCCGGATCACCACGCGGGCATGTTCATGGCTTCGGTTGGCGAACGGACCGTGCTGGTAGCGGACCCAGCCCTCGGCCGGCGATTTGGTCCCGCTGACTGGGGTGATGTCGGCCAAGCCGCGGCAGGTGAGATGGAGGAGCCCTGGCGGCCGGATTTTACCCCGGAGACTCAAGGCATCTTTGACGCCGTCGCCAGGCAATGCGCCGCCGCGGGCTACCGCGTAATCCGGATACCGACGGTTCCGGGGATGAATGGCAAGGCCTACCTCACGTTTGTGAACGTATTGATGGATCGTCAGGGTGATCGGCGGATTGTCTACCTGCCCTTTTACCGGGGCGCCGGGCGGCTGAACGCGGCCGCACGCGAAGTCTGGGAATTGCAGGGCTACGAAGTCCGGCCGGTGGACTGCACGAGCACCTACCGGCACTTCGGGTGCCTTCATTGTCTGGTCAACGTGCTCAGGCGGTCGTGAAGCCGCGTGGCCGCTATTTAATTCCGGCCAGGCGCTCTTTCCAGAGCCGGTGCAGCAGCACGGTGGCGCGGACATCGCGCAGGCAGTACTCGGCGATCTCGCGGTAGCGCCCCTCGCTAAGCAGCGTGCTTACATCGCGACCGGTCACTCCCTGGGCTTTGGGAGATTCGATGCCGAAGGCTTTGCAGTAAAAATCGAGGTTGAACCGGCGGGCCGCGCCGTCGCGTCCGCTCACCCCGTAAAAGGTCAGTTGCTCCGCCAGATCGCAATGCGGCTCCGTCTGGAACCGGTACCCCAGCCAGTCCTTGCGCGAGATTGGCACGTTGAGCAGCGCCGAGCGGAGATACACAAACGGGACGTCAAAACCCCGGCCGTTAAAGGTGACGATTTGCTCGTAGTGCTTCGCGACGTCCCAAAACGCCGTCAACAACTCGACTTCGTCCATGCACGGCACAAACTCGACGGGGCCGGCTTCCCCTGCGTCGTCCTCGTAATCATCGGCAGTAAAAAGCACCTGGCCCCGCGAAGTGTCCGCGTTGAGCATCGCGATGCACACCACCTGCGCCGTCAGAGGCCAGAGACTCCGCTGCTGGTCGAGTTCCAGCCGGCGCACATTGCGGGCAGACTCGTCCGCGATCTTTTCACACTCGCGAAAAAGGTATTCCTGCTGCGCCTCGTCGAAACGGTCCAGCGGCAGGGCGGAGGTTTCAATGTCGAAAACCAGGTTGGCCATGAGTCAAAAGGGCGTTCGTGTGACCGTGTTGTAGCGCGAAGTCAAGGGCCGAGCCAGCATAAAGCGCGGGCGCCGTCATTGCAGCAGTTCTCATTCCGGGATTGTGGCGTGGGCGTCTCGCCCGCGGGTTCGGTTGGCGTCCCGCCGACCGAGGCTAAAGGGGCGGGGACGCCCCAGGAACTCGCGGGCGAGACGCCCACGCCACGCCAAAATGAGAATTGCTGCCGTCATTGGTTGTACGTGGAGATGACCGTGCCAATCCAGTAATTATCGTTGATCGAGCTGCCATCGTCGCTGCGGTCGAGCACGACCTGCGTCAGGTGACTCGCGTTATACGTGTTCCCGAACGAAACCTGCGCATGGACGATGCGTTGCGCGTTGGCGAAAAGAGCCTGCGTGCCGGCCGTGGCGGGGGAGTTGAGCACGAGGTGGACGGGCACCAGCGTCCCCGTGTTGCTCATCCCCAGGCCATTGATGGTTTGGACGCCCGGCGAGGCCGGATAGCGGATCAGGAGGCCGCTCGTCGAACTATCCCGTTCCAAGGTGAGCACATCGGTGCGGGCAAGGATCTGGCCGTTGGCGGATGACGTGCTGTTGATGCGGCGGATGACCAGGCCCGGCCGGTTGGGCAACTGCGAGGTTCCGGTTTCCGAACCCGAGCGCAGCAGACCGGTCGATCGCACACTGGCAAAAGCGGCATCGACGTTTTGCAGGGCCACGTTCGAAGGCAGCCGTCCCGCCGGGATGGTGCCGGCCGCCAAACTTGATGCGTTCAGATTTGCGAGCCCTGAGCCATCACCGGAAATCGAATCGGCCCGGAAGGCTCCCGCCACATCGAGTTTTGCGCCCGGGGTATCGGTGCCGATCCCGACATTGCCCAGGTAATTCCAGAGGAGGACTGTCTTCAGGCCTCCTGCCACGGACCCGAGGGCGCCCCCGGAGAATCCATAAAGCACCGGGCCGTCGACGTTTACCCCGCCGAACGGCTTGCCTTCGCCATACCACCCCAGTCCATGCGCCGTGTCACCGTTGTTGCCGCGGAGGTACAGGTCGAACTCATTGAGGCGGGCGGTGCCCTGGATATTCAGCAGGTCCGAGCTGGCGGCTCCGCCGATTCCCACCGGGGCGAGGAAGGAGTTGACCCCGCTGAAGGTCTGCGAGGCGTTCAGGCGTGCAATGTTTGGCGAGAGCCGGGCGTCGTTGATCGTGCCGGTCAGCGCCGCGGCAGGCAAGTTGTTCAGGGCTGACCCGTCCCCCTGAAAAGCATTTGCGCCTACCAGACCGGCCACGTTGAGAGCGGCTCCTGAGGCGTTGGGAGCGTTAATGGTCACGCCCTGGTTTGCAGCGCTGATCGCGATACCCTGGTTGGCAGCGTTGATTATGATGCCCTGGTCGGCCGCCAAACTGTAGCTCGTCGAGTTCACATTCAGGTCGGCCCCCGCGGACAGATTCACATCCTTCGCGCCGATGATTCTTATCTCTTCCGCGCCCTCGGTGTCATCGAACCGGACTTCATTCACGTGACCGGATTTCGAGCGGGA
>DATDCV010000499.1:0-3494 GCA_036524155.1 Verrucomicrobiia bacterium
AGATCTTGGTGCTGTTCATGATTTTAACGCAGTAGAAACAGAAAAGACATTTAAAGCTACGGCTGAAAGATCAGGCATTCCAACCGGACAAGTCATGCAGCTCTGGTCCTGCACCCGGGCGCGTTCGGTGGCCTCCGGAAGATAAACGAACGGGATGCCGAACGACTGCGCGAGAATCGCCGTATGCGAATTCGGGGTGGACGGTGTGAGAGAAATGATGCCCGCCAAAGGCGGTGTGTCCGCCGGCACGCCATCGGTCAGGAGGATGTCATCGGGCCGCAACCGGCCATCGCCATAGGCAGCGCCGATTTCAGCAGCCGCAAAGTACTTGAGCCGGCCCAGCGCCCAGCCCGGGGAATAGCAGGCGTTGACAGTGACCCAGCTCTCCGCCGAGCCCAAGCGGATTCCCAGGGCGGCAAAGGCGTCGGCATTTGTCCGCGCAACGTCGGCCTGCTCGAAAGCGGGTATATAGCAGGCCTGAGCTTGATTCGTGGCGTATATCGTCCGGGTCACTAGCTTATACCACTGGGCGATTTCGGCCGGGGTGTAGGGATCCAGCCCAACAAACTGCACGCCGTACTCCAGGAAGGGCGTTACCGGCGAATAGTAGCCCGCGCCCGGCGGGTAAAGTACCGCTCCGAGGACTACCTGCTGGTTGGCGCGATGGAGCGACACGGCGTCGAACGCTGCGCGGTCGAAACCGCGAAAGCGGGCCAGGCGTTGCGTGGCAAAATCGTAATGAAAGAGGAATTTGGCGCTGTCCTGAAACCAAACCCGCGTCGGATCGTCCAGCAGGATGGCAAACTTGACCCAGCGAATGTCCTGGACGGAATTGGTGGAGGAGAAGCTCTCGACCGGATAAAGAATCTGGTTTTTCCAGTCGTCGTTCGCGCCGCGCGGCGCCGCCTGCAAGCGGTAGAAACGCCGGTTCTGCGAGTACGCGACGGCGTCGGGATACGGCCACAAGGCGTCGTGAAAAGTGCCGATGGCTTGCCATGCGCTCAGGTTAAGCTCGCTGCAAGCCTCCAGCGTGAGCACGGCGTTCGACTGAGGACCACTGCTCAACCGCACCAGGTCGCCAGCCGGAGTTCCTTCTCGTATTTCCAGGAGCGGAGGGCTGACTTGGGCGAGCGCCGTCCCCATCTGGCCCGACAGGCAGAGGATTCCTACGTAGCTCGCCAAAAGGGCGCGAAAGGCTGTTCTTTGCCGCTTTGGCTGCGACAAGCTATCCCGGCCGTCTACCCGGCCGAAGAGAGGTCTACGTTCTGGCCACATTCACTACCAAGTTTACTTTTTGCGCGCCCGCCTATACTCAGCGCTGCGCGCGCGTGCCGAGTTCGCTACGATGACCCCATAGAAGGCCGGCCCGTGCGTGGGCCTGCTGAATTTCAAACGCTATGGAGAGGGGATAATCAGGTCGCCTATTCTGAAGGACACGGTTCTATCTCCACTTCCGCTGCCAGGAGACGGATAAACGACTATCGCCACTTGCTGCGTCGGGTCGGTGCCCGCAAATGGGCGATATTCCACTGACTTGAGGTTGAGCCATGCTTCGGCTGCTTCGCTTAGCTGCAATTGACGAGTAAACGTTCTCCGGGCCAAGGCGGGATGGGATGGGTTGGCCGCGCGGTAACGGGTGTAGTTGGTTCTCACTTCACCGATCCTCATATGGACTCCGCCCGAGCCGCCCAGATGCTCACCGAGCCCACGCGCCTTTCGCAACGCTCCCACCAGCGCTGGAAGCATCAGGCTCACCAGGATAGCGATGATGGCCATCCCGCAGAGGAGCTCGATCAAGCTGAACGCCTTATGGCAGTGTTTCGGAGTTGTCGGCATTATGAGAGTTGGACCGGGTTACCCGGGAGCAGTCACGGGGCAATTCCCGGCTGTTGGCTGTCTTCGGCCGTTGATTCTCGGTCATCGGCATTCGGGTGTCGGACGTTCCCTTCACGCTTTCATCTCCAACCGTTTTTGGAGCTCTTCGAGGGAAACGCCTTTTGTTTCGGGCAAGTACTTCAGCACTAGGAAGAATTGCACGACCATCATCAGCGCGAAGAACCCAAAGGCATAGGAACCCGATTTGGCGGCGACGACGGGGAAGGACCAACTGACACAGGCGCAGAGCACCCAAATCAGGAAGCAAACGATGGCAGAACCGGAGGCGCGGACGGCATTAGGGAGGAGTTCGTTGATAATGACCCATACGACGGCGCCCTGGGAATAGGCGTGCGAGCCGACGACGCCCATCATGGCGAGGATGACGATCCAGCCCTGGGCGTGGGTGTAAAAAACCCAGGCGGCCAGGGCGTGGGACAGCACGAACGTCACCGACCCGACGAGCAGCAAGGCTTTCCGCCCGACCCGATCGATGAGCAGCATCGCCAGCACCGTCATCACGAGGTTGGTCAGCCCGACGATCACCGACTGCATGAGCGCGCCGGCTTTGTCCGCGCCCGCCATTTTGAAAATGTCCGCCGTGTAGTAAATCACCGCGTTGATGCCGTCGAGTTGGTTGAAAGCGGCGATCATCAAGGCGAGCACAAGCAACCTGAGGTGCTTTCGCGGAAACTTCCACACCAGAGCGCCAAACCCGGCCAATAGAACCCCGCCGACGATCCAAACCAGGGCCGGATGGGAATTGAACAGGACCAACAAGGCGAAGATCTGGGCCAGGAGCGCCATGCCCAACAAGCCGGCAAAGCCGGAACTGGCGCCGCCTCCTTCGGCGGTGAGCGACTCCTGGATATCGCCGGCCTCCCGCGCGGGTTGCTCATGGCCGAAGCGGGCGAGCACCGCTTCCGCCTCGGGGCGCCGACCCTGTTTGACGAGCCAGCGGGGGCTCTCGGGGATGAAGAGAACGGTGAGGAGAAACGCGACCGCCGGCAGCCCCATTACACCGAACATCCAACGCCAGGTGTTGACCGCGTCCGCGCCGATGACCCGGGCGACGAGATAGTTCGAGAAGTAGGCCATCAAGATCCCGAGCACGATGTTGAGCTGGCTAACGGCAACAAGAATGCCGCGGCGGCGGGCGGGTGCGATCTCAGTGATGTACATGGGACAGACGACCGAAGCGCCGCCGACTGCGACGCCGCCCAACCACCGGAAGAACAGGAGCGCGTACCAATTCCAGGCGAAAGCACAGCCGGCAGCCGACACTAGAAACAGGACGGCCAGGACGGCCAGGACGGGCCGACGCCCCCACCAGTCGGCCGGCCGGCCGGCCAGCAACGAGCCAACCATCGTCCCGATCAGCGCGCTTGAGACCGTGAACCCGAGCAGAAACTTGCTGAGGGAGAATACCTGCTCGAGGGATTCGGTCGTGCCGGAAATCACAGCGGTGTCGAAGCCGAAGAGCAACGAGCCGAGCGCGGCGACGACCGCGCTGAGCACAAGGACGCCTTTGCCGCCCCCGGCGGCACGCGTACAGCGACGCGTCGCGCACATCGCCCGCCTTCTCGCCGAAGATGGCCCGAAGCAGTTTTTCTTCGGGG
>DATDCV010000500.1:0-63929 GCA_036524155.1 Verrucomicrobiia bacterium
CGCGGGCGAGACGCCCGCGCCACGCCAAAATGAGAATTGCTGGGCCAGTTCAGTATCAGTCATCTGCGGTAGAAGGCCGCTACGGTGTGGTCGGCGCGCGGACTTCAGTCCGCAGCAATTGCCGTCTTCCTGGGTAGTCGCGGACTGAAGTCCACCTTGCCGCCGAACGGTTCATGGTTCCGAGGCGTGCGTCGGGGTGCAGGGATGCTCTCCGTGAACCTGACAGAGTCGGCCTCCTCTCCCCGGCCCTCTCCTCCAGAGGAGGAGAGGGAGTAGCCGGCACGGATGGATCCCCTCTCTGCCTCCGAAGGTGACAAAATCATAGAGAACGAGTGCCGGGGAGTAGTCTCTTTTGGTTGTCTCACGCAAACTGCGGGTGTTCGTGGAGCGCCTGCCAGGTTCGTGCGGCGAGGGGGGCCTGGCGATAAACGGGTTCCCACATAGGCTCGGCGCTGGTGGAACGCCGCGCCCGTTGCAGCCAGCGGCGGTCGAGCGGTTCCTCGATTAAATCAAGCGTGTTCGCCGCAATGGTCGTCTCTTCCTTCTGGCCGGTCGCATGGCCCACACCGACAAAGAATCCGGCCAGCAGCAGCGTCACGCGAAGCATCGTGCTGCGCGAGTACGTTGGCAGCGCGCACGGACGTTCCGGATCAAGCAACCGGAATAGCCGCGCGAAGAGCGGTTGAGTCCACATCGCCGGGTTGGTCGCGGGCGAGAACGCGTCGAACATAATCGCGTGCGGCTTCGCGAACTGTTCCGCCGCGGGTCGCGCGACCAGGCCGGGAAAGTCCGCCAGGTGCACGCTCCAGCTCACGTCCTGCAGCCCGTTTTTGAAGGATGCCTCGTGGCTGTGCAGGAGGTCCTGCAGCGGCTCCTCGTAGCCTGCCAAATAGGGCAAGTACTGTTTTTCTTTCAGCGCAAACTGAAGCGGCTCCAGCGTGTGATCGAAACTCAGCAGGCGCAGTGACGACCCAATCCCGCGTGTCGCGCGCAATACCGTGATCGGGTTCGCGGCCGCGCCCAGCCCAATGTCCCAGATCACGAACTGCCCGGTTTGCTGTCGGAGCCGTTCCGGCACACGCAACTGGCGAACATAAAGCGCCTCGGCCTCCGTCACGGGCCCAACCACCGGGTGGAAGGTCTCCCCGTGCGCGACCGAGTGGACGCTGTGAGCGCCGTTGGCGAGCCTGACGATGCGGTAGCCTTGTCGCGTCGGCACAACCAGAGTTTCGGATACGAGAGGGAGAATGAAAGCGGAAAAGTATTGGAGCAGCGGCGGGTGGGCCGAGCATCCGGCGCGCGGACTTCAGTCCGCAGCAACTCAGGAAATCGGCAATTGCTGCGGACTGAAGTCCGCGCGCCGACCACCCCGCGACCGCCGCCTTCCATAAATGGCTGAGGGGCTACGCGGAAAAACTCAGTTGATTCTTTCGCACCTTACCGCGTCGGTCCCGACACGGAATTTGGCATTGCCGATCGCCACCTCCAGCGCGGCGCCGTCGCGCTCGACGCGCGCGAGCGGAACTGAGGCGGTTTGTGCCTCGGCCGCCGTGAGCACGTGAAGGAAGAAGTCTTCGTCGGCGGGCGCTACGGGCGAAACCCCGATGCGGCATTCGGGAGCGGGACCAGTATTGCGGCGGGGCTGATACGCGCGGCCATTCACCTTATAGAGGTCGTCTCCGGAGACGAGTCGTGTCTCGGCTTTACCGGGCAGCAGTGTCTGGACGAATAACCGGCCGGGGCCGTTGGTGATGATCAGATGGTCGCCGGTTCTTTCCGGAACCCGCATCGCTTGCAGCAGCCATGTCTTTTTGTATTGCGGCCCGCACGCTTTGACGCGGTCGAAGACAATGAAAGTGTTCGGACGGAGAAACACGATCTGGCGCGTGAAAAGCGCGAGCTTGCGCCGCGAGTAGGCGCGGGTCGCATCCCCGGCGATATGCAGGTAATCTCCATGTTCGTCGAAAGCCAGCAGATCGGCGATGTCCATCTCGGCTTTCTGCCGGAGCCAATCCGCCGGGTCAACTGCCGCGCCGTTGTGGTGCCGCCACGAATGATGCTGACCGCCGTCGTTGGCCGTCACCTCGCCCGCGCGGATCCCCGGCCAACGCTCTTCCGGGTCAAACACCAGCACGGTGCTGTGCGCGATCGTCCGCAGGTGGTAATTCACGTCGTGCGTGCTGCCAAAGTCGTCGTAGTGGCCGCCGTCCCCGGCCAGTTCCGCATGCTTGTAAATGGCAAAATGATTCAGGTCGAGGTGCTGGTGCGCGGTGAAACGGTCGCCGCACTTGAAAAACAGGTAGGTCGCGTCTTCCTCCCACGAACTGCGGGCGTAGACAAACCCAGGTCCCCGACTCAGGTGCGACAGCGGCAGTTTCTTGAGCTCGCCCTTCACCACCGAAGGGTCAGACCAGAGAAAATCCTTGTAGGCGTAATTGCCGACGCTGCAGCGGGGCGTGGTTTCGTTAAAGGCATGGATCTGCTGGTGGACCGGATCATCCCGGAAACGGTTTGCCAGGATTCTTCTGGCCACCAATGTCTTGTCACGATCGCCGCCAAAGGTCCGCCCGCCGCCGTCGCCCATCGGCACGCAACGCCGGGAGTTGTATTCGGAAATGCCCGGGTAGGTCTCGAACGCGGAAGCCAGGGCTCGCCGGCGATAGAAATTCGGGGCCAAAGCGTAATAGTCGATTCCTTCACAGCGCCGCGCTATCTCGCAGAAGAACAACCACTCGTAAAGCCAGTAATGAATATAGTAGCCCTCGGCCCAACCGCCGCCTTCTCCCGCCATCTCCAGCGCCGGCGCGGCCCGGGTAATATAATCCTGTTCCAGAACGCGAAGGATCGCCGGCGCGCGCTCGTTCTCGTAATAAGTCGCGTAGCAGGCGGTCCCAATGCCCCAATTCTTGTAGCCGTACCACGCGTTGTGAAAGACCGATACCTCCGACTGAACGTTGCGGTCGACAGTCTGGTTGATGTATTCGCACAACTTCCGCCGGTCGCCTTCCGACCAGGCCCCGGCGCAGAGGTCAAACGCGATGCCGCACAAGGCGAGGTCTGTGCCGAAAGTCGTGTGCCCCACACGAATCGGGCCGTTGACCATCCGCATTGCCCGCTGCTGGACTTTCGAGGCCAGGTTGCTGTCCCCCTCGATCGCGGCAACCAGTGAGGCGGAAATGATCCAGGAATAGTCGTCCGTCTTTTCATCCTGGGCGACTCGCTTCACGCGCTCGTACGCGGAGGCTCGCTGTCGGGCAAGCGCACGGAGTTCATCGCGCGTGCCCAGCAACCGCGGGTGGTCCTTCGCCACCGCGTGACGATCAGCAGGGTTGAATCCCGCCGCGGCAGGCGCCGCTGCCTCTGCTGCTCTGATCACCCCTGGCGCAAAGGTCAAAGCTGCACCTGAGGCGAGACTTCGCCGGATGAAAACGCGGCGGTTTATGGAACGGTAGTCTTTCATATCACGTGTCAAATGGCCCGGCGCGTGCGGCAATCCGGTGAAGGGTCATCGAGTCCAGCGGAGTGAGGCCTTCTCCGCAAGGCATCGCTTTCCGCCTATTGCATCGTGACCCATCGCCGCGAAACAGTCGGCCCAACTTTGTCCCCTTTTCCCGGTCGCGCCGTGGCTTTCAGAATGCACTTGCCCGAGTAACTCGGGGTTTCCAGCGGTAATTCTAGCGTCGCGTCCCCCAGCGACTGAAGCGTGAACGGTTGCACCGACCGGGCAAGAGTTTTGCCCTTCTCGGATTCCAACGCCAACGTCAACTCGCCCTCAAGCGGTCGAGCGTAGTCGTTGATGAGCATCACTTTGAAATTCTGCTTTGAACCGGAACGGAGCGTCGGCTGGAAGAAATTGATATAGACACCCAGGGGCTTGAAGGCCTCTCCCATATAGTCGGCGAAAGCCGGGTCCAGCTTCAGCCGTGTCACATCGCTGAAATGGTCGGCGGTGTAAACCCCCGGGTAGCTGCACGTCAGGTACACGAAATGGATGATGCCGGCGTAATGGCGGTGCGCGCGCCAGAATTCGGTCTTGCCCGCCAGCAGGTAGGAATAGAGATCCAGCCGCTCTCGCGCGGTGACATTCGTGGTCCCCATCAGTTGCGGATACAGTTTCTCCGTCAGCCGCGTCGGCGTCCCGTCGCGGTTCAGCCACAACCAGCCATACTCGTTAATCAGAGGCGCATTCTTGTCTGAGGGCAGCGACCCGCGCGGCCGGCCATCCATGGTCTCGAGGTCGCTCATCTTGAACGTCAGCTTGCCGACCCCGCCGCTATACATGAGGTATGGGTGGTCTTCAACCGGATCGTTCGGCCCCGCCGGTGCGTTGTAACTGTTTTCCCACGGCCGATTCGAGAGATCCAGCGGGCGCACCGCCGGTATGATTTTGGCTCCGAAACTGTCGTCCTTCGTCTCATTATTCGCGTCCCAGACCGCCACACTCGGGTGATTCCAGTTGTCGCGCATCCAATCCTTGTACTGGCGGATCATTTCATCGGAATCATACGTGCGCGAGTAGCCTTTGTACCAGCCCGGGCCGCCGGTCCAGACGAAGAATTCGTTTTGCACCAGCAGGCCGACTTCGTCGCAAATGTCGAACCACTTATCCGGCACCGGCCCGATGCAAAACCGGAAATAATTCCAGTGCATCTGCTTGGGAATTTTGCCCAGCAGTTTTCGCACCCACGCCTCCCGCCACGGAAGATCTTTGCACAGCGGGTCCTCAAAAAAACGATGCAGGGTAATGTTCGAACCGCGCAAGTAATAGACCTTCCCGTTGAGGTACGCGCGGCGGGTCGGCCCATCAAATTGAAACTCTCGCATCCCGAAGCGCGTTTTGGTGGTATCGCCTCCCGTGCTGGACTCTACCATATAAAGGAAGGGGTCCTCCGGCGACCACAGATGAGCGTCCGGGATCCGGATTGCTTGCGTGATCAGCCGTTCTTCGCCCGCGTCGAGCGATACCTCTTCAGGCGGGCTGAAGGCAACCTGCTTCCCGCCCTTCCACGTTTTCACCGCGTGGCTCAGCGAGGCAGCAACGCGAGCGACACCGCAGTTCTTAACCCTCGTCTGCACGACGACTTCCGAGCTCGAAATTCTCGGCGCGACCTGGACCGTTTCAATCAGCGGATTCTCGCAAAAGATCAGCGATACGCTGTCGTAAATGCCCGGTGTCCATTTGATTTTCTCGAAATCCGACCCCGTGGGATAGGTATCAGGCAACACCGCCGGATGCGCCCCGATCCGGATCACGATCGTATTATCAACGTTCCAGCGGATTGCGTTCTCGAGATGGTAATAGCTGGCGGTAAAACAGCCGGCATACTCGCCGAGCTTTTGCCCGTTCAGCCAGACCGCGGTGCCGAATTGCGCTTTGTTGATCTTCAGCAACGCCACCGCGCTCGCCTTCGGCCCCCGGAACGTCTTTTCGTACCAGAAGTAGTTGCGGTCCTGCTCCACCTTGCCGTTCCAGTAGTTCGTGAGCCATTCCTCCGGCGCCAGCTTCGCGCGAATCCGATTGGCCAGGTGTTCGCGGCTGTAAAAGGCATCCACTTTCGCGAACCCCGGCCGCGCCAGGTTCGCCAATCCCGGCACCGGCGCCGTGTGGCTATAGCTCTCCGGCGGCGTATCTGCCGCTTTCGTATCGGCGATGCGCCACTCGCCGTCGAGCGAAACCGTGACCCGCCCGGCCTGGCCTTGAACGGCGCAGGAGACCAGCGCCAGGAGGCCAACCCCCGCCAAAAAGACTCTCATAGTTCGCGGATCCGGATATTGCGCCAACTCGCCCGGAGCGGCTCGGTGCGTTTTCCGACGCCATGGACTTGCAGCCCGATGAAGCCGCTCTTGGTCATGTCGTCCCGCAAGTCCGTCACCTGCACGCCGTTCACCCAGGTCTGGATATGGTCGCCCTGGCAGACCACGCGGTACTTGGCCCACTCATTGTCCTTGAGCAGGTTCTTGATCTTGTCCGTTGGTTGTTCCGCGTTGAGAAACTTGCCGCGCCGGGCCTCGTCGTAAATACCGCCGGAGAAACCGCCGACGGCGATCTCCACCTGGTAGCCGTGAACACGCCCGTTCTGGTAGCCGGACATGCTGTGGCTCCGGATTTGGACTCCCGAGTTGAGCGCGGCATCCACCTTCACTTCGAATTCCAGCTCGAAATCGCCGTAGTCTTTCGTCGTGCAGAGAAACGAGTTCGGGCTGTCCGGGGCCGAAGTGCCCACGATGCAGTCGTCTTTGGCTTCGTATTTCGCCAGGCCGTTCTTTTGCTCCCAGCCGGCCAGGTCCTTGCCGTTAAACAGGCTGACCCACTTCCCTTCGGCCGCTGAGGCCGAAGCCAGCGCAAGCATCAACAAAGGCGCGCACAGAACACACAGTTTCACACTCGATCGGGTTGGGATTGTGGTCTTCATAAGGTGTTTGATTTGACGGGCGGAGGATTGCACCGATTCACTTCGACAGCGATTCATTTGTTGAACCGAAAATTGGTGAGGTCGTAATCCTGCATCACGTATTGCTTCAACTCGAGCCGCTGCTTCCCGGCGCGCTTGGCCTGGGTCTCGCCGCCGGCCGCGATGAAATCCGCGAAGCTGATAATCTCCGCGCGAATAAAGCCTTTCTGAATGTCCGTATGAATGGTGCCCGCGGCCTCCCAGGCGGTCGCCCCCTGGCGAACCGGCCAGGCGCGATTCTCCTTCCCGCCGACGGTCAGAAAGCAGATGTAGCCGGCCTCCCGGAACGCCCGCAGCACCAGTCCCTCGGGACTTTGCCGGTCTTCGGTTCCCGCCAGTGTGATGGGTTTGTTGGTGTAAAAACTGTGCGCCGCCACCGCCTGGACGTCCTCGGCCGCCAGGCCCGAGTTGAACAGGAACTTCTCGTTCTCCAGCAGCGCTTGGATTTTCTCGAGCGCCGCCCGCTCGGCCGCCTCGGGGTCCCGACTCAGCCTGGTCTCCACAAACTCGAGGTCTTTCAGGATCAGGTCCGCCTTGCCCTCCATCGACGACAGGATGGCGTCCGCATCAAGCAACTGATCCTCGCCGATGATGTCAACCTGAGCCTGAGTCTTCTTGTCAGCCTCCACCAGCTCGTGCGCCTGGTCGAGTCGCGGGTCCTTAAGGTTATGTTTGCCCAGTTTGATGTCCGAGATGCCAAAGAGCGCAATTTTCATCGAAGTTCAAATCTCAAATCTCAAATCTCAAATTCGGAGGCACACACGTCAATCGCGGTGGCCCAACGCGTGCCGCAAATACTGGCCCGTGTAGCTCGTTTCGCAACGTGCGACGGCTTCCGGCGGACCTTGCGCCACAATCTGCCCGCCGGCATCACCGCCCTCGGGTCCGAGGTCGATTATCCAATCGGCCGTCTTAATCACGTCCAGGTTGTGTTCGATCACCAGCAGCGTGTTGCCGGAGGCGCGGAGTTTAAACAGCACCTCGAGCAGCTTGGCCACATCGTGAAAATGCAGCCCAGTCGTCGGTTCGTCGAGGATATAAAGCGTGCGGCCCGTCGCCTTGCGGCTCAACTCGGCGGCGAGCTTGACCCGCTGCGCTTCGCCCCCGCTCAGGGTCGTGCCGGATTGCCCCAGGCCGATGTACCCGAGGCCCACCTCGGCGAGCGTCAGCAGCGGCTCGTAGATCTGCGACACCGCCCGGAAGAAGGTCGCCGCCTCGTCCACCGTCATATCCAGCACGTCGGCTATGTTTTTCCCTTTGTAGGTGATCTCGAGCGTTTCGCGATTATACCGGCGGCCGCCACAGGCCTCGCACGTCACATACACCGGCGGCAGGAAATGCATCTCGATCTTGATCAGCCCGTCACCCTGGCATTTCTCGCACCGACCTCCCCTCACATTGAAGCTGAACCGTCCCGATTCATACCCGCGGATGCGCGCGGCCGGCAACCGGGCGAACAGGTCGCGGATGTGGTTGAACATGCCGGTATACGTCGCCGGGTTGCTGCGCGGAGTCCGCCCAATCGGCGTCTGGTCGATGACGATCACCTTGTCCAGGTCCTCGAACCCCTTCAGAGCGCGGTGCGCGCCGGGCCGTTCTTTCGACCCAAAGAATTTGCGGAACAAGGCGCGCCGCAGAATATCATCGACGAGCGTGCTCTTTCCCGAACCGCTCACGCCTGTCACGCAAGTGAACGTGCCCAGCGGAATCCGCACGTCGATGTTCTTCAAGTTGTTCTCGCGGGCCCCCAGCACCTGCAGCGTTCCCCGCTCCAACCCGGGTTTCACGCGCTGCCGCGGAACTGGTATCGACAGCTCGCCCCTGAGGTACTTGGCCGTCAGCGACTGCGGGTTCGCGAGCACGTCCTCCAGACTGCCGGCCGCGACCAACTCCCCGCCGCGCACCCCCGCTCCCGGACCCAGGTCCAGAATATAATCGGCGTTCTGGATCGTCTCCGCGTCGTGCTCGACCACGATCACGGAGTTCCCCAGGTCCCGCAGTCCCTTCAGGGTGTTCAGCAGCCGGCGGTTGTCGCGCTGGTGCAGTCCGATGCTTGGCTCGTCCAGGATGTAAAGCACGCCCACCAGCCCCGCGCCAATCTGCGTCGCCAGGCGAATCCGCTGCGCTTCGCCGCCGCTCAACGTGCCGCTCTCGCGGTCCAGCGTCAGGTACCCGAGACCTACGTTCTTCAGGAAACCGAGCCGCGCCCGGATTTCTTTGATAATGTCTGCCGCGATCTTCTCCTGAAACTCGGTTAATTTGAGTTCCGCGAAAAAAGCGTCCGTGCGATCGACCGAAAGCGCGCAGACCTCCATGATGGAAAGCCCGGGCAACACGACCGGCGCCGTCGCGGAGGCCTCGACGGCGCTCTCCTTTTCAGCGGAACGACCTTCGCCTTCGCGGTCGATTGGCTTGTGATTCGCGGCGCCTTCAAGTGCCCCGGGTTCGCTCGAATCGCCGCTGGCAAACCTGGCTCGCAACTCATCATCCCCCAGGCGCACCGCCAGAATTTCCGGCTTGAGCCGCCGACCGCCGCACGCATCGCAAAACCGGGGGCTCATGAAACCCTTCAGCCGGTTGCGCGTAAACTCGCTCTCGCTCTCCTGGTAGAGCCGCTCCAGGTTCGGAACCACGCCCTCGAACGGCCGGGCAATTTTGCTCATCTTGCCGGCGCGCCAAAACGTAAAGCTGATTGGAGTGTCGCCCGACCCCTGTAGCAGCACCCGCTGGAACCCTTCCGCCAGATCCTTATAAGGCGTTTCCATGCTCACCCCGAAATGCGCGGCCACGGCTCGCAACATCGCTTTGTAATACACCACCATCCTTTTGCCGCCCCGGCGCCACGGCAGAATCGCCCCCTGCTCCAGCGATTTCTCCGGGTCCGGCACCACCAGGCCCTCGTCAAACACCAGCTTCTGGCCCAACCCATGACAAACACCGCAGGCGCCCGCGGGCGCATTGAAGGAAAAATGCTTCGGCGTCAACGGCTCGTAACTCTTCCCGGTCGCCGGGCTTAGGTTCCGGTTGGAATGGAGCGTTTCGATCCACACCGCGCCGCCGGAGTTCGCCTCCCCCAGCCTGCCTCTTGGCCCCGGCCCCGCCATTCCCATTTGTGGCCCCGGCACGACTGACGGCGGAGCGTGGACCGCGCCCACGCCGTCGGGCACCTGGTGCAGCGTCAGCATCACCCCTTCGCCCCATTTCAACGCCGTCTCAACCGAATCGCTGAGACGAATCCGAATCTTTTCATCGATCACCAGCCGATCGACGATGGCTTCGATGGTGTGTTTCTGTTTCGGATCCAGTTTTACGCGCACGCCGTTCGCCAGCTCCACCAGTTCGCCGTCCACGCGCGCGCGGACAAAACCTTCACGCGACAGGCGCTCGACCACATCCCGGAATTCACCCTTCTGCTCGCGCACCACCGGCGCCAGCAGCATCACCCGAGTGCGCGGAGGTAATTTGAGTATGTTGTCGACAATGTCGCTCGTGGTCTGTTTCGTTATCGGCACGCCGGTCTCGGGGCAATAAGGCTGGCCGACATGCGCGTAGAGGAGCCGGAGGTAGTCGTAGATCTCCGTTGTCGTCGCGATAATCGACCGCGGCGAAGACCCCGAGCTGCGCTGCTCAATCGCAATGGCCGGCGAGAGCCCCTCGATAAAGTCCACCTCCGGCTTTTGCATCTGGTCCAGAAACTGGCGAGCGTAAGCCGACAGCGACTCGACATACTTGCGTTGCCCCTCCGCATATATTGTATCAAACGCCAGCGACGACTTCCCCGAACCGCTTAAACCGGTTATCACCACCAGCTTGTCCCGCGGAATGTTCAGCGTGAGATCCTTCAGGTTGTGCTCACGCGCACCGCCAATCTTGATGAACTCTTTGCTCACTGACCGGAATTCCTGAACCTAAACAATCGGTAAGTATAATGAGAGTCCGTTGAGTTGCAAAGCAGAACCCACTGTTAAGTGTATCCGTCAGTCTTGGGTCGGAGCGCCGAGTTGCACTCGGCTTACACGCGGCCGTCGGCGCGCTTAAGCCGATTAAAAATCGGCGCTCCGACCCAAGACTGAGGCGATACTGTTAAGTGTCAAGTCCGCCTTTGGCTATCCTCCTTTTTAATGTCTTTCTTTTGGCTTTTGCCGTTAACCTCCGCCGATTAAAATTCAGCGGATTTCGCCCCTATGTTTCTCGCGAATCGAATTCTGGGATTCTGTATTCTGCTGTTTCCGCCATGGCTCGCGATTCCCGCCCAGCCTGTGCCTGCCGAACGCGACTTCCGCGCGGCGGTCGAGTCGGACTGGACGCGGCAGGAGCAACGCTGGGGACGGGAAACACAATCGCCTGAAGCCATCGGCGCGGCAATAACCCGGGCAGAAATGACTTTAAGCCCCTGGCGGGAGCGCCTCGCGAAATCCGAGTTCAAGCTTCTGCGCGACGAGCTTGGCGGCCTCCAGGAGAAAGGCGGAGCCGCAGCCTCGCTCACCGCGGATGCGCGCCAGGCGTTGTACCTGCAAGCACGTTGGTTTACTCGCGATCTCCTCATGCGCGACCCGGACGTCACGGGCCAGCCGGTGCTCTTCATGACCCGCAACCGTTACATCTGCCAGATGCTCCACGAATACATGGGGTATTTCTACGACTACGGAAACGTCGCGCCCGGAGGCGGAATCTACACGCTGGAAAAACCTGGCGCGTCCGCCAAGACCCGGGACCTGCTCCGGGGTCGTCTGAAGAACGGAAACTTCACGACGCTCGCGTTGTCACACGATGCCAAAACCATCTACTTCGCTTTTGCCGAACGGTCCGAAACAAAGCCGGGTTTCACGTCCCCAAAGCGGAAATCTTTCCATATTTTTAGCATGAAAGCGGACGGGGCCGGCCTTCGGCAACTCACGGACGGCGTGGAGGACGATTTTGATCCCTGCCCGCTGCCGGATGGCGGAATAGCGTTCATGTCGACTCGGCGCGGCGGGTTCGCCCGCTGCAACAACCCATGGGAGCCCTGCGCCAGCTACACGCTCCACCGCATGGACGCCGACGGGCAGAACGTCCGCAGGCTTTCGGCACACGAAACCAGCGAATGGCATCCCTCGGTCATGAACGACGGCCGGCTGGTATATATCCGTTGGGATTATGTAGACCGTTCGGCCGCCAATTTCCACGGTCTCTGGACCAGCAACCCGGACGGTTCAGCCGTCGCCGGTCTGTTTGGCAATTACACCATGCGCATCAACGCCTGCTACCAGCCGCGGCCCATTCCCGGCTCGGACAAGCTGCTGTTTCTCGCCGGCGCCCACCATGCGGACGTCGGCGGGTCGCTCGTCATGCTCGACCCCAGGCGTGCCAGGCTGGATCCCAAATCGGGTGAGGATGTTTTCGAGGCCGTAACTCCCCTGACGCCCGAGGTCTGTTTTCCGGAAGCCGCCGGTTGGCCCAACAGCTACTTCCACAGTCCATGGCCTTTGTCCGAAGACGCGATGCTCGTCTCTTTCAGCTTCGACCCGCTCCCCGGGATGAGCGGGGCGTCGAAAGAGGACACGCGCACGGGCCTGTATTATTTCGACCGCTTCGGGAATCTGGAGCTGCTCTACCGTGCGGACAATATTTCCAGCATGTACCCTCTCCCGCTCAAACAGCGCGCCCGTCCGCCCATCCGTGCTTCCAACCTCGATGCCGGCCTTGGCGAGGAAGGGGAATTCCTGGTCGCGGACGTGCGACGCAGTTTCTTTCCGATGCCGGCGGACCGGCCCATCGTTGAACTGCGCGTGTTTCAGCTCTTGCCGAAGGGTGGCATCCACACCGCCAACGATCCCCGGATCGGCCACGCCAACGCTGAAAACGCGCGCCTCTTGCTCGGTTCTGTGCCGGTGGAACGCGACGGTTCAGCCTACTTCCGCGCGCCGGCAGGCAAGCCTCTTTACTTCCAGGTGGCAGACGCACAAGGTCGCGCAGTGCAAAGCATGCGCAGTGTGACCTATCTCCAGCCCGGCGAACGCCGCGGGTGTATTGGCTGCCACGAAACACCGAGCACGACCGCTCCGAACCGGGCGGCTCTCGCCATGCTCCGTGCCCCCTCGAACTTACGGCCCGGACCGGAAGGATCCCATCCGTTCAGTTTTCCACTGCTGGTGCAGCCGCTATTGGACCGCCACTGTGTTCGGTGTCACGACGGTCAGCGAGGCGACGGCAAGAGTAACCTGGTGCTGACCTCCGATCCGGCGAAGAACTTCAGCAAGGCCTACCAGAACCTAAGGCCTTATCTGCGCTGGTACGAATGGGGCGGGGAGAGCATCAGCCAAATCGCCACTCACCCGGGCCAAATCGGCGCGGACGCCAGCCCGCTCACCGCCATCCTCGAAGACAAAACCCACCGGGCTGAGGTGAAATGGGCCGATGCCGAACGACGCCGGTTGTACCTGTGGCTGGATGCGAACGTGCCGTTCTATGGCACCTACGATAAAGCGGACCAACTCGCGCAGCGCGAAGGTAAGTCGATCAACCCGCCGGAGTTTCAATGAAGTTGTGCGGGAGCGTGCAAATCGCCGCCGCTACAAAAATGAGACTACCCTGCGCAACTGAGCGGCAGTGCCGAACGATGCGCCCGGTCTGGACATACTTCGCCGCGACTTTGGCCATTCTTGTGAACCTCAGCAGGGCTGGCGCTGGCGCAACCAACGAAGCGACCCCGGCCAAACCAGCCCGACCGCCTCTGATTGTCGCTGTCGAGCGAGGCGACCGGCGCGCAGTTGAACAACTCCTCAAGGAGAGAGCGGATGTCGAAGCGCAGACGCCTGATGGTGTCACCCCTCTTTACGCCGCGGCTTTCAAGGGCCACGTGGACATCCTGAAGCTGTTGCTTAAGGCGGGAGCGAAAGTGGATGGACGCGCCGCGCTCGGAAGGACGGCCCTGTTCACCGCGGCGGCCGAGGGCCATGTGGACGCGGTCGAGACGCTCCTCGATGCTGGAGCGGATCCGAACGCGCGCAGTGCGGTTGGTCAATTGGCTCAGACGCCGCTGCACATGGCTGCATGTGAGGGACAGGCTGAGACCGCCAAACGCCTTTTGAAACGCGGCGCCAAGGTCAATGCCTGGGACGAGCAACGTCACATCACACCGCTGTACCTCGCCATGATCGCCGGGCACGAGCCCATGGCGCAGTTGCTGCTCGAGCACGGGGCCAACCCCGCCATAGCCGACATCTTCGGGCAGACGCCCGCGCGGGCCGCCGCCGTGATGGCCGCCGGGAAGACCCGCCAACTCGAAACCGCCGCGGACCCGCGCCTTGGTTTTGACTCAAGGGCAGTTGTCCTCCTGGCCTATGTGGGCGAATCGCAGGACCGGTGGAGCTACCGCGGCAACCGAATGGCGGTTGCGTTCGGCGACGGCTCCCTGATTGCGACAGCCGCACACTGCGTCGAGGATTTTGCCGAAGCCCAACGCAAGGCGATCCTGGCCAAGCCTCTTGTTTTCAGCCCGCACTATGGCGACGTCTTCACAGCCGAAGTCGTCGGCATCGACCCGGCTGCAGACCTCGCAATTCTGCGGGTGGCTTGGGGTCCGCACCCCGCTTTGCCGTTGGCCGATGACGATGAATTGCAGAAAACGAGGGAACTGTTGGTGGCCGGCTACCCGCCGCCGGAAGAGACGGAGGCCATCCGGCGAGCCTCGCGGCAGGTCTCGGCGGAGCGATTGCCCGTTCTGCAAATAGGTGCGTCCAATGGGCCGCACCAGGTCACCCTTGGAGGAGCGCGATTTATCGGACCAGGTTGGAGCGGTTCGCCGATGATCCTCCCCGGCAGCGGACGCCTGGGCGGCATTTTCTGCCGAAGAGACGATCTGCGAATGGACGATTTACTGGTTCTGCGGAATCGCGCTGGGGCCAACGCCCGCGCCATTCGTCAGTTGATGAGCGCTCAGAACATCCCGCTGAGAGAGCCGCCGCCGGACCTCCAGGCGCAAGCCGATGCGGCCGCGGCGTTTTCGGCGGCCCTGGAATGGCTGGATGCGCAGGCAGGTCGTCCGCCGCGCGAAGCAGTCGCTGCCGCCGAAGCCCTGGTGCAACGACGGCCGCAGTCAGCGCAAGCCCGGCGGCTCCTGGCCGTCAGCGCCTCGGCTTTGCGAGACCCAAAGGCCGACGAACTTGCCGACAAACATTTTCGTGAGGCTGTGAAACTCGCTCCCGAAAGTCTCCTGGTTCATGCTTCCTACGGCTGGTTTCTGGATACGCGCGGCCGCCAGGAAGAAGGGCTGGCTGAGCTGGAAAAGGCTGCTGGCATTGAACCGCAAAATTCGTTCGTTCAAGCCATCCGGCTGAAGATCCTGGCTGAACTAAAACCCACCGAAGCCGAAATACTGGGGCAACGGCTGGTCGCCGAAGGGCCCGAAAATGCTACCTACTGGTTTCATTACGCCGGTGCCCTGCGCAAACTCGAAAAGCGCGACGACGCGCTTCGGGCGGCGCAAGCTGCCGTCCGGCTCGCGCCGAAGGAGCTGGCCTGGTACCGGGGTCGCCTCGCCGACCTATTGGCTCGGTGCGGGCGCCTGGACGAAGCAGAGTCGTGTCATCGTGAACTGTTGGAGCAACGCCCGGATTCACCCACCTTCTGGTTATGGTATGCGCAGTTCCTCATCGAGAGACGTCAGGGACGACTCATCGACGCGCGAAAGGCATTGGACAAATGTGAGTCGTTGAACACGTCCGCGGTCGTGCCGCGCAAAGTGCTGGATGAGCTCCGCGTCAAATGCCAACCCCAACCTCCAGCCACGAACACCCCGGCAGGTTCGCCCGTGCTCCGTTAAGAACAGCCGTTATTGCTTGAGCCATTTGGAGCAAGCACCGCCTTTCCACGCTGAAAGTCGAGGGCGGGGGGTTGTCCCATTCCAGGGAAACCCCTGGTACCTGTTCCGGAATCGGCCCGGTTGTCACGGGGTCTGGGGTGCTCAAGAGTAGCGACGTGATTCGGAAGCACTCTGGTCCAGACACTCACAGGCGATCAAACGGCCTCACCCAACACTCTCCGGCCTGCCTGCGCGATGTTCCAGCATGGGCATGCCCACGGCTATTTTGTTCATGGTTCAGGACCAGTCTTAGGCGATTCCCCGGCGGCAGGCTGTCTGTTTTGCTGGTGGCCTTGGTCCTGACGCCCTCGTCAAGCTGGGCCGGACAGCGAGTGGTTGCCTGGGGAGACATTGCTTATGATCTGCCCGCAGATTCAAGCATGTCGCAGATCTCCTCGGGTTTTTACCACAGTCTGGCTTTGACGGGCGACGGCGCCGTTTTGTCCTGGGGCGATAATCGCTTTAACCAGACAAACATTCCCGAGATTCTAAAAGGCAAGTTGGTGGCGGCCGTTGCCGCGGGCAATGTTCATAACCTCGCTCTGTTGCCTGATGGCCAGGTCACCGCCTGGGGACCTGCACCGGGACAAATGGGGGATTACGGCCAAGCCGAGGTCCCGGCCAGCCTGGGCATAGTGACCAGCATCGCCGCCGGAGCCGTCCACAATCTCGCGCTAAGGCCGGATGGCACTGTGGTCGCCTGGGGCGCAAACCTGAATGGCCAGTGTGACGTCCCCGCGGGCCTGAATTCGGTGAGCGCGATCGCCGGCGGCATGTATCACAGCCTGGCCTTGCGAACCGACGGAACGGTGGTCGCCTGGGGTGATAACGCCCATGGCCAAACCGCCGTCCCGCCGGGATTGAACCGTGTGGTAGCAATCGCAGCCGGCGGTTACCACAACCTCGTTTTGACCGCGGATGGCTCGGTCGTGTCCTGGGGCGCGTATGGACTGGCGCAATGTGACGTTCCCGCCGGTCTCTCTAACGTCGTGGCCATCGCTACGGGGGACCTCCACAGTCTGGCCTTGAAAAGGGATGGCTCGCTGGTTGTGTGGGGCTTCAATACCGCCGGCCAATGCTCAGTCCCGCAGGGTCTCACGAATGTCGCAGCGATTGCCGCCCGTGGAAAACACAGCGTCGTCCTGGTGAATGCGGCTTCGGAAAATGGTGGGGATCTGAAGATCGAGGCTGCGAGTGGCACTGTCACTCTCTCCTGGCCGGTCTCGCCGACGTCCGCAATCCTGGAACAGAACCCCACCCTTGACCCCGCGAAGTGGACCGCCGTCACAAGCTCAAGCAAAGTGATCGGCACGCGAAATACAGTAGTGTTACCTGCGTCCGGCAATATGTTCTTCCGCCTAGTCCGGCCATGACTCCCACGTGCTTCGCCCTGTTGTTTCTGGAGGCACCTTGAAACCTGCCGCCTCCATCTTGTGACCCTCCTGCCTCAAGCAGCTCAAGTCTTCAACACTTTACCGCTTCAACGTTTCAACGTTTCAACGCTTCAACGTCCTCCTACCTCACGCGCACGGCCTGGCGAGCGGGCAATGGATCGCTCGTCTGAACCACTGGGTTCTCGCCCGGCTGCCGTCGATCCTCCGTAACAACCTGGATCGCTTTCCGCAACTGGCGATCAGTGCTTTGCTCGAGTTGTCGTGGCGTCATTGATTTCACCGCTGCAGGAAAAAGCGCCTCCTCATCCCCCGAGAGAGGCAACGGAAGGTCGGGCACGATTCCTTTGTGCCAAAACGAACGCCCTGAAGGAGTCAGCCACTCTTGAACTGCCAGCAGCAAGGCCGAGCCGTCCGAAAGCCGAAACTCCTCCAGCACCGTGCCCGTGCCGAAGGTCGTTTGCCCCACCAACCGCGCGCGATGACCGTCCTGTAACGCGCCGGCGACAATTTCTGCCGCGCTCGCCGAGCCTTCATTAACCAGCAAAACCAGCGGCATGCTGGTAGCCATCCCCCCCTTCTCAACCCCCACCGCCTCCACCTTCCCCCGCGTGTCCCTCGTCAACAGCACGTCGCCAAACTCCAGGAACTGGCTGGCGACGCTGATCGCCTCGTCCAGCAGGCCACCAGGATTGTTGCGCAAGTCCAATATGATCGCACCAAGCCCCGCGTCACGAATCTCACCCAGCGCGCGGCGCAAGTCTCGCGTCACCCCCGCGTCAAAGGTCGCCAGCCGCAGATGCGCGATGTCCGTCCCCGGGACCCTGGCCCAGGTAACCTCGTGCAGCTTGATCGACGCACGCACCAGCGTCAGTTGTCGCTCGCGACCCGTGCGCGGCTCAAGCAAAGTCAGCGTCACTTTCGTTCCCGGCCGGCCCGCTATCTCCTGCACCACCCGGTTCAGCGGCCAGTCGGCGACATCCCGCCCCCCTACTCTCAGAATCACATCCCCGGGGTGCACCCCTGCTTTTTCCGCAGGCGACCCGTCCATCGGCGACACTACGACCACCTGTCCGTTCCTTGACTGTATCTCGATGCCGACCCCTTTGAACTCCCCCCGTTCCATCTTGCCCAGTTCTTTGACCATCTCAGGCGTCAAAAACGAGCTGTGGCCAGTGTCTCCAAGGGCGTCCACCATGCCCCCGATCGCTCCGTAGGTCAGCTCGGTTGAATCGACGGCGGAACGGTCCACATAATTCTTCGAAATCTCGCTCCAGGCTTGCGCCACCAGGTTCAAGTTCGGCTCTTTCCGGCCCGAGGCGCACCCGCTCCCCGCGAGCCATCCAACCCCAAACCCGCTGACCAAAACCACTACGCAGAGCCGGCCCAGGCGCTTCCGCCTCTGGGCAAGCCGTTCGGGCTCTTTTCTTTGCACTGCCATAACTGCCATTGCATTCTAGCACTGTTGCCATTTTTCGCACGCACGCTCTTAAGGGTTTCCCACCTGATTTTGGATGACGATTTCGCTTGCGTCGAACTGCCGCTGGTTCTTTAGTAGCGCCACGCGTGAGCGTCACAGTCACTTCTCGCGCGCTGGATATGTCTACTCAAATGTTCACGCTTCAAAACTCAAAGACTCGCTCCTGTCATCCCGCCTGCCTCCGCTTCCCAGGCACACTGGTCCCGGCACTGGCATTTGGCCTGGCCCTTTCGACCTTCGTTGCCAGCGGGGCGTATACGCCCGCAGCGCACAAGCTTCAGGTCAACGACCCTGCGGTCGGCGCACAGCTAACCGCCACGGGGGCGCGTTTAATCGCCGATTACGGCAGCTATGCGTTGTACGAAAGCGCCACACCGACGACCGCAGCCGCCGGCCTGGCAGGCGTCGAAGCCCGGGATGAATACAATCTGGTTCTGTTAAACGCCGCCAGGTTGGACACCAGCAAACCGGAGACACAAGCCCTTCGCAAAACCGTCGGAGCTTTCGCCGGCAAACGCACCCACCTGGTCCAGTTTGCCGGGCCGGTCCAGCCGGCCTGGCGCAACGCGCTGCTCGACACCGGCGTGCGGATTGTCAGTTACATCCCGCGCAATACCTACCTGGTTTACGGCGATGCCTCATCCCTTGCCGCGCTCCAGGCCCTTGCTGGCAGGATGCCACTGATCCAATGGGACGCTCCGTTTGCTCCGGACTACAAAGTTGATCCCGCCGCCAGGCTGGTCGACGCCGCCGGACAGCCCCGCGACATCGGCACCAGCCAGTTCGCCATCCAGCTTGTGGCCGATCCTGCTGCCAACCCCGCCACACTTCGGTTGGTGGACCAGCTCAAGCTGCGCCCCCTCAAGAGACAGGAACTGGTGCTGAACTATGTCAACCTCGTCGTCGCCCTCGCCCCGGAAGGCCTGCCCCTCCTCGCCCTCCAGCCGGACGTCGTGTCGATCCAACCCTATTTTGACTACCAGCGATACTGCGAGCGCCAGGCCCAGATTATCGCCGGCAACCTGGCAGGCAATGTTCCCATCGGTCCAGGCTATCTGGCCTGGCTCCAAAGCAAGGGTTTCACCCAGGCCCAGTTCACCTCCTCGGGCTTCGTAGTGGACATCACCGACACCGGCCTCGACAACGGAACGACCGACCCAAATCATCCGGGCCTCCACATGCAGGGCAACGCGACCGGCACCAGCCGGGTCGCCTATAATCGCATCGAAGGCTTGGGGAACTTTGCGCGTAATGACTGCATCGGCCATGGCACTTTGAACGGCCACATCATCGGCGGCTATGACGATACCCTCGGTTTTCCATTCTCGGATGACCAGGGCTATCACCCCGGGCTGGGTGTGTGCCCATTCGTGAGAATCGGCGCGTCGATGGTGTTCGATCCTGACGGCTGGTTCACTGACCCCAACTTTGCCAACCTCCAATCCCGCGCCTACCGCGACGGCGCGCGCGTCAGCAACAATAGCTGGGGCTCGTCGGTCCCAGGCACTTACACGGTCGATTCGCAGCAATATGATGCGCTGGTTCGTGATGCCCAGCCCACCGGGTCCGCGGTGCCCGCCGCCGGCAACCAGGGAATGGTGATCGTGTTTGCCGCCGGCAACAACGGCGATTTTGGCGCCAGGACCGTCGGCGCGCCGGCCAGCGCCAAAAACGTCATCACTGTCGGCGCCTCAGAAAACGTTCAATTCATTGGCGACATTGACGGTTGCGGCACTCTCGATGCCGAGGCGGACAGCGCCAATGATATTTGGGGGTCCTCGAGCCGCGGCCCCTGCGCCGACGGACGGCACAAGCCCGACCTGGTCGCTCCCGGCACTCGCGTCAGCGGCGGCGTGCCCCAGGCCCAGGACCCCGCCCCCACCGGAACCGCCGACCCGTGCTTCGTCCTCAACGGCATGGGCGTCTGCGGCAGCATTCAAGACCTGCTCTTTTATCCCACCAACCAGGAGTTCTTCACCATCGGCACCGGCACCAGCTTCGCCTCCCCGGCCGTCGCCGGTGGCGCCGCCCTTGTGCGCCAGTTCTTCATCAACCGCTTCGGCGGCCCCCCCAGCGCCGCCATGACCAAAGCCTACTTGCTCAACTCCGCGCGTCACCTCAAGGGTCAGGGCGCCAACGACTCCCTCTGGTCCAACGCCCAGGGCATGGGGGAAATGAACCTCGGTTTCGCTTTCGACAGCGCCCGCCGGATCCTGCGCGACCAACTGGCGGCCGACACCTTCACCGCCAGCGGCCAAACCCGCACTTTCACCGGTACCATTAACGACTCGAGCCTCCCCTTCCGTGTCACCCTCGCCTGGTCCGACGCCCCGGGCTCGACCACCGGCGCCGCCTACAACAACGACCTCGACCTCGTTGTGACTCTCGGCAACTTCAGCTACAAGGGCAACGTCTTCAGCGGCTCCACCTCCACCACTGGCGGCTCCGCCGACTCCAGGAATAACGTCGAAAGCGTCTTCCTGCCCCCGGGCTACTCTGGTCCCTTCACCATCACCATCACCGCCGCGGACATCAACTCCGATGGCGTGCCTAACAACGCCGAGCCGCTGGACCAGGATTTTGCGCTCGTCGTCTACAACGCCAAACCATCCGGGCCACTCATTAACGGGATTCAGCCTCCCGACCAGACCGTCGTAGCGGGACAGTTTGCCGCCTTTACCGTCAACGCCACCAGCTCGGAAGTCATGCGCTACCAATGGCGCAAGGACGGCACCAACATCGCCAACGCCATCACCAATTCCTACTCCATCCTGTCCGCCGAGCTCACCAATGCCGGCGGCTACTCGGTTGTGGTCTCCGACATCAACGGCGCCTCCACCAGCGCCGTGGCCCGCCTCACGGTCATTCCCAGCGTGCCCCTTCCTTTCGCGATCAACAACAGCAACTTCGTTTGGCTCCTCGACACCAACTTGCCCTGGTACGGTCAGACCAATTTCTCCCATGATCGCGTCGCTTCCGGGCGCAGCTTCTTCGTCACGGGCGCGCAGCGCACCTACCTGCAAGCCACGAATAACAGCCCGGGGCAGTTGTCCTTCTGGTGGAAGATCAATTCCGCCACCAACGCCGGTTTGTGCACCTTCACCGTTACCGCCAAAGACTACACCAACGGCACTCAGATGTACGGGCCGCGCGACTGGACGAATGAGACATTCTATCTGCCCGCCGGGCCTCACACCTTCGAATGGAGCTACACCGATTCCTCCGGGGAATTGTTCCTTACCAACGGCGTCTTCCTGGACCAGGTCACCTATATTCCAGGCGCCACCTTGCCCTTCATCATAGCCCAGCCCACCAACCAGAGTGTCCTGGGCGCCAACCCTGTCACCTTTACCGTCATCGCCAGTGGCACGCCAACCTTGGGATACCAATGGCGCTTCAATTCCGTCCCCATTACCGATGCCACCAATAGCTACTTCACCATCGCCGGTGTCGGGCCATTTGACGTCGGCCGTTACTCCGTCGAAGTCACGAACAGCTTCGGCTCCATCATCAGCGCCGACGCCGCGCTCGAGGTTGTGCCGGTCGTCCTTGGTGGCGATAATATCTTCGGCCAGGCGGGCGCCACTCTCTCAGCCACCAACGTCATCGCTATCGCCGCCGGCGCCTACCACACGCTCGTCGTTCGACGTGATGGCGTCGTCCTGGGCTGGGGAAACAATTCGGCCGGTCAACTCGACGTCCCCCAAAGCCTCACCAATGCCATGGCAGTAGCGGGAGGCGGCGCTCACAGTCTCGCCTTGCTCGAGAATGGCACGGTCATCGGTTGGGGCGACAATAGCGCCGGCCAGGCAACGCCGCCAGCCGGGCTGGCCAACGTCACAGCGATCGCTGCCGGGTCGCGACACAGCGTTGCCCTCAAGACCGATGGCACACTGGCAACCTGGGGCGACAACAGCCTGGGCCAACTTTCGGTGCCTGCGGGTTTGACCGGCGTCGTCGCCGTCGCCGCCGGGGGCGACCACACGCTTGCCTTGCGGGCCGACGGCACCGTTCTTGCCTGGGGCGGCAACACCGACCCGGCCTGGAATTATTCCGGACAATCGGTCGTCCCCTGGGGTTTGACCGGCGTCGCCGATGTCAGCGCCGGCACTTTCCACAGCCTCAGCGTGAAGACCGACGGCAGCGTCCTGGGCTGGGGATACAATGGGTTCGGCGAAACCGTCGCACCCGCTGACGCCACGAACATTGTCGCCGTCGCCGCCGGCAACCAGTTTTCCCTCGCGGTGCGGCGCGACCACACCGCCGTCGGCTGGGGCCTGGACTGGAATAGCCAGTACGATTTCCTGCCCTCGCTCACGAACGTCACCGCCCTGGCCGCCGGCGACGCCCACACCGTCGTTTTGCTCGGCCGTCCGGACGAAGCGCCCGGATTGGTCCGCGCCGCCTACAACGGCAGCCAATTCCGAACCTGGGTTCAAACCGTGGTGGGGAAGAACTATGCCTTCGAACGGACGAGTTCGCTCCCGGCCGCTGCCTGGGTTACTATTTCCTGGGTACGCGGGAACGGCGCGATGCAGCTCTTCGCGGACCCTGCGGCGGGCGGACCGCAGAGCTTTTATCGCGTCCGCCAGTGGTAGCAGCTAATCGGTGAAGATCATAACGGATGAGCGTTGCCTCGGCTACTCGGAGCCGGGGCACCCGGAACGGCCTGAGCGTATCAGCTCGACGCTGGAAAAACTGCGGGCCCAATCTGAATTGGCCATCGACTGGCTAACCCCTGGGCCCGCGGCCAGCGACGTTGTTTTCCGCGCCCATTCCCCCGAGCACCTCGCTCGCCTCCTTGAACCGCGCGATTTCGACGTCGATACCCCGTTCTTCCCGGACATCGCGGATTACGCGCGCGCCTCGGTTGGCGCCGCGCTTACGGCGTTGACCGCCGCGCGCAGCGGCGAACCCGTGATGAGCCTCATGCGGCCCCCCGGTCACCACGCCACCCGGTCTCGCGCGATGGGTTTCTGCTACTTGAACAACGTCGCCATCGCCGCCCTCGAAGCCCTCGCCACCGGCGTGAACCGGATCGCCGTCTATGATTTCGACGTCCACCACGGCAACGGCACCGAGTCCATTCTCCTTAACCGCACCGGCGCCTCGTTCTTCTCGATCCACCAATCGCCCTGCTATCCTGGAACCGGCACCCGCAATGTCGGCCCCAATTGCTTCAACTATCCAGTGCCTCCGGATACCCCGCGCACCGAGTACCGCAAAGTCCTCACCAGCGCCTTCGAACACCTCGAGTCGCTTAGACCGGAAATCGTCGCCGTCTCCGCCGGCTTTGATTGCTACGCCCACGACCCGCTCGCCCAGGAAACGCTCGAAATCGAAGATTTCTACTGGCTCGGCCGGCGGTTCCGCAACCTCGGCGTGCCGGTCTTTTCGCTCCTCGAAGGCGGCTACAGCCGCGACCTCCCCGATCTGATCCTCGCCTATCTCAAGGGCCTCGACGGCATATGAAACCAAACCCCATCGCTCCTCCATGCCGCTGACTTTCACTCCGGGCCAGTTCCGGCGGCGATCTGAGTTCTACCACCAACTCGGCCAACTCACCGCCGCCGGCATCTCCCTGCCGGCCGCTCTCGAGCAACTCCGCCGCAATCCCCCCGCCAGGTCCTATCACCAGCCCATCACCACCATCCTCCGCGAACTGAACGATGGCCTGACTTTCACCGAGTCCATCCAACGCCTGGGCTCCTGGCTGCCTGGCTTCGACCTCGCCCTCCTGCAAGCCGGCGAACAAAGTGGTCGCCTCGATGCCTGCTTCCGGCTCCTCGCCGAATATTACGCCGACCGCGCGCGAATTGCCGGCCAACTGATCACCGACCTGGCCTACCCGGTGTTCATGCTCCATTTCGCCGTCCTGGTGTTCTCCTTCGTCAGCGTGGTCGGGTCCCAAAACTGGACCCTGGGAGCCGTGCAGATCGCGGTCGTGCTGGTGCCGATCTACGTACTGGTCTGCCTCGGGATCTACGTCGCTCAGAGCGCCCACGGCGAACCGTGGCGCGCCGTGGTAGAACGCCTGGTCCATCCCGTACCGATGCTGGGAACCGCCCGCCGCTACCTCGCACTGGGACGCCTCGCCGCTGCGCTCGAAGCGCTGTTGAGCGCCGGTGTGAGCATCATCGAAGCGTGGGAACTCGCAGCCACCGCCAGCGGTTCGCCCGCCTTGCGCCGCACTGTGTTCGCCTGGCGGCCGTTGGTTGAGGCCGGTGAAACTCCCGCGGAAGCCCTGACAGCCTCCGGCCGGTTTCCTGAAGTTTTCGCCAATCAATATGCGACCGGCGAACTCAGCGGCCAGCTCGACGAAACACTCGGCCGCTTGCACCACTACTACCAGGAGGAGGGCACCCGCAAACTGCGTGCCTTCGCCCAATGGACGCCCCGCCTGCTCTACCTGGTCGTCGTCCTGCTCATCGCCTGGTTTATCGTTCGTTTCTATGTCAATTACTTCCGCCAGATAGGCGCGGCTGCGGGATTTTGACCCTTCGCAAGCCGCGAAAACTTCTGGCCCCCATCTGGCCCCGCGAGTATAAACCGCGCATGTCTCAACACCGAATCGGCATCATCGGCGGCACCGGGCTCTACCAAATCGAGGGCCTTACCAAACAAAAATGGGTCAGTATCAGCACCCCTTTTGGCGCCCCCTCCGATGCTCTGCTGACCGGCGAGTTGGCCGGCCGCAGCGTCGTGTTCCTGCCGCGCCATGGCCGCGGCCATCGAATACTCCCCTCGGAGCTCAACCACCGCGCGAACATTTGGGCGATGAAGAAACTCGGCGTCGCCTGGATCATCAGCGTCAGCGCCGTCGGCTCTCTCCGGGAGAAGTACAAACCCTGCGACATCGTCTTGCCCGACCAGTTCGTTGACCGTACCAAACAATCCGGCGCCCACACTTTTTTTGGGCGTGGCATCGTCGCCCACGTCGCCTTCGCGGACCCGGTTTGCGAGGAGTTGCGGCAGATTGTGTCGTGCGCGGCTCGCAGCCTCAAAATCAGGGTCCACGACCGAGGCACCTACCTGAATATGGAAGGACCGGCCTTCAGCACCCGCGCGGAGTCCTTCACAAATCGAAAGCTGGGCTATGACATCGTCGGCATGACAAACCTGGGGGAGGCCAAGTGCGCCCGCGAAGCAGAAATCGCTTACGTCACGATGGCCATGATCACCGATTACGACTGCTGGAAAGCGGATGAAGCGCATGTCACCGTTGACCTGATCATCGCCAACCTCACCAGGAACGCCGCTGCGGCCAAAATGATTATCGCCAAAGTCGTGCCCCAAATCCCGCCCGAACCGAATTGGCCGTGTCACCACGCCCTTCAGAATGCCATCATGACCGACAAAAAACTCTGGCCCGCCAACACCAGGCGCGAACTGGCTCCGATTCTGGCGCGTTACCTGAATTCATGAGCCTCAAAACCCGAGGTAACCCGGCCCCTCCCGCTCCCGTCGGAAGAAAAGTTCAGCATCAATTGGTCGCGGGTTGAAAGCTGTTCGAGACGTCCGTTGCCAACCCGCAACTTGAAACCAGCAACCTGCAACCGGTATTGGGGTCAAAGCGGACTCAGGCCGTAACGGATCCCTTACTCTTGCCTCCCGTATCAGTGGCTCTTTTTCGGCAGGCATCCTACCTTCGCAAACACAACCGCATAGGTCAGGAAGCCAACTATTAGAAGCCAGGGGTTCCCCCTTACTGTAAGCAGGATACCCCACCCGAGGAAGAACCCCATTAGCAAATACACCAGCAGCGCCCAGACGAATTTCACGCCGAGACCTTAACCCCGAACGCCAGTTTCGCAAGCGGCCCAAAAACGTATCCGCTCAGTCTTGGGTCGGAGCGCCGAGTTGCACTCGGCTTACACGCGGTCGTCGGTGCGCTTAAGCCGATTATAAATCGGCGCTCCGACCCAAGACTGAGCCGATACCCAAAAACCAGTTGTCACGCCTACGCTCCGGCCGTACGTTGTCTGGTTGGTTATCGCCCCGAAATTTCGGGGCGCGTCAGTGGTTCGTGTGCACGAATTGTCAATCATGGAAAACGCGCTCGCCCTGGCGCTGGATTCCGCCCGCCAGGCGGGCGCCCAGCGCGTGTTGGCCATTCGGTTGCGCATCGGCTCGTTGAGCGGTGTAGTACCCGAGGCGCTACAATTCGCTTTCGAGGCCCTGGCCACCGGCACCGCGGCGGACGGCGCGGAGTTGGCCATCGAACACGTCCCCGCTCGCTTCTGGTGCGCGACCTGCGCGAGCGAGTTTGGCGCGGACGATTTGTTTTCCGAATGCCCGCGGTGCGGCATACCGAGCACTGAACTGCGTGCCGGCCGTGAGTTGCAGGTTGCTTCCTTGGAGATTGACTGATGTGTAAAGAATGCGGATGTGGATTGCCCGGCGAAAACCCGGTGGGAATAAGCGCTCACCATGAGCATAGCCACAGCGAAGGACAGCAGCACGATCATGTGCATCCCCACGATCATGGGCATCACCATGAGCATGGGCACGAGCAGGAGCACGACCACGTTCATACTCACTCCCATACCCACGAACACGAGACCGACGCTACCCGCAGGACCATCGAAGTCCGCCAGGCCATTCTCGCCAAAAACGACCGGCTCGCTGAACGAAATCGGGGCTTTTTCCACGCCCGCGGTCTCCTGGTCCTGAACGTCCTCTCCTCCCCCGGCTCCGGCAAAACAACTTTCCTCCAGGAAACTCTAAAATCGCTGCGTCCCAACCTCAAAGCCGGCGTCATCGTCGGCGACCTGGCCACGGATAACGACGCCCGGCGCTTGCGTGAGTCCGGAGCCCCGGTCGTTCAGATCACCACCGGCACAGTTTGCCACCTCGAAGCGGAGATGATCGCCCGCGCCTTGAAACAACTCGACCTCACCGGCCTCCAGCTCCTGATAATCGAAAACGTCGGCAACCTCGTCTGCCCGGCTTCTTACGATCTCGGCGAAAACCTGAGAGTGGTCCTTCTCTCCGTCACCGAAGGCGAGGATAAACCTTTGAAATACCCGCCTATGTTCCAGGCCGCCGACGTGGTGATCATCAGCAAGGCGGATCTCGCCCAGGCTTGCGGCTTCAATCGCGACGCCCTGATGGCGAATCTCCGTCGGGTGGCACCCAAGGCCCGCGTATTCGATACCTCCGCCCGGACAGGCCAGGGCCTGGACGCCTGGTGCGATTTCCTGATCCAACAACGCCAGCGGGCGGTCGAGCAAGACCCCCTGGGCTAACGCACCGGCAAGGAGGTCCTGTTGCCAGCCGGCGCGTTAGGCTCCCTCGCCTTGTGAGGAGCACAGAGCTAAGGAGCGAATTCCGCAAAACGAACTATCACTCTTCGCACCCCTGAACCTAAGACTGCGCGCGCGTGTCTCCCTCTCCTCCTCAGGAGGAGAGGGCTGGGGAGAGGAGGCCCTTGTCGAACCGTTCATGGACAGGGGGCTTTTTGCGTTGAGTTGAGATTACGCTGTCAGGCTACTACCTCCGCGGCCACACCCATTATTGGCAGCGCTAATCCTTGGCTGGCTACGACCGTGTCTTGCTCCGCTTCTGGGGTGTGGCTTTGGCCGCCTTGGTTTTGGCGCTCGCCGCAGGCGCCTTTTTTTCTTCCGCGGCCGGAGCCGCCGCCCGCGGCATGACTGGCGGTTTCGGTGCCGTCTTTTCGTGAATCACCTTCCGCATGTGCTCCACGGTCTTGTCCACCTCAACCTTGGCGCGTCCCAAACCCTCCTGGCCGAGATTGATGGCGTTTGTCAGCAATGCGCAGCTCTTTTGAATGCCTTGCGCATAGCTTCCCTTCTTCAGTTGGATACCCCGCGTTTTCAGGAATCCGCTGAGGTTCTGGAAAATTTCGTTCTCTTCAAGTGGTTTCATGTTTTTACTGAATTCACCGAGACCTTGCCAAACCAGGTCGCCCGCCGCAATTACAGATGCGGCGGCGTTTTGTAAGCACCTTGCGAAAAAACGAGCCTGCCCCCGAGCGTCCGCGCCTACAACACCGCCTTTGAAGGCTTCGTCTCACGGCTCGGCCAGCTGCTGGCGGGGTACCCCGTGCTCCGTGGATTCACCTCCTTCTGGGTTGTAGGCGGTGCGCCGGTGGTTTTTAATGACCCTCGACAATGTCTCAGTCCGCGCAGGATACACCGCCCAGGAAAGGCCTCCGTTGGTGGCCGGCCGCCGTCATCCTCGGCCTGGGCGCCGCGGCTTCAACATGGGTGCGTGCCCATAAAGATTGGTCCTTCCAGCAGCATACCCTCGGGACACTCGCCGTTTTCCTGATCTCCTTTGTTCTGCTTTTTGTTTGGTGGTGCGCCCTCTCCCGGACGCCCCGCAAACTCCGTCTCGCGGGCGTTGCCCTCGTCGTCGGGTCAGTGATTCTCGCCGCAGCCCTGTTCCGCGTTCGCGGTTTCAGCGGCGACGTCCTCCCCATCCTGGAACCCCGCTGGGCAACGCGCCCCGCGTTCGAGCTCCCGGCTCAAATCCCAGCGCCTTCGGCGCCGGCGGAAATCCCCCCGGCCCTTGATTTTCCCCAATTCCTTGGCCCTGATCGAACCGCCGTTCTTTCGGACCACCCCCTTGAACCCGACTGGCTCGCCAACCCGCCCCGCGTTCTTTGGCGGCAACCCGTCGGCGCCGCCTGGTCCGGCTGGGCGATCGTCGGCCGCCGCGCTTTCACCCAGGAACAGCGCCCCGAAGGGGAATGCGCCACTAGCTACGACCTCTCCACCGGCAGGCTGCTCTGGACCCATGCCGACCCCGCACGTTATCAGACCGCTCTCGCCGGCGAAGGACCCCGTTGCACTCCCACCGTCGTCAGCAACCGGGTCTTCACGCTCGGTGCCACGGGCATTCTCAACTGCCTCGATGCCACAGACGGCAAGCTCTTGTGGACTCACAACCTCGTCGAGGACGCCAATAGCCGTGTGCCGGAATGGGGCTTTGCCGGCTCGCCGCTCGTTTTTGACGGAAAGGTCGTTGTCTGCGCCGGCGGTTCGCCCGACCGGTCTCTACTCGCTTACGGGGCCGACACGGGCGGGCTCGAGTGGTCGGCCGGCAACCAGTGGATCAGCTACAGTTCGCCCTTTCTCGCCACGCTCGCCGGCCGCCGCCAGATCCTCGCTTTCAACTCCCGGGCGATTTCCGCCCACGATGCCATCTCAGGCCAGGTCCTCTGGGAATACCCTTGGGGGATCGGTCAACCGCAGGTGTCGGTCCCCGTCGTCGTCGGTCCCAACCGCGTTCTGTTCTCCAGTGCCTATGGCGTGGGCAGCATCCTGCTCGAAATCACCGGCCTTGATACTGGCCTGCGCGCCGCCCCGGTTTGGCAATCCAAAAAAATGAAATCCAAGTTCGCCACTCTCGTCCAGCGCGACGGATTCCTCTACGGCCTGGATGACGGCGTGCTGGCGTGCCTCGACCTGAAGGATGGCTCGCAGCGTTGGAAGGAAGGCCGCTATGGGCATGGCCAGGGCCTCCTCGTAAACGACCTCTTGCTCCTAATGGACGAGGGCGGCGAATTGGTGCTGCTCCAACCAGCGCCCGACGCGCCTCATGAACTCCACCGCTTCCGGGTGTTTCACGGAAAGACCTGGAACCCGATCGCCCTTTCCGGCGCTCTGCTCCTGGCCCGGACCGACCAGGAAGCCGCCTGCCTGCAACTGCCTCTCGCAAATACAGCCCGCTCGATCAACGCACCTCAATCACAATGAAAACAAAGTATCGGCTCAGTCTTGGGTCGGAGCGCCGAGTTGCACTCGGCTTACACGCGGCCGTCAGTGAGCTTAAGCCGATTAAAAATCGGCGCTCCGACTCAAGACTGAGCGGATACAAAACAAACATCTTTCTGCTTGCATGGATCGCCTTCGGCCTCCTGACTCGCCCGGCTCTCCTGGCCCAGAGTACTTCACCTTTCCCCTATATACAGAAAACCGACGTGGTCTATGGCGAGGTCTATGGCACTGGGCTCTTAATGGATGTCTTCGTCCCCAAAGAAAAGCCCAACGGACTCGGTATCATCGACGTGGTTAGCGGCGCGTACCATTCTGACCGCGGCAAGATCCGTGATCACGCCCTCGCACAGTTGTACACAATCTTCTGCTCGCGCGGGTACACCGTTTTCGCGATTCGTCCGGGCTCCCGCCCTCGCTACACCGCTCTCGAAATGGATGAACACGTCAAGACCGGCATCCGTTATGTCAAAGAACACGCCTCGGAATACAAAATCGACCCGCAACGACTCGGAATCACCGGCGCCTCGGCGGGCGGTCACCTGGCGACCTTGGCCGCGGTAACCCCGCAGGAAGGAACGCCCGATGCCAAAAACCCCCTGCTCCGCCACAGCACAACCGTCAAAGCCGCCGCCATTTTCTTCCCGCCCACCGATTTCCTGGACTGGGACGGCCGGTTGGCTGATCCCGCCTTGCTGGGCGATTTGCTTTTTCTCGGCGGCGCCAAAGGCCACTCCGACGACGAGATCAAGGACCGGGCCCGCGATGTTTCCCCCGCGCGCCTGGTTAAAGCGCCGGTGATTCCCTTCCTCCTCATCCACGGCGACGCCGACCCCTTGGTGCCCTTGCAGCAGTCGCAGAAAATGGTCGCCGCTCTCAAAGCAGCAGGCGGTTCACCTGAACTCATCGTCAAGAAAGGCGGCGGCCACCCCTGGCTCACCATTTTCGAAGAGGTTAAGATTATGGCCGATTGGTTTGACCATCACCTGCCTGACGCCCCGCCCGGACCATCGCCCGCTCGCCTATAGGCCGCATCCGCCGCCTCCATTCGTGCCATCTATCCGCTCAAACACAACCGCGCGATGAACCCCATCCCTGCAAATGAACGGAGCGAGACAAGACCTCCACTTGCCGCCCCGCCCGGTCGGTTGATGTCGCTCGACGCGTTGCGCGGTTTCGACATGTTTTGGATCATCGGGGGTGGCGCCATCTTCACCGGGCTGGCCAGGGCGGTGGGCGGCCCCCTGGAAACCCTGCGACCGCAGTTCGAGCACGTGCGCTGGGAAGGGCTGCACTTCTGGGACCTGATCTGGCCGGTGTTTATGTTCATAGTGGGCGTGTCGATCCCGCTCTCGATCGAAAAACGGAAAGCGGCGGGAGCGCCGAAACGCAGTCTCTACCTCCATGCAGTGCGCCGGGCGATCATTCTCTTCGTGCTCGGAATGATCCTGCAAGGCCGGCTCCTGGAGTGGGATTTTTCCAGGCTGCGCCCTTGTTACAGCGTGCTCCATGGAATCGCCGCCGGCTACCTCATCGCCTTTGCCGTTGCCCTCGAACTACGACCGAAGATGCAGGCCGCCAGTATCGGCGTCTTTCTGCTCGTGTATTGGGCATTGCTTGAACTGATTCCCGTGCCGGGTATCGGCGCGGGCGTGCTAATGCCGGACGGCAACCTGGCGACCTGGATCGACCGTCTTGTGCTCGGCCGGTTTCACTTTGGCGAGAATACCTGGTTCCTCAGCTACCTGGGCTTTGCCTCCTCCGTGCTGCTGGGAGTGTTCGCCGGGCGTGTGTTGATGTCGCCCTCCCCCGGGAATACCAAAGTGCTGACGCTCGCCGGTGCCGGCGCGGCGTGCGTCGCGCTTGGGCTGCTGTGGAGCCTGGTGTTCCCGATCATCAAGCTGCTGTGGACCAGTTCATTCGTGCTGATCAGCGGGGGCATCGGCTTCCTGATGTTGGCGCTGTTCTATTGGATCATCGACGTGAAACAGTATCGTCGATGGGCGTTCTTCTTCACCGTGATCGGGATGAATTCGATCGCCGTGTATGCCGCGACCATGCTCTTCAGTTTCCGCCAGATCGGGAACATCTTCGTCGGCAGCCTGCTGCCGCGCATCCGGCCCTGGGACGGGTTCGTCGAGGCGTCAATGGCCGTCGTCGTCGTTTGGCTGCTGCTGTTTTGGATGTTCCGCACAAGGACGTTCGTGAAGATATAACGCCTGGGCAAGGCCGCAGGGCACCCTCCCTGTCAGTCGTTTGGCCCTTTCCCGCCTCGCTGGCCTTGCGCTAACGAAGTTCTGGGGCCGCAGTTCAGGGACTCGCGCTACCTGCAGCCGAATGCTTTCGCAGGCACCGCAGCAGCAGTGGAGCGGCCGGCTCCACCATTTGTCCGTGATTGAAATCCTGGAGTTCGTAGAGCTTGGTGTCGGGGTGGCCAGCCAGCTTCATCATCCGCCACAGGTAGGCGTTTTCCTCGTAGCGCCCCAGCAATTCCAGGTTGCGATCCCCCGTGATCAACATCAGCGGCGGAGCGTTGCTGCGCACGTGATACAGTGGCGCCAGGTCGTCTATCACCGGTTGCGTATCCCTGATGCCCCGTTCCGCTCGCACCGTGAAGTGTGTTATGCACTGCCCACTCAAGGGAACCAGGCCGGCGATTTGGTCGGCGTCGATGCCCTGGCCCGCCAGCCAGCGTTTGTCCAAGCCCACCATCATCGTCAGATAACCTCCCGCTGAATGGCCGCTCACAAAGATCCGGTTGGTCGAGCCGCCGTACTTGTGAACGTTGCGAAATGTCCACGCCACCGCCGCCGCGGCGTCCTCGATATACGCCGGAGATTTTGCCTGGGGGCTGAGCCGGTAGCCAGCCGCGACCACCGCAATCCCTTTCCCCTTTAACGCCTCTGGAACGGAACGGTTGCCGCCGGTTAACCCACCGCCATGGAACCACACAACCGTCGCGAAATCGTTCGTGCCGGCCGGGTAATAGACATCCAGACGACAACGCTCTTTCGTGTATTCCGTCAGATGTGCGCCGGTTCGATACAGGATGTTCGTCTCTGTCCGGTACTGCGGGATCCGGTCTTGCGTCTGCTGGGCGGGCGCGATTGGCGCGAGCCAAAGAGTCAGCAGTACGAACGACGGAGCGGCAGAGCGTCTGTTCATGGGCGGGCCAGAATCGCCGCCGGTTTAGCGGCGTGGTGGGGTTGGCGAGCCCAGCAACTGCCGTTTTCTGTCGTCGGGAAGGTCCGACTGGGCGATCCAGGTCCTGGCCGCAGATTGATCGGAGCGAAGCCAAGTGCGCGCCACCGCCTCCAGCTTTCTCGTGCGCAACTGCGCGTCACTCATAGTTTCGGCCCATTGCACCGCCATCTCCGGGCGGGTCGAGGCCAGTGCCGTGGCGAAGCCTGCGATCGCCTGGTCGCGGGAGTTTCCCTGCGGCAGCGACTCCAGCCACGGAACGGCTTCGGCGGGGGCATAGGCGGCCCATTGTTGGGCCACCTGCTGCAACGCCTTATCTCGCAACCTGCCCTCCGGGAACGAAGAGGCCCACTGCGCCGCCTGTTCGGGATCGTAATTCGCCCACTGCGACAACACGGCAGTAGCCGCATTGTTCTGCGCTTCGCCGGGCGACAGCCCGCTGACAAATTGCGCTGCTTCCTGGGGCGAATTCATGGCCCAACTCGAGGCGATGCTCGCCAGCGCCCGGTCTCGCGTCTGGTCGAGCGGCAGCGAGTAAGCCCAGGCCGCCGCCGCATTCGGATCCGTGCTGCCCCACCGGCTGGCTACCCGCGAAAGCAGGTCCGACTTGAAGCTCTCGGAAAAGCCTTGCAGGTAATCCATCGCGGCTCGCGAATCGGTCTGCATCCATCGATAGCCGACCTGGCTCAACGCGGTCTGCCGGTCTTTATCCTCGGGGAGTTGCTGCATCCATTTGATCGCGCTGTTCATGTCTTTATCCACCCAGCGCGAGGCGACCGTGCTGATGAGTTCATTTCGCACGGCGCCCGGAGGCAGCGTGATTGCCAACTCGGCCGCATTGGCCGGGTTGAGCTCCGACATTTGGTAGGTGACCCGCCGAATCGCCTCCCGCTGCCCTGAACCTGAGGGCAGGCTCTTGGCCCAGCTTGCCGCGCTTTCCAGGTCGGTTCGGGCCCACTGGGATGCCACCAGCCCCATCACTTCATTTTTCAACCGGCCAGAGGGCAATTGTTCCGCAAAAGCCGCCGCGGCCGGCGCATCGGCTTTGACCCAACTGCCGACCATGCCCTGGAGAAGGTTGCGCTGCAGGTTCAAATCGCTCACCTGTTGGACCCACGAGAACGCGCTGGCGGGGTCGCTTTTGACCCACTCCGCCGCGGCAGCCTGCAGCGATTGCTCGCGGGTGTATGCGTCCGGCAGTTGAGCGGCTGCCTTCACCGCCGCAACCGGGTCTGCCGCCGCGTATTTTGAAAATGCGTTCTGGTAAGCAGCCACTCGTGCCTGGCCGGGCGGCATGCGTGCAATTATTGAAAAAGCCTCGGCAAAATCCCCACGCTCCAACGCCTCGCTGACCTGGCGCGCCGCCGCCTGCTGAAGCGCCCGCGGCGATGTGTCCGCTGCCCCGTTCCTGGTCCGAAGGACTCGCGGCTCTTCGTTTGCAGCGGAAGCCGGTTTCGCGTTAGTCCCGAATGTCCCCACACCCCCCGCATCTGAAACTCGCTCTCCCGCCGTTTTCCCGGGCGCGCCGGCACTCGACGGGGAACGGATGAAGAACTTCCTGTCCAGCCAAACGCCGGCGGCCAATCCGGCGCAAACAAGCACTGCGGCCCAGAGATAAAGCGATTTTCTCATTAGGGTATCCTTATCCGCGAGAATAGATCCGTTCCTGGTGCCCGCAAGTCTCAAACTCCGATGACCTTGGCTCGCTGCACACCAGCCCGAACGCACGGCTTGACAACATGGCCGGCCTTCTGCCATTCCACTCCGCATGGAACGGTGGCAGCAGGACCTTGAATGGTGGCTCGCCAACTGGCCAGTGCTGGCGGGACTGCTTCTCTGGTTCGCGTCTCTGCTGAATTCAATCCTGCCCCTGGTGCATGTGCAACGCCGTCTGCCGAGACTGAGCCTGGCTGAACTCACCGCGCGATGTCCGGGTCTGGGTCGGCTAAGCTGGGGCTACCCCATAGCCTACGTGGCTACCGCGCTGCTATTTGTGGCGGCAATGTTCTGGGTGCATGAACATTCGCGTCGCCTGAGCGATGCGCAAGGCTCTTTCCTCATGGGTGCGGTTTTCTGTATCTTCCCCCTAATTGCTGCAGGCCTGGCTCTGAAGACCGGCGTGTATCGCGGGATGACGGGACGTGCCTTTACGAAGGATTATTATCAGGTTGCCGGGAGCCACCTGAGTTGGGTCCCTTGGACACAGCTCATCGCCGCAATCATCACTGCCGCGTTGAGCCTGACGGGCTTTTGGGCTGCTTGAACTCACTACCCATTTACTCGGCGCTTTGGGCGTGTCCGGAAAATGCCAAAAGCCGCCGCGTGAGGGCACGCGGCCTACAAAAAACGCCCGGCATTTCATCGACCTGTAGGCCCGGTGCCCTCACCGGGCGAGTTTCCATCCACGCTCATAGCCTTCCGATCAGGCCCGACATTCTCTTGACCCTATGAACAACCTCACCACCTTTTGCAGATGCGCGCTCGTTGCCGCCTTGCTCTGTCTGGCGACCAACAGCCGAGCCGCCCGAAACTTTGTCTCCCTCGACGGCCAATGGAGCTTCCGATTAGACCCAAAGGACGAGGGAACCAGTCAACGATGGTTTAGCCGCGCCACTTTCTTCACGAACCGTGTCGATGTCCCCGGTGCCTGGCAGGCTCAAGGATACGGTTCCGAAAGCGACAAGCTATGGCATCATTACGAAGGCAAAGCCTGGTATCAACGCGAGCTTCAACTGCCCAAACTCGCGCCCGGCCAGCGCCTTTTCCTCTGTGTTGGTGGTGTGCACCGCTCCGCGGAGCTCTGGCTCAACGGCATCTTCCTGGGCTCGCACCTCGGCTACCTGTCACCCTTTGAATTCGATCTAACGGAGGCTGCCCGTACCAACGCGACAGCGACGTTGGCCATTTGTGTCGATGGCAAGCAACACTGGGACCAGGATTGCCTGACCGGCTGCGTCGACATCATCGACGCCATGTTTACGCCCTGGGGCGGCATTTGGGGGCACGTCTGGCTCGAAAAACGAGATGCCGCCTGGCTCGAAGACGTCTTTGTTCAGCCGCGGCTCTCGCCACCTGGCTGCGTCGTGACTGCTCGGGTCGCTGGTGATCAAGCTCGGGCGCGACATGTCCGGCTGGAGATTCGCTCCGGGTCAGGCCGTCGAATCACCGCGGTGAGCGGCACACCGCTGAACGACGGCGCCGTGCGCTTCGAAACCCAGATCCCCAATGCCAAACTCTGGTCCTGTGACTCGCCCAACCTGTACCTCGCGCGTTTGGAACTGGCCGCCGATTCTGCCCGCGACGTTCTCGATCGCGTCGACACGCCGTTTGGCGTGCGCGAAATCAGGGTCGAAGGCCCGCACTTTTACCTGAATGGGCAAAAGCTCTTTCTTCGCGGCTATGGGGACGACGCGATCTACCCGAAGACAATGGCGCCGCCCGCGAACAAAGCCTTTTACCTCGAGCGGCTGAAGCTCATCAAACAGTATGGCTTCAATTTCGTCCGTCACCATAGCCATCTTCTGCTTCCCGAGTACTACGAAGCGGCGGACGAAGTCGGGATGCTCATCTCGGCTGAGTTCCCCATCGCCTACCGCGAATATTACGACAAAGCCCGGGGCCCGGCGCTCGACCTGTATGAATCAGAGTGGGCCGCCGCTATCAAACGCCTGCGCAACCACCCGTCGATCTTCGATTGGTCCATGGCCAACGAAATGTATGACTCGTTCCCCCTCGCGCCGAACCTGTATCGCGCCGCCAAACAACTGGACCCCGCGCGGCTCGTCATCGACAGCGACGGCCTCAGCGGCGCGTTCCTCGGCCCGGATGCCGACCGCGGCACCCTCGATTTCTTTTCCGTGCAGTTTGACGAATTCGCCTTGCCGCTGGATAAACCGGACAAACACCGGTTCGCCGCCGTCCCCAAAAAGCCGGTCGTGTCCCACGAGACCGCCAATTACGTCACAGTGCCCCGGCTGGACCTCATCGAGGAATTCAAGGACAACTTCAAACCGTTCTGGCTGACCCCCTATCGCGCCCGGCTGCAGAAAATGGGATTGTTGGCCGAGGCCGACCAATGGTCCCGGAACTCGGAGCGACTTTACCACCTCGCCCACAAGTTGAATCTCGAAGACCTGCGTCATAATCCCCTCATTTCCGGCTACACCTGGTGGCTGTTTCAGGATTACTGGACCGGTGCTAACGGCCTCGTGGACGCCTATTTTCGTCCCAAGTCCATCCCCTCAGCCGCCGTTCGCCGATTCAACGCCCCCGTCGTGCTCCTCCAGGAGGGCCTGCCCCTAACCGCTCGCTCTTCTCAGCCGCTCCAATTCAAGCTCCTCATATCCAACTTTTCACCCGCCCCGATTCGTGCCGCCAACCTCCGCTGGACCGTCAGCCTCGGCAAACGGACACTCGCCAAAGACCGGCTCCGGGATGCGGCCGCCCCTCAAGGCGAACTGTCTGAAGCTGCGGTCGTGCGCGTCACCCCGCCGCCACTATCCCAACCCGAGAAGCTCGTCATCTCGGCCGAACTTCAGGCCGGCGGTCTCCGTTCTCAGAATGATTGGTATGCCTGGATTTACCCCGCCCGTCCCGCAGACCTTTCCACGAACCTTTCTCAGAGCGAGAGCGATGGCCTCCTCCCCGTGCCCCGCTCCTCCGGGCGAGGCGAGGAGGAAAGCAGCCGGGGCTCTGAAGAAACTGGCGGCCACGCTGTCTCCCCCTCTCCGCCTCTGGGGGAGAGGGGACAGGGGAGAGGTGGCCCCTGGCTGTTGCAAGGTTCACGGCCCCAACGCGAGCCAGAAGAAACATCGAAGCTCCCCTCCAACCGAACCCCAGAGAAGCGAGACAGCCTCCTCCCCTCAACCCTCTTCGCCAGCTCCAGCCTGCTCCCCCTCCTGCGCCATCTCGGGGCAAAACCGCTCCCCGTGGGCGAGCCCTTGCCCACCCGCGCTGTCTTCGTGGTACGCCAACCGACTTTGCCCATGCTCCAGGCTGTCGAGGCTGGCGCCAGCCTCGTTTGTCTCTCGCCCCGCCGCATCTTCCCCGCCGTGCCGAACCGTTTCAAATCCGCCTGGTGGCTCGGCAGCGACACCGACTGCAACGCCGGCACCGTCGTCTATCCGCACCCGGCCACCCGTGCGATCGCACCGGACGGCTGGTGCGACCTTGGCTGGTACCATCTGCTCGAAGGCGCTCAGGCCTATCTGCTCGATGAAGTCCCTTTCCTTCAGCAATTCTCCACCCCCGTCCCCGGAGCGCAACGACGTCCCGATTCATCCGCAAACCCTCAACCGGTCTTAATCCGGGCGCTGGATGTTCACACCTTGTGCCGTAACAAAGCGTTACTCTTCGAAGCCAGCGTCGGCCGCGGCTCGATCCTGGTCAGCGGCTTGCGTTTGGAACCGAATCCCACGATGCCCGAGCGAGACTGGCTGCTCGTCCAACTAATCCAATACGCCGCCACCTTCCCGCAGCCCAAAACCGCGTTGCCCGCTTCCTTCCTCAATCAACGCATTGCCGACACACCTGTGCCCGAAGGTCCGTTCCTTCCCGGCTTCGCGCGCCTGCTTAGCACCAACTCCGAGCGCGCCGACTACCCGAGCTACCGCGAGGCAAGCGCCCCGCTTATCGTCTGCCGCCAACTGGAACCTGGCCGCTCGCTCGAATGGGAAACCGCTCCCGTCCCTGCGCGCTGGAACGCGGCGCGGGCCACCTTTGTCTTTTCTGGCGGCCTCGGCTGGAAGTCCCAGCCCCAAACTCCCGGCTTCGTGCTCCTCGTGAACGGCCGCGAACTGTTGACCTTCGACGTCGCGTCCGAAGGCCACACCTGGCTGGCGCCCGGCGGCAACGCCAGGCTCTCCTTTGCGCCGGAGAAAAACCTGCCGGAAGATGCTCTCGGCCTGTTCTATCTCACGGTCCCGGCGGACCGGCTCGAGCCCGGAAAACCGTGCCGCCTCGCCGTGCAGTCGCAAGGCAAAGACAGCCGCCGCTGGTTTGGTCTGAACCCGTATCCGGATTTGAATGGAGATTGAGCGGTTGTTCTGATGGGGAGTTCACTTAAAGGGACCCGCTGCCTTCCGTGATAATCGTGTCGCTGTGTTCATACGCCGGGGCACAGCAGCACAGCAAACGGAGCGGCACGGAGCCGGTGTTCCAGAGCTTGTGCTTCTGGCGGGGCGGAATGGCAATGGCGTCGCCAGCAACCACGTCGCGGACCTCTCCCTCGATGCGCATCCGGCCAGTCCCGTGGGTGATGTAATAGATCTCCTCAGCCTGCGGATGATAGTGCTCCTGGGTGGCGCCGCCCACCGGCAACCGCGCCTCCGCCAGGCTTTGGTTGCGGATGGCCGAGTTGCGGTGCGCCAACAGTTCGCGAATCTCCGACCCGTCCTTGGTGACAAAAGCCGCCAGCTTATCGAGGTTCTTTACTTCCATAAGTGTTAGCCGACTTCCAACCTGGAACCTTTAACCTGCAACCTGCAACTCGCTCGCGCCAAAAACGACCTCACGCTTCGCCCCGCCGGTTCTGCTCGCCCGGCCTTACACCAGCTTGGTCTGGCCCGGGATAGCGACGGGGTAGATCCCGTCGGCGCCCGGTTTCACGGGCGGTTCCGTGTTCATCGTGATCTCACCCTGTGGCGGGAAGGCAAACTTCGAATCCAGCGCTTCTTTCCACGTGATCTTCTGCCCGGAATAGACCGCCATCTGGCCCAGCACCGTCGCCATGGTCGAATCGGCCAGAACTTTCGCGCGCTGAAACGGTTTGCCCGCGCGGATGGATTGCAGAAACTCCAGGTGCTCCTGCTCGTAGGGCGACTTCTTCGACAACGCCGCATCCGCGCGCCAGGTCACCTTGCCTTTGAGGTCGGTGAGATACGGCCGGTCAAAGGCCGCGAAGTGACACCGGCCCTTGGTGCCGTGGAACACGTCACGATTGTAGCCAAAACAGCCTGTCGCCGTCCGGCACGACCCGTAGATGCAGCGGCCGTCGGGATACTGGTAGGTGACATGGTGATGGTCGAACGACGTCCCCATCGATGCCTGGAAATGCGTCGAGCGCCCGCCCATGCCGTAGGCCGCCTCCGGCATAACGTCGCCCAGCGCCCACAACGCGGAGTCGAGATTGTGGATTAGCGACTGGGGCACGTCGTCCCCGGAGAGCCACGTGAAGTGATACCAATTGCGAAACTGATACTCCATTTCGCTCCATTCCGGCTGGCGGTCAATCAGCCGGTAAGGCCCGCGCAGGTAGTCGCACTGAATCGCCACGATGTCGCCGATCTCGCCCGCCTGGATCCGCTGGATCGCCTCGCGCCGGCCCAAGTGATAACGGTAGGTCACGCCCGCGAGCACTCCCGTCCCGTTCTTCCTGGACAATTCGTCGGTTTGCAGAATCTTCTCGATCCCGGCGATATCCACCCCCGCGGGTTTCTCCACAAACACGTGCTTTTTCGCCTGCGCCGCCGCCAGCGCACATTCCGGATGGAAGCGCGACGCGCAGGCGATCAGCACCACGTCGCAGTTTTCGATCACGCCCCGAAACCCGTTCAGTCCGCTGAATTGCCGATCGCCCGGGACCTGGATCCGCTCCGGAAACATCGGCGTCAGCGTCTTGATCGCTCCTTCAATCTTATCCGGGAAGATGTCGGCCGCTGCCCAGAGCTTCGTGCCCGGGTCGCTCGTCAACGCGTCTCCTGCCGCGCCGGTGCCGCGTCCCCCGCAGCCCACCAGGCCGAGCTTGAGCGTGCTGCTTTCCGCCGCGTGGGCGAACCGGCCTACGTCTAATGTGCCGATCAACGCCGTCCCCGCCACCGCGGCTGAGGTCCGGAGAAAGTCCCGGCGGTTGCCGGCGGTGGTTTTGATCTTTTGTGCGGTATCCTTCATAGCTTTGTCCTTCGGTTGGTAAATGTGGAGTTCAGCTTATGCCGCTGGCCGAATCGTTCCAGCAAAAATAAGGGGTGCCCCCTCAGTCTTGGCTCGGAGCGCCGAGTTACACTCGGCTTACGATTGGCGGTCGGCTCGCTTAAGCCGATTAGAAATCAGCGCTCCGACCCAAGACCGAGGCGATACAATAAGGGTGTGTTTGCGCTTGCCAGCGCGCGCCCGGCTGTGAACATACTCAGCCAGGCTCTGTTCCCACCACCAGGGCTCAGGAACCCGCGGTTCTCCAGTGAGGACCTTGCTCAAATCGTCGTATGTACTTGCGCAATTTATTCACGACCGGGCTGGGCGTCCGGATTGCAGGCGCCCTCGCGATCTTGATCGGCACCTCCTGGCTTCTGCTCTGGCTAACGGGCATCGCTGCGCACTGGTCCGCCGAAGGCGTCCTCGTCGTGAAAACGAACATGGCGCTAAGCCTGGTGCTCGCCGGCACGGCTCTTCTCCTGCTGGCGCCGACCGCGCTGCGCCCGCTTCGCCGGCGTCTGGGCCTGCTTGGGGCCGCGGTTGTCTTCCTCATTGGCGCGCTGACGCTCAGCCAGCACTTGTTTGGCTATGACCTCGGTATGGACCAACTGCTGGCCAGTGAGCCCCCTGGCTCTGCCGCCCCCACAAGTCCAAACCGTATTGGCCCGCCGGGTTCGCTCAGCCTTGTGTTGCTCGGCGCCGCACTGCTGCTTCTGCCTTCCCGCCGCTCCGTCATAGCCTCCTGGCTCGGATTGGCGGTCTGCATCACCGATCTCGTCCCGGCCGTGGGCTTCCTCTATGGCATCACCGATTTCTACCGCCCTCCCCAGATGACCGGCATATCGTGGTGGAGCGTGCTGGCGCTGGTCTCCCTGGGTTTGGGACTGCTCGTGGCCCGGCCGGCGCAGGGGCCCGCAGCTCAATTCCTGCGCGATGATCCCGGCGGCGTTCTCCTGCGCCGGCTGTGGCCTGCGGTCGTGATCATCCCGCTGATCCTCGGGTTTCTGAAGGTCCTCGGCCGGGATAGAGAGCTGTTCGGCACCGCCTCAGGGACTGGCATGCTGGTCATCGCGCTAGTTTTGGTCTTTTCGGTGCTGCTCTGGACAAGCGCGGCGCATTTGAGCCGAACGTCTAGCGCCCAGGCGAGGGCCGAGGAAAAGCTGCGCGCCAGCAACGAACGTTTCGAACTCGCCATGCGGGGAGCGGGTGTCGGCTTATGGGATTGGAACATCCACACCGGCAAGGTCTACTACTCACCCAGATGGAAAGAGCTTTTTGGCTACGCGCAACACGAGATCGGTGAGTCCTTGGAAGACTGGGTGCGGCTCCTGCATCCGGAGGAGAAGGAGCGGATCTGCAAGTTGCTGGAAGACTTCCTCGCCGGCACAGGCCAAACAGTCACGGCCGAATACCGGCTGCGCCACAAAGACGGCTCCTACCGCTGGATCGAGGCGCGCGCAGTGGTGGTAAGGGATCAGAACGGCCAGGCCTGCCGGCTGGTTGGATCGCACGGGGACATCACCGCCCGCAAGCAGGCCGAGGAGGCGCTCCGGGATAGCGAGAGCCGGGCGAAGGTTGCCCAGGCAATGAAGGCGGAGCGGCAGCGCTTCTATGACGTGTTGGATACTCTCCCGGCCTACGTCGTGTTGTTGTCGCCGGATTATCACGTGCCTTTCGCCAACCGCTTCTTCGAAGAACGGTTCGGCAAGTCGAACGGAAAACGGTGTTTCGAATATCTGTTTAATCGAATTGACCCGTGCGAGAATTGCGAGACGTACACGGTGCTTAAAACCAACGCTCCTCATAACTGGGAATGGCTCGGGCCGGATGGCCGCAATTACGAGATCCACGATTTCCCGTTCACGGACGCGGATGGCTCGCAAATGATCATGGAGGCGGGAATCGATATAACCGCGATGGTGAAGGCGCAGGCGGCCCTGAAAGACGCGAACGAGAGGCTGGAAGAGCGGACCGCGAAACTGCAGGAACTGGTCGGTGAGCTGGAGCATTTTTCCTACACCATCACCCACGATATGCGGGCCCCGCTGCGGGCAATGATGGGCTTCGCGGAGGTGGTGGGCGAACTGTGCGCCGAGTGCGCGCAAGTCCAGCAAAAGGACTTCCTGCGGCGCATCGCCACGTCGGCGCGGCGCATGGACCTGTTGATTACCGACGCGCTCAACTACAGCCGCGCGGTGCGGCAGCAGTTGCCTTTGGCGCCGGTCGATGTCGGTGCGTTGTTGCGCGGCATGCTCGACTCGTATCCGGAACTGCAGGCGTCGAAAGCGCGGATCCGGATCGATGGTGCGATCCCGCAAGTGATGGCAAACGAGGCGGGGCTAACACAGTGCTTTTCCAATTTGCTGGACAATGCGGTGAAGTTTGTGGAGCCGGGGAAGGAACCGAACGTACGGATCTGGGCGGAGCATGGAGATGGGACGGTGCGGATTTGGGTGGAGGACAACGGCATAGGTATTTCAAAGAACATGTTGCCGAGGATTTTCGACATGTTCTCCCGCGGTCAAAACCCCAACGCCGGAACCGGCATCGGCTTGGCGCTGGTGCGCAAAGTGGTGAACGCGATGGATGGAAAACTGGGGGTGGAGTCTGAAGTGGGAAAAGGAAGCCGATTCTGGGTCGAACTCAAAAGCGGGAACATTCGGCGCGCGGCGGCCGTGCGAGAGGCTCCTGACGGCTCCTAACGTCGACCCCAGCGTCGCGCGCACCGTGCGCGCATTGGCGGCCTGGTATCAACCTCAGGTCGGAGCGCCGAGTTGCACTCGGCTTCGAACTGGGCTTACCTGCGGCGATCGGTTCACTTAAGCCGATTAAAAATCGACGCTCCGCCGACGGTCCTGACTTTACGGCCGGCCTTGCATTGCGCGCTCACAAGTTTGCCTTGACAAAAGCCCAACCCTCCTTAGGTAATGATGGGCAGCCAACGTTAAAGGGAAAGTATGCCGCCTGGACCATCCAGCGTGTTGTACGTGGAAGATGAAGAGAGCGACCGGCTCCTCATGCAGCGGGCTTTCATGAGCGCGGGCATGGGAGAGACGTTGCGGATGGTCGAGGACGGACAGGCCGCTGTAGACTATTTGTCCGGCACCGGGAAATACGCCGAACGAACGCAGTATCCCCTGCCGGCGTTGGTGCTGCTGGATTTGAATCTGCCGGAGTTATCAGGTTTTGAGGTGCTCAAATGGACCAGGAGTTTGCCCCACCTGCAGGGTCTCCCGATCGTGGTATTTTCTTCCTCGTCGCTGCCGGAGGATCGCGCGAAAAGCATGGCTCTCGGCGCCAATGATTACCTGGAAAAGCCGCGGTCCGGCCTGATGTTCAGGACCGTCGCACGCGAACTGAAGGAGCGATGGCTGAGCTGTTGAGATTTTGGACCGGGTGCTATTCGAACTTGACCACCATGAAAACCAATGAAACCTCAGCTTGTTTGAACCGGCTGTCCTCGTGCGGTTGTTGTCCCCTGAGCCGGCGGTCGTTTCTTAAGAAAGGCAGCGCTGCGTGCTTGACTACCTTGGGTGCCTGGTCTGGCCCCGCGATGTTCGGCGCCTCCGCTCCGGCGGGCAAGCCTCGCATCCGGATCGTCTATGTCCTGTTCGCCCCCAGGCAACCGCGCCCCACCTGGCCGCACATCGGCTTCGATTTCGTGCCGGTCATGAACCGTCTCGAGGCGGAACTGGCCAAACAATGCCCGAAATTCCAGTTCGTGACCGCCATGGCCAGCACGGAACAGGAAGCCGTAAAAATCTTGAAGGAAGACCAGGCAGCCAACATTGACGGATACCTGGTCTACCAAATGAACAATTGGCCGCGGGTGGTGCAAACCATCGCCTCCTCCGGCAAGCCGGTGTTGTATGCCGATTTCACCTATGCCGGCACCGGCGGGTTCCTGTCCTACAACGCCGCTTTGTTGCGGGTTCCTTCTCCCAACGTGGGCTTTGTTTCCTCCTCTGACCTGCAGGATCTCATCGAGGCGGTGAAATGCTTTGACCTCATTCGCCAGGGACGGCCGGCTTCCGAGTTTGTCGCGGCCACGGCCCGGGTGCGGCAACAGCGCACCGCCAAAGCTGGCACACACAAATGGGCCGACGATCCGGTCCGCTGTCTGCCCGCTTCCGAGTGCGTCAGCCGCATGAAAGAGTCGAAGATCCTCGCTCTGCGGGACCAGCAATCCGGCCCGGCTACCGCGATCATGGGCATCCCGATTTCCTACGTGCCGTTTGGCGAATTGAACGATCTCGCCCGGACGGCTGATCCCGATGAAGTCCGCGCCTGGGCAGACCGGTGGGAAAAAGGGGCGCAGCGGGTTGAGGGGGTCACGCGCGAAACGATCGAGAAATCCGCGGCCATGTACCTTGGCCAAAAGGCCCTGATGAAAAAGCACGGCGCCAACGCCATCACCATCAATTGCCTCGGCGGGTTCTACGGCAACCACCTCAATGCGTATCCCTGCCTGGGCTTTTGCCAGTTGGTCGACGACGGCTTGGTAGGCGCCTGCGAATGCGATATCCGTTCTACCGCCGCCATGGTGGCCATCACCACCCTGACTCAAGGCCGGCCCGGCTATATTTCTGACCCGGTGATGGACTCCGCCAAACGCGAAATTATTTACGCCCATTGCGTCGCGCCGACCAAAGTTTTCGGCCCTTCAAGCCGGGCGGTTCCCTATCAAATACTGACCCATTCGGAGGACCGCCAGGGCGCCTCCCTCCGCTCTCTCCTGCCTGTGGGTTATCTTACCACCACCGTCGAATTCGAGCCGAAACGCAAAGAAATCATGCTGCACCAGGCCACGGCCGTCGGCAACGATCCCAACGACCGCGCTTGTAGAACCAAACTCCGCGCGCAACCGTTGGGCGATTTCGAAAAGCTCTTTACCATGTGGGATGTCTGGGGCTGGCACCGGGTCACGTTTTACGGCGACCTCAAGGAACCCATCCACGCGTTGGCGGACACGGTGGGGTGGAAGATAGTCCCAGAAACATGATCCGATTCTGTGATGGGCCCGGCGCGTTGTGGCCATCGCCCGCGAACAACTGCTACGCCACGCCCGGGCCTTGCCAAAAGTTGATTCAGAAGCCCCTTTGAAACCCTCCTGGGATCACACCGAAGGCAACCGTAAGCCTAATTGCGTGATACGTCCTCGATCAGACGTGCTTTGTTGGCCGCCAGGTATTCCTCCATGATTTCGATTCTGCTCATCTGGGCTCTTCTCATCTGCCCCAACTCTTTGAGCATCTTGTAATGAACCAGCATCTTTCCAAGCTCGATTATTTGAACATGGACATCCTTGGTTTTCCAGATTTGTCCCTTGGCTAATGCCGGTCGGCTTCGGCCGGCGGTCTTCTTGGTTCGGATACGCACCAGCCAGTATAGCCTAACTTTGCAGATCCGCCAAACTACCAAATGGGTTGCTCATCTTCCGCGCCGCGCTTACCCTTGCTCATAGCGTGAACGAACCACCCTCAGGATCAGATTCCAAGCTTTGCCCGGTTTGCGGGACCAAAATCGCGTTTTCTCTCGCGTTACACATGATGGCCGCCCATTCCCCCGATGCCAAAGCAAGGACCGCGATGATGTCCGAAGGGACTTTGCCCTACGGCCAGGTGTCGGCTCATCAACAGGCACGGTCAACGCGTCCATCACGTTCGAAAGGGCCACACCACACCCGCAGAGGCAAGTCGCGACACAGGGGACAGCAGGGAAGAAGAAGACGCTGAAGTTGTTGGATTCTGACTCCATCTCTCGCCGTTGCCACCTCATTCGCCTCGCCGGCAGGCCACAGGCGGCAGTGGCTGAATACAAAAGGGCGGAGGAGCCCAATCCTCCGCCGGATCAAATCACTTCCGATCCTGAAATCAGCAACATTTTCGAGGCCCGGTCACAACGCCCGTGCCGGGCGATCCGCTCCCTTCGTTTTGAGGTGAACTCACCTGCACCTCACTAACACTCGCAGGCGCTTGGCGGTGTAGGAACCCGCATTGCCCGCAAAGGTCCAGTCGGGGTTGCCCTGCGGTTGGTTGCCGATCCCCAGATCGGCCCGGCTCCCCTCGCGCCAATGGTTTAGCGCAAACAGGGTCTGTCTGGCGTCGTGGTTATGGACCTGCATCGAGCCATAGCCATCGGCGGGCTCCGCCGGTTCATCGCCGAAATCGTAAACTTGGGCCGAGGCATTCGGAACGTTGCCGGCATTGCCGGGGCCATAGTTGTTTGGCCAGAACTCGATGTTCCCTCCCGCCAGGCCGGTGCCGCTCACAATGCCTTTGACGTTGGAATACACGATCAGGTTGGCTACCGCCTGCTGGAAATGACCGCCAGACTGGAGAGTGGGTACCCCAATCTTCTCCAGGCTATCCGTGAAAGCATCCATGGAAACATACAAATACCGGGTGTCACCGTCCGTGCCCAGAAGTTCGAGGAAATAGGCGATGCGATCGAATTTGCGGGTCACTCCGGAATGGTCATCCACGTCGTAGTTGACGCCGGATCCGAGTTTGTTCAGGTCGAGGTCATAGACCAGTTGGTAGTCCCTGGCTTCCGGCACCTTCAGGACAAGCAGATCCCGCTTAGGGACGGCTCCAGCCCGGAAAGCGCCGGCGGGCAGGCCCGCGGAATTAATCAGGTTGGGCTCGGCCAGCATGCTCCAGGCGAAACGCATCGCCACCGGGCGCTTTACCTCGGGGGCGGAAAGCACAACGGCGGCGCCTTCGATGCGCGCCTCGGCTTTCACAAAACCGCCCTCGTCCGCGTCGATGATCTCAAACCAGTTCAACGGCTGGCCGTCGCGGCTGGCCAGGCCCCCTGCGACCTGGTCGAATGTCAACCGGAGTTTGTCACCCTCGAGTTTCATCGACTGAAAAACCGGACCGGAACAAACGGCTTCCTGGCGGCGATAGGTTCTGGCCAGCGCCAGCAACGCCAGGCGCCGGCCCACTTCCTGTTTGTTGGTCGGATGGATATCTTTGAGATTGCCGATGTCGTTGATCACGGCCATCCCCGCGTTGGGAATAGTGGTCGCCGCGGCCACCTGCGCCTCCCAAAGCTCGGGGACGCGTTCAACATTGCCGCCGTAATCGAACGGGGCGATTTGGACAAAATAAAACGGGAAGTCGCCCTGCCCCCAGACGCGGCGCCAGCCGCCCACCAAGGCCTTCATCCGTTCGCAATAGAGCATGCCTTCGCCCAGGTTGGACTCACCCTGGTACCAGATCGCCCCGCGCAGTGCAAAGGGACAAAGAGGATGGATCATGCCGTTGTACAGGGCCGTGGCGTTCTGCAGATCATGCGGCGGCAGCAGTTCCGCCGGGTAGGTGGGCATCTGAGGCACCAGCGCACGATCCGCCATGGCTTTGCGGGCGGCCGCGAGCCATTGCTCGGTGTCGCCGATAACCTGATCCAGGCGCTGCCGGTGGGGTGCGGCGCGGGGATCGCCAAGTTGCACCAAATCGTAATCGCGTTTAAGTGCCGGCACGGCGGCAAATCCTTCCGGCGGTGTCCAGGATTCGATTCGCGTTCCACCCCAGGTCGCATCGATCAGCCCAACTGTCACGCCGAGCTGTTTATGCAGCTCGCGCCCAAAGAAGTAACCCGCCGCCGAAAACCCGCTCCACCCGCTTTCGGCAATCGTTTGTGGCGTGCAGACTTTCCAGCTCCCTTCGATGTCGTTTTGCGGCTGCGGCGTCCAACGGTTCGGAACCAGCAAAAGCCGAATTTCGGGGTAATTGGCTTCGGCGATTTCCTGCCGCCCGTTCTGCACCGCCCCGATGCCCATTTCCATGTTCGATTGGCCCGAGCATAGCCAGACCTCGCCCACCATCACGTCTTCGCACTGAACTGCGTTCGATCCCGTGACCGTCAGCTTCAATGGTCCGGCGGCTTTCATCGCCGGCAGAACCACCTTCCACTCGCCTCGCTCATTTGCCTGGGCCTGTCTGGCTGCATCGGCCAGCCGCACGGTTACGTTCTCGCCGGGCTGCGCCCACCCCCAGATCGTAAGCGGCGTGTCCCTCTGGAGCACCATGTGGCTGGAGAAAACCCGCGGAAGCCGCACCTCGGCTTGGGCAGCCTGCTGGACCATGCCGCCAAGGGTCACGCAAGTCAGGATACAACCGATCCCGCGAGCCAATTTTTTGCCATGCATAAACTTCGTCGTCCCCACGCCCGTGGTTTTAGCCACCATGCCGGAGGATAACCCGCAAAGTCAAGGAGGTGTCGGTTCATGCCGTATCGCCTCAGCCTTGGGTCGGAGCGCCGAGTTGCACTCGGCTTAAGCGCGCCGACGGCCGCGTGTAAGCCGAGTACAACTCGGCGCTCCGACCCAAGACTGAGAAGGTGTGAAAAAATTGACTAGCTTGGCACGCGGGGGATTGAAAACTTGTATCCTCGGGTGACGCCGAGTTGAATTTTTCAGCGCCGCGCCCCAGGTGTTACGTCGCGCCCAGCCATCGTCGAACTGCCCTGAGTGCTCAGTCCGCTTCTTTTTTGCGGTTTTTCATGATCGCCTGCGTTTTTTAGGCGGTGCTGGCCATTCGCCGCGCTCGCCAGACCAGCCGAATCCACTGCTGGATGTTATAGGTCAGACAAACCCACAAGGTCTCCAGCTTCACCTTCAACAAGCCCCCAGATCCCCCGCGCCGGATGGTCCTCTTCGATCAAGCGCTCCGTATCCACCGGCCTCATCATCATCTGGCGGCGATCCACCGGCTTAATCCGTGCTCTGGGGGCCGGCACTTGGCCCGCCGCTTTGGGCGGTGGGGCCGGCGTGGCTTCCAATCCCGGTAGCAGTTTGTTGCTCTCACTCATGAGAACTCCTTTCGGCACGGCGACTCCGGCGGGTGCGCCGTATCTCGAAGCTATCCCGGTCTTTGATAATCCACTCCAGAGGCTCGCCCTTTTCCAGCTCCAGGGCCGCAGCCAGTGGAGCCGGGCAGATCAAATAAAACTGGCGGTTTTTGCCGCCCCGCTGGATGACTTGCAGTTTCGAAAGGTAGGCCATGGGATAAACTAGCTATATAGCTAGTTCCTGTCAATAAAATAATGAAATAATTTCTTCACACCTCCTGAGCGGATACGCCATACAATACGGGCTATGCAAACGGAGCCTCTCTCTAAACATCAGTTTGAAACCGCGACCAACTGCCGTCGCCGCCACGCCGGGTTTGCCCTCATCGAACTCGTGGTGGTCGTTCTGACTCTCCTGTTGCTCATCTTGGCTGTGGCGCCGGCCTTGAGCCACTCGAGGGGCCCCTCACAACGGATGGTGTGCTTGAATAATCTGCGGCAGTTGATGCAGGCAACCGGCATGTATGCGCTGGATAACCGGGACTTCCTACCCTACCCGAACTGGGGCAATAGCACGGTGGGCTGGCTTTATCGGCCGGTAACCGGCCAGCCCCCTTCCAGCAGCGACCCGGCGTCGGGGGGCGGCTTGCTGTGGCCGTTCGTGAAAAAAACGTCTGCATACCGCTGTCCACTAGATACGCCGGCGGATCCGTATTGGGTCCAACGTGCCAACAAGCTCTCGACCTATGTCATGAACGGAGCCGTTTGCGGCTACGGCATGCTCATCCAGACCAGTCACCGCCTTAACCAGTTTAAACCGGAAGCTTATTGCCTCTGGGAGCCGGACGAAGACCTTGGCTCGCCTCCCATCGGGGCCTTTGCGTATAACGACGCCTCTTCGTTCCCGGACCGCAGTGAAGGGCCTGGACGCCGCCATGCGGGCGGAACTGCGATCGGCACATTCGGAGGCAACGCCGCTTTTCCATCCATCGGTTTCTTCACCGGGCAACAAACCGGCGGGCCGAACCTGGTCTGGTGTAATCCAGGATCGTCGAACGGGCACTGAGTCACCGACACTGTCCCGCCGCAGGCCACACGACGACCGTCACGACCGGATCCAACCGCCGGCCCAGCCGACTCTGCTTCCCTCCACGAAGCGAGTTCGAGATAAAGTGATCGGGACCAACGCCGCGCGGCTGCAGCCATTGTCGGCAGTGTCGCCTACGGCACCCCGACCACGCGGTAGAGCCGCGGCGGCTGGCCCGTCGTCGCGGTATCGAAATAGAACTCGGAGGTGTTGGTGAGGATTACCGTCGCCAGGGTCACCCACGCGTCTATCGGACCGAGTTGATTTATGTAATCCACGCGCACGGAGCTGCCGATGGCGCCGGTCAACCGAATGGCCGTAGCGAAGGTGAGGTCCAGCGCCGGTTGCGGCGTGTTTGTCTGCGAGACGCGGTAAAACCGTTGCCCCGGGAGGGGCTGCGAAAGATCAAAGCAGAATTGCGACTCGCTGCCCAGGCTCACGTCCGCGAGTGAAGACCATTCGGGAGCAGCGAGGTTATCCGCAAACTCAGCGTGGAAAGAGCTGCCGGAAGCGCCGGTCAACCGCACAGCGGGGACGACTCTCCTCTCTGTTGGAGCGATAACACTCAAGATCGCCGGAGCGCTGGTCAGCGCCAATCCCATGTTCGTGACCATGACAGTGTAAGCCCCGGCCTGGGCGGGTTGAACGTCGGTCAGTTCCAGAACGGCATTAGTCTCGCCGGCCAGCGCGTTGGTCCCGTCCCGGTACCATTGGCAGGCGAGCCCCGGCGCGGCACTGGATGCCTGCACCTGCAATCGGGTTGTGCTGCCGATCTCGGCGGTCTGGGTCAAGGGCGGGACCTTTATGGAAAGGCACTCCAGACTGAAGACCACGCCACACCCATTGCCGGAATAAGGTCTGTAAGTGCCGCCGCCAGCCGTCGTCCCGTAAAGTGTGGTGGCCGCCAGCAGCAGCGCCCCGTCCGGATTCGCCCCGTCGCCTCCGGTGAAGTTCTTGAGCACTGCGTAGCCGGAGCCGTCCGTGTTCACCTTGAAGACCACACCATTAACGGAAGTACTGCGTTCCCCCGAGCTCGTCGTCCCATAAAGCGTCGTGCCCCCCGCCAATACCAGTCCCGCTAGCGGGCTCCGGCCATCGCTCCAGAAGCACTTGAGACCCGTGTAGCCCGACCCGTCCGTGTTCACCTTGAAGACCGTGCCATCACCACCACAACCGGTTTCCGTCGTCCCATAGAGCGCGCTGCCCCCGGCTAAGACCAGGTCTCCGTAAACGTTCCCGTCCGGATAAATGATGACCTTGTAGCCCGAGCCGTCCGTGTTCACCCTGAAGATCACCCCTCGACCATACTCGTTGGGAGGGTAAAACCCATTACCGCCCAGGACCGTGCCCCCGTAGAACGTGCTGCCACCGAGGACCAGGCCGCCAGCCGGCCCAGCCCCATCGGTGCCCTCGAAATACTTGAGCACCGTGTACCCCGAGCCGTCCGCGTTCACCTTAAAGATGACTCCACAGCCCGCGTACGTAGGGGTCACAAGATGGCCGCCATAGTACGTCACGCCATAGAGCGTGCTGTCCACCAGGACCAGGGTCCCTCCCGGTTTCATGCCGTCGGTGCCCGTGAAGTTCTTAAGCACCGTGTAGCCCGATCCATCTGTGTTCACCTTGAAGACCACACCGTTACCCGAATCATAACGTGCCGGGTCATACGAGCTGCCTCCCCCTGTCGTCGTTCCATAAAGCGTGCTGCCCGCCAGGAGCAGGCGCCCGACCGGCCCGGCCCCGTCGCTGCCGGCGAAACTCTTTAACACGCTGTAGCCCGATCCATCCGTGTTGATCTTGAAAACCACGCCTAAACCCGGATTGGTTCCATTCGTGGCGTTATACGAAGCACCGCCCCCGGCCGCCGTCCCATAAAGCGTGCTGCCCGCCTGGACCAGGCCTGCAACCGGTCGCATGCCATCAGTGCCGGCGAAGTATTTCAGTACGCGGTAGCTTTGAGCCGATGCAACTGTGGTCAGCGCAAACGCGCAGGTTACGCTCAGCGGAAAGAATTTCAGGTGGCGGGAGTGGTGCATAGGGGCTGGAAAGGCTGCGGTTCACCTCCGGGAAACGGCCGGAGCGCGGTTTTGGACCTCAGTGCGGTGAGCCCGGGCAACCATTCACATTGCTCAAGCCAGACTGGAAACTGGCGGTTCATCGCGGTTTTCTGAGCCGTGTCCCGCACGCCGGCTGTCGGCTGCATGAAGCGGGTCAGCGGCTCGTGCGGGTATTCCCAATTAGGACCCCGCAGTAGCAAAAAGGCAAGTCGTATTGGGAGTCGAAATAGCAGAGCCTGGCGAAGACTACCGGCGCTCGCGCCCGCTGCATAATGCTTATGCATTGATAACAGTCGCGCGTTAGCTACGCTCCTTTTCCTAATGAAGTTCTTATCCGGAAGGCGCTTGCTCAGAAGGGCGTTCGAGCGCGGGCTGGCGAATGCTAAACTGGAGGAAGTTACGCCCGGTGCCCAAGGGTGCCGGCTCTTTCGCACCCAATTGGCCCGCCCGGGCATGGTGATTCTAGCGGTCTCGTGTTGCGTGATGCTGACAAGCTGTTCCACCTCCAAGGCAAGTCGTGCCAAGGCAGACGCCGAGTTGCTTCGGCTTACCGGCTTTTGGCAGCCGTGCCAGATATACCTTCAGGCCTCGCCACATCAGCGGCTGTACGTGGAAGTGGACGCGGTTGAAGGATGCAGCCCTTCCGACGAGACCCTGGACAAACTACGCAATTTTCTTGCGACCCACTGCCAAAAGCCGGGCGGCATTGAGATCGTGCGCAGCGATGTCATCCCGCGCAAACGAGCACTGGGAATGTTGCCAAGCGCGCTGGCCCGGAAGCACGTCAACGGCCCGCCAGAGACCATCGCCGGAGGAGCGCCGGCGTTCCTGTACGTGCTCTATTACGATGACATTCTGAGCGACCGGCCCGTCGTTGTCGAAACCGGCCATCCGGGAGCTCGGGCGGCAAAACACCTGCGTCTGACGAACCGGAATCCTCACGTCGACATGCTGCCGTATCCGGCGATGATTTACATGAACGCGCACTGGAGCCCCAAATCACTGCACGACGAAGCGCTGCTGCACGAGGCCGGACATGTTCTGGGCCTGGCGTTCAGGGCCGGCCACGCCTCCATGGGACATTGCCAAAGCCGCCCCTGCCTCATGACGGGGAGCGTGAGCCTCACCCGGTTCTTCCTTGGGCTGGATCCCGGCATCAAGGCGCCGCTGTGCGAGCGTTGCCTGGCGCAGTTGGCGGAAAGCCGGGCGCAGCCGCCGCCGTCCAACGTGCGATTCGTCGGACCGGTGTTGGTCCGTTCCGAAACCGGTTACCAGGTGCTAAGCCTGCCGCATCGGGCCAAAGTGATCGTGGGGGACTTGTCCGATCGGGATTGCGGGGATTTCGCGGCCGCTGTCGGCGCCGAAGCCGCGTCGCCGGGCGACAGCGAAGCCGAGTGGAGTGCGGGTGCGTCGGGGAAAGACGAACTGCTAAACGACCCGGGCAAGCTGAGTGACGTCCTCACGCGACTCAGCGCCGATCCCGACCGGCTGGTGCGGCGCGTTGGGCCGCGACTCTGGACAGCCTGCGCCGGCCAGTATACTGCTCGCGGCCAGTTCACAAACGCCGTCCAGGCGTGCCAAAAGGCGATTCTCGCGGACGCTGAGGATTATCAGGGCTATAACCTGCTCGGTTGGATAAAGGCCACGTGCCCCGACGCGTCGATCCGCGATGGCCGGGAAGCGATCGCGGCCGCCACGAAAGCGTGTGAACTGACGCGGTGGAAAGAAGGGAACTGGATCGACACTCTGGCCGCAGCCTGCGCGGAAGCCGGCGATTTCAAACGCGCGATTAAGTTCGAAGAACGAGCGTTGCGCACCGGCCAGCCCGCCGAGTCGGACCAGAAAGGCATGCGCGAGCGACTCGCGCTCTACCACCAGGCCCGGCCCTTCCGGGAGAAGCACTGATGGCTGAGGCGGTACGCACATTCTCCTTCTGCGATGGGCTTTTCAATCTGGTCGTGATGTCGCCTATGCATGCTGCTGCTTCCCATTTCAGGGTTAATCTTCTGGCTCTGATTGGTTCCGGAGTTCTCATCAGTGGGGAACCCACCGAAGCCGGCACCACGCTTGTCGGTTTGTGGCGGTTTAACGAAGGTGCAGGAACAAACGTAATGGATTCATCTGGGTTCAACAATGACGGGGGTTTGGCAAGCGATGGCAATAATTTCCCAACCTGGACCACCGGGCAACCCGGGTTCGGCGGCGCGCTCCGCTTCGCCAGCGACCCCTGGGCCCATGCCTTCGTTGATATCCCGGGCAGCAGCTCCCTCAGAATTGGGGTAACGGTCACCAACTCGTGGTCCATCACGGCCTGGGCATACGAAGATTCGTACGGCACTTCCGATTTTGTTTCTGTGTTCGGACACATCCTGGCAATCGATGATGAATGGGCCTTCGCTTTTTACTCCGGTTATTCTGGGTATGCGCGAATGTCCTGCGATGATCTGGTTCGCCACGGCTTCGAGGTGCCCTGGGTGGTGGGAGCGCTGTTGGACAGGTGGGTCCATTGGGCTTTGGTTTACGATGGCGCGCACTTCACTCTTTATCGGAACGGGAACCAGGGTCCCTACGGCGCCGTGGAAACCAGGCCGCTCGTCGGGGCCCTCGGATTTGAAGGCTACACCGGCGGGGTCCGGATTGGCGCCGCACTCCAGTACCAGTCCGAGAGCACGTGGAACGGCATGCTGGACGACATCGCTGTGTTCCGCGGCGCGCTGACACTGACAGAGATCCGAACCATCATGCAGGGAGACTTTTCGCCTTACCTCGGCGGCCCACCGCATATTGTCAGGCAACCCGAGAGTCAGACCGCGCAGCCCGGGAACGACGTGGATTTGAGTATCGTCTGCCAGGGGTTGGCACCGATTAGCTACACGTGGTACCACAATCGCACGAACCTGTTGTTGCAGACGTCCGGCCCATCATTGGCGTTGCACAATGTCCAGCCGGCCCAGGCAGGCGAGTACTCTGTTACCGCCACGAACGCGCTCGGCGTTGCCTTCAGCGAGAACGCGGTCTTGATTGTGAACACTAACAAGGCCCGAATGGTCGGGCTGTGGCGTTTCGACGAAGGCACCGGGACCAACGCCGCCGATGCGTCCGGTTTTAATAATCACGGAACGCTGAGAGGCGAATATGGAAACCTCCCCGCCTGGGTCGCCAGCCACCCCGGATTCGGGAACGCACTCCGTTTCACCAATGACGGCGTGCGTCGTGCATACGTGGAGATCCCTGGCGGCAGTTCCCTCAAAATCGGGCAGAGCGAGACCAACGCCTGGTCGATTGCGGTTTGGGCGTATGAAGATTCGGGAGGGTTTGGCGATTTTCAGTCCCTGCATGGCCGGCTCTTCGTTCTGGATAACGGCCGGGCGCTTCAATTCGAATCCGGCGTTGGAGGTGATGCGCAGATGTTAACCGGGAGCCGGTCAAATGCAGCGTGGCAGATCGGGTGGGGGTCAGGCTCACCGGCAGCCCCCTTATTGGACCAGTGGGTGCATTGGACGTTGGTTTACAGTGGCGCCAGTTTAACTGTCTACCGAAATGGCAATCAGGGCGTGTACGGCGGCAAAGCAACATACCTGGTCCGTGCGGCACTCGGCTACGCCGGCTACGCCGGTTCCATTCGGATCGGTTCCGAACTGCTTGAGCCGATGAATTACGGCCCGAATGCCAAAGTCAACTGGAACGGCGTGCTGGACGACATTGCGGTCTTTAACACCGCGCTCACCGAAACCGAAGTCCGATCGGTGATGTCCGGCAATTTTGACGACTTCGTCGCGCGAGCGCCGCTCTCCGCCGTTCTCGGCGAGGGAAATGTCATCGTTAGCTGGACGGCGCTGTTGCCGGGTGCACGGCTTCAGTCCACTCCGTCGCTTTCAAATCCCCAATGGACCGATGTCCCGGAACCGGCTGCGCAGCGCGGCGCGGTGTTTACCGTAACTTTGCTGCCCGCCGGCGGAGCAAGGTTTTTTCGCCTGGGCAGTCCCTGATCTGAGGAGGTGAGACTCTTCCCGAATTGTACCCCTCAGAAGGTGTGAAAAAATTGGCGGAGCGCGAGTAAACGTTCAACACCCACGTTGAGGGCCAACCATTTGCGATTGCCAGTTTCGGCCGTGTTCAATTTTTTCACAGCTTCTCAGTCTTGGGTCGGAGCGCCGAGTTGTACTCGGCTTACAGGAGGCCGTCCGCTCGCCAAGCCGATTAGAAATCGGCGCTCCGACCCAAGACTGAAGCGATACCTCGAATTGCCGCGTCAGACTTGCGCGGAAGAAGGGCGAGGCGTAAATTAAAGTTCAGTTAACCGCAGCTTAGGAGACTTCGCCATGAACGCCGTGAACAAAAAGGCGAGGTGGCCCTTGGCAGTGTCTGTCGTCTGCCTTGCCTCGACCGCTCTCGCTCAATCCACAAATCCCGCCATCACCAGTGTCCGCACCGAAGGCACCAACCTGGTCGTAACGGCCAGCGTGCCTGCCGGAGTGCAGCGGCTCACGCTCGAAACCAGCGACCGGGCAGGCCGGCGAAGCTGGGCGCCCCGGGCCGTGATGCGCGGGGATGCGCAACCGGGCGTGGTCACCTTCCGCCTGCCGATGTCCCGCCCGATGGAACTCATCCGCATCCGGGCCGACGCCACCGAGCCGTTGCCGGCGGCGTTCTTCCAGGGCACCAACGCCTTTTCCTCGCCGACCGACGCCGGTTCGCGCCAGGTCGTAGACGCGGGAGCTGGCCCCACCGCCGGCGGAGCCTGGAGCGGCGGGCCCACTCGCGAGGTGGTCGAGTCCGACATCTGGCAGCTTCGAGGGAACACGCTCTACTTCTTCAACCAGTATCGCGGGTTGCAGATCATTGATATCTCCAACCCCGATGGCGCGTTCACGCGCGGCAACTTGGAACTGCCCGCGGCCGGCGACCAGATGTACCTGCTCGGCACCAACCATGTCGTCCTGCTGGCCCGCGACGGGTGCAGTTACGACCAGAGCCAGGTGCTGGTGGTGGAGGACACTAACGGGCCGCCGCAAGTCATCGCGCGGCTGCCGGTTTCGGGCACCATCACCGAGAGCCGGCTGGTCGGCACCGCGTTGTACGTCGCGTCGCAAACCTCTCGCCCGGTCTCCGGCACCACCAATGCGGTATGGGAATGGGGCACACTGGTCTCGGCATTCGACCTCGCCAATGCCGCCAAACCGATTGCCCGTAACACGCTCTGGTTCTCCGGTTACGGCAACGTCGTCTCCGCGACCGATACCTATCTCTTTGTCATCACGCAGGCGCCCAATTCCTGGTGGCAGTCGATCGTGAACCTGGTTGACATCACCGACCCGGGCGGTGCGACCTCCGCCTACGGCACTATCGCTACCCGCGGGCAGGTCCTGGACAAATTCAAGCTCGATTACACCGACGACATTTTCGCCGTCATCTCCGAAGACCGCACGCCGACCAACGGCGTCCAGCTCGTTACCCGGCTCGAGACGTTCCATCTGCCGGACCCGCGAGCGGTCGACCCGCAGGGGATCGTGAAACTGGGCGAGCTGGAGCTAGGCCATGGCGAGCGGCTGCACGCCACCCGCTTTGACGGCAGCCGGGTTTACGTGGTGACCTTTTTCCAGATCGATCCTCTCTGGGTGGTGGATTTCAGCACCCCCAAGGCCCCGCGGATCGCCGGCAGCGTTCAAGTGCCCGGTTGGTCCACCTTCATCCAGCCATTGGGCAATCGCCTGGTCACGCTCGGCATCGAAACCAATCACGTGTCCGTCTCGCTCTATGATGTTTCGGACCCGGCGGCTCCGACGCGGCTGAGCCAGGTCAGACTCGGCGCGAATTATTCGTGGAGCCAGGCCAATTACGACGAAAAAGCGTTCACCGTGCTGCCCGACGCGGGCCTGGTGCTGGTACCGTTCTCGGGCGACACCACCAACGGTTATACCTCGGCGCTGCAACTGATCGACTACAGCCCGGCGGCGCTGGTGGCCCGCGGTCAGGTCCGGAGCGACTCCGGCCTGTCTTACCGCCGCGCGACTGTGGCGAAGAACAGGATTCTTTCCCTCAGCGACTGGGAACTGGTGAGCGTAGATGCCACCGACCGCGACAACCCGCTGGTCAGCGGCCGGCTGGACCTCGCCGAGTCCGTGGACCGCCTCATCCTCGCAGGTGACTACTTAATCCAGCTCAGCACCGGCAACTGGTGGAACTCCGCCGCACCCGTGGTCAGCGTCGTCGCCGCCAGCGCGCCAAACACGGTCCTCACCCGGTTGCTGCTGCCGCCGCTGCCTTTGCTCGGTGCGACGAAACACGGCGATTGGCTCTACCTGGCGCAAGGCACGCCCGGCTCCAGCGGATCGGGTTCAACCGAGGATTCCAAGTTCGTGCTGACCGTCGCCACCGTGACCAACTTGCCGGCGCTCACGGTGATCGATCAAACGTTCACCAACACCGGGCCGCTGGGCTGGAGCCGGGACTGGCAGGCGCTCTGGCCGCAACCCAACGTGCTGGTCTGGGCAGGGGGACAGGATTTCTGGTGGTGGTGCGACATGTGCCCTGTCCTCGGAGGCGGACCCGTCGGCGGCATTAGCTGGTTCTGGCCTTACTGGCGCGGCAGCGGCGGCAATGGCCATTTGCTCGCCTTCGATGCCGCCAACCCCAACGCGCCGCGACTGGCGTCGCAAGCCGACTTGACCGCCACCAACCGGTGGAGCTTCAGCCGCGGCTTCGCCGCCAACGGCTTGGTTTATCTCAGCCACCAGACTTCGGAATATGTCCCTGACCCCTACCCGACCAACAGCGGCCGGTGGATTTATCGATCGTTCCTTGATGTCGTGGACTTTGCCGACCCCGGCGACCCGCTCGTGCGCGACCCCGTCAACATTCCAAATCCGCTCGTAGGCGTCGCGGATTCCGGCGCGCTGCTCTTCACCCTCGGATCACACTGGGAAACGGACCCGAACACAATGTGGCGCGATTACCTGGACGCAAGCGCGTACGATAATGTCAATGTCTATCTCCAGGATTCACTCGCCCTGCCGACCGTCTGGCCGCACCCGTCAACCGTAGTCGGCGCCAACGTCCTGTTGGGCGTCCCGGGCGACAACAATCCCACCAACACGGTGTCTTCGACGCTCGACACGTGGGCGCTCTCAACGGAACGCAAATTCATCCGTCTCGGCTCGCTGAAAGTTGCCTCGCCCCTCAGCGACCTGACATCCTTCCCGGGCCTCGTTGCCGGGCCTGCCTCGGATGGGAGCGTGAATCTGTTCGACGCGACCGACCCCGCGGCGTTGCGTCTGGTTGGCGCTGGCAGGCTGCCACTCTGCTGGTGGTGGCCTGACTTCCATCATTCCGACGGCAGTCTATCCGCGGGCCTCTGGCTCCCGCTCAGCGCATACGGCGTGGCCCACATCCCGGTTCAAAGGTAAACGGACACTCAGGGACGGTCCTTTGAAGACCAAAAGGGCCTCCTCTCCCCGACCCTCTCCTCCAGAGGAGGAGAGGGAGAAAGCAGCTGGGGCTCTGTACGAAACGGCGGCCATGCTTGGTCCCCCTCTCCGCCTCCTTGTCCGCCATTGGCTTGGCGAAGGCGGATGGGGGAAAGGGGACAGGGGAGAGGTGGCACTTGGTTTGTGGAAGGTGCCCAGTCCCGTTGCGCGCGCGAAAGCCAAAGACGGCTGTTCGTGAAACGTAAAGCAACGCCCTATCCAACCTCGTGTCACGGGCCCTCCAGCCCGACGCGATTCCTCAGTGTGAGCAGCCGTGGATCGCCGGGTTTGAGGGCCTCGGCCTGATCTATCACGGCCTGGGCCGCGGCGCGTTCACCCAACCGCAGATGCAAATCCGCCAGCAGCACATAAGCCTCGAAGTGCTCAGGGTTATGGCGCAACGATTCCCGGAAAGCAGCAATTGCCTCGCGCACTTGGCCGGACCTCCCCAACGCAAAACCACGGTTGTAATAGGCTGGCCCGTAGTCGGGCTTGAGCTCGGTCGCTCGGTCGAAAACTGGCGCAGCGTCGGCAAAACGTTCCTGCGCGAGCAGCACCAGGCCCAACTGGAACAGTCCCTGGGCCGACCGCGGGTTGAGCTGCAGGTGTTTGCGCAGAGCCTTTTCAGCCGGACCCAGTTCCTTCTTCAACAAATGCAGTCGCCCGACCAATAACCAGGTCTCGGCGTAGTCGGGATGCTCGCGGTTGAGCCGGTCCACCAGGTTGCCGGCTTCTGCCAGGTGGCCTCCCGCCAGCAACAGGTGCGCCTGCTCGCTCAAGACCCGCGGATCTCCGCGGAGCATGTTCGCCTCGGCTTCATAGGGATCGCCAAAGCCTTCGTCCTCCGGCAACGCCACGGAACGCTGCGCGGCCTGTTGGGCGCCGGTCGAATCGCCCTTCTGACGACAAACCGTTGCCAGGAGAATCCAGGCGCTGCGAGCGGTCCGCAGATCGTCGGTGCAGCTTCGCGCCAGCTCGGCGGCCTGATCAAGCTCCCCCCTGGCGTGAGCTGATCGCGCCGCAAGCAACCGTGCGGGCGCGAAGTCCGGCCGTTCCGCCAACAGCGCCTTAATCTCGTCCCCGGCTTCGTCCCAACGGCCGCGTTCAGCCAGCAACCGCGCCAGGCGGAACCGGGGCGCTTCCGGTGAGTTGCCGCAAAGCCGGACAGTCTGCTGGAGGAAAGGGATGGCCTCGTCCGGCGTGGCGATGATGAGCGCCAGCGCGTGGTAATAAGGCCAGCGCGGGTTCGCCGGCTCCAGGCGCGCCGCCCGCGAAAGGCACTGGCAAGCCGCGGGACGAAAATCGTAGGCCCACAGCAGCGCCCCCAGCCAGCCCCAGGCTTCGGCGGAGCGGGGATGACGGCGAACCTCGTCCATTCGTTGCTGCAGGCTCGTCGCTACCTTCGGGTCGATGCTGCCCATGTTGATTTGCGGCAGCGGGACGGCTCGCGCATGCCACCACCACGCCGCGCTCAACACGACAAACACCAGCACTGCCATCCACAGCAGCCGCACGACACGGGGTCGATGTAAGGCATCCGCAATGAAGCCGATTGGAAATCGGCGCTCCGTCCACGGCGGCCGCGCGACGCGGGGTCGATGTGAGGTGGCGGAGGCTTTTGCGTCCGCGCCATCGTGCGCCCCGACCGGCCGCCTCTCCTGCCCTTTGGATTTCTTGCGGCTCACGGGTTTCGTCCGGCGCCCTTTCGCAGGGCGAGGTGTTGATCGGCCCGGGTGCCGGGGAACACCTCGGCCGAGCCGTCCGGCCACAGAACCCGGATCGCGTCGACCTGCGCGACGGCGCCCAGGCCGAAATGAGCGCGCGGGTCGTTGCTGACGAGATAACTGCAGCTTGGCTGGATGAGCCGCCACCAGCGGCGGCCCTGCCCTTCCACCACAATTTCAGCGCCAATGGCATCCCGTCCGCCGTGCTGCGGATCCAGAGCGCGCACGGTCAGCCAGTGGCCGCGGCGTGGCGCCACGTTGCGAAAGACTTGGACCGGGCCGCCCGCGCAGAGCGCGACGAGATCGACCGCACCGTCGTTGTCGATGTCGCCGTATGCCAGCCCGCGCCCGACGCCGTTGAAACCACAGAACCCGGGATTGGCCTCCGAGACATCAACGAAACGCCCGTGGGTGTCGTTGAGGAAAAGCTGGTAATGCTGCGCATACGGATGCCAGAAGGGGATGAGACCGGGCAGCGGTTGGCCCGGGTGCGCGCTGCCGCGGCGAATCGCGCCGTTGATGAAAGCGAGGTCGGGCCAGCCATCGAGATCGAAATCGGCCAGCACGGTGCCGAAGCCGGTGCCGTGCCAGGGCGACGTGGCGAGTCCGAAACCGGCGGTCTGGTCCTGGAACATACCGCGCGGGCCTTGCACCCAGAGCGCATGCTGCTCATGAGTGAGGTGTGTGATAAAAAGATCGAAAAGCCCGTCGCCATTCACGTCACCAAGCGCTATCCCCATGTTGCCCGCGGTGCCACCCATCGCGTTGAACGCCAGGCCGCGAACCACTGCCTCCTCTGTAAAGCGGCCGTTGTGCTGGTTCAGGTACAGCCGGTTCGGGATCCCGTCGTCGGCCATGAATATGTCCGGCCAGCCGTCGCCGTCGAAATCCGCGCAAAGAATGCCCAGCACTTTCCCCTGCGCGCGCGCGAACCCGGAACTCACGGTGACATCCTCGAAGGCGACCTTGCCCACGCCGGCCGCGGCGCCGCGGTTGTGGAAGAGGCGGCTCACCGTCGTTGAAAAATCCTGCGGGCCGCAAAACTCACGCGCGCCGGCTGGGTCGAGACATACCAGAGTCGGGTTGTAGTCCACGTAGATGCCGAGCACGAGATCGAGCCAGCCATCCCGATCGTAATCGACAAACGAAGCCGCCGTCGCCCAGCGCGCGTTGTCGATCCCCGCCGCAGCGGTCACTTCCTCGAAGCGTCCCCCGCCCCGGTTGAGAAACAGCCGCACCCGACCGTATTCGGTGACGAACAGGTCGGGAAGGCCGTCGTTGTCCACATCACCCGCGGTCGCCCCCATGCCCACGCCAGCGACATCCAGGCCCGAGCCCGCGCTGGCGTTGCGAAACGTGCCGTCCGCCTCCTGGTGGTACAACTGACTGCGCGAGCCGGAGTCGGCCCCGCCGCACTGGATGAGGTATAAATCCAGCCGTCCGTCGTTGTCATAGTCCAGCAGCGCCAAGCCGGACCCGATGTGCTCGGGCATCATGAACTCGCCCCGCGAGCCGGAGTCGTGCAGGAAGTGAATGCCCAATTGACCGCTAATCTCGGCAAACAGCGTGGGTGCCGGGACGGGAGGCGAGGAGGGGGCACTGGCAGGGCCGCTTTGATCCGAACAACTCGCGGTTACGAGGATGACGCAGCTCAGCACCACGGCGAGAGTCGCCGAGGCCGCCGGCCGTGTGGTGAACCCAATCGATGGCCGCCGTTCGTTTTGGTGAAAGCAAGGGAACCTTGAAGTCCCGGGAAGCCAAACAAGAACTGGCGGCCATACTCG
>DATDCV010000501.1:0-7363 GCA_036524155.1 Verrucomicrobiia bacterium
GCCGGAATCCTGGAGAGCAAAAATGGGTTGCCTCCGGTCGAACTCCCGGTCCGGGCGGTAACTGGCGCGCGCGCGCCGGCGAGCGCTGTTACCCCCGCGAGCATTCGGCCCGGCGACGATGCCCCGCTGCGCGTCATCGTCGAACCCGCGGAACTGGCGATTCCTATCACCGACCGCGGCGCCGAGGACGCGAAACTGATGGTCGAGCAGGTGCGGACCTGGAATCGCGAGCATGGGTTCATGCAGGAAGCGACTGTGACGCAGCCGACCCCCCGCCAACGGTCGTGGTGGTCGGAGAATATAGCCGCCCCGATCGCGACAGTGTGGGCGAAAGCGGTTTCCGGCCCCTTGAAAAACGCGCTGAGCACCCGCTTCGGGAACCAGGTGAAGCCTCGCATGCCCCAGGCGGGCAACCTCGGCGAGGTCCGGATTGGACTCTCCGCCGAGCCGCCACCCGGCCGAACGGTCGTCGTCACGGTGGAACGCCAAAAAAGCGGCCTTGAATTTCTGGGCCTGGCCAAAGGCGACAAGGGCTTCCGCCTGGTCGAAGGCGAGCGCCTCGTGTTCAACTCGGCCAACTGGAACAAGGGAGCCAAAACGCTCATCCAGCTCGACCCGAAGCTCAAAGCCAACGCCAGCGTCGTATTCCAGACCAACTCCGGCAACATCCCGCTGGCGTGGTCCCTGACCCTGTTCGTGGTGGCGGCGCTTTTTCTGGCGTTTAGCTGCTGGCACGCGGCAATGCTGCCCCGCCCCGCCGCCGACGGGCCGGTGGTTACCAGCCGCAACCTCGCCGGCGAGTTCTTCGCCACCCTCGGCTCGTTTTTCCAAAAGCCGGGCGTGCTGATGGCGCTCGCGTTCATCCTGTTATACCGCTTCGACGAAGCGCAACTCGGGAAAGTGATTTCGCCCTTCCTGCTGGACTCGCGCGAGGCCGGCGGACTGGGCCTGACCACGAGCCAGGTAGGCCTGGTTTACGGTACTTTCGGCATCCTCGCCCTGACTTGCGGTGGTCTGCTCGGCGGCTTCCTCGCCGCGAAACACGGCCTTAAAAAAATGCTGCCCATCATGGTCTGCTCGATGTACCTCCCCAAAGTGGCCTTCGTGTTTTTGTCCTTCGGTCAGCCGGACAATTTCCTCGTCACCTGCGCGGCGGTGGCGGCTGAACAATTCGGCTACGGGTTCGGTTTCACGGCGTTCATGCTCTACATGCTCTACTTTGCCGACGGACCGCACAAAACGGCCCATTACGCCATCTGCACCGGGTTCATGGCTCTGGGCATGATGGTCCCAGGCATGTGGAGCGGCTGGGTGGCCGATGTGGTCGGCTACCGCCACTTTTTCGTGTGGGTGCTCTGCTCTGCCCTGCCGGGCTTCACCCTGGCGATGCTGCTAAAGGTCGACCCGCAGTTCGGAAAGAAAACCGCCTCCGGTTGAAACCGGCACTTCAAGACCCGCTGTACTAAGGTCAAGTTTCAGGCAGGAATCATAGCGAGATGGAACAAACCACGGAAGACACGGAATACACGGAAGCGGGAAAGCCTGCCTGCGCCTGGTCTGGTGGTTGGCGCTGGAATTCAGACCAGAAACCGTTCCCTGTTTCAGGATCAATTCACTCATGGTCCTTTCCCCTTTCCGTGTATTCTGTGTATTCCGTGGTTGGAGTCGCCTTCGAAGTGATTGGTCTAAGGCTCCGCTTCGCCAGCCAAGCTACGCCGTGGGGATGATGGCCGGGAAAACAACTCTCCTCCCGCGCCTCTCAACTCCACCTCGGGCCAGCGCCGCCACGCACCTGGGATAAAGTTGGTGCTCGGCCATCTGGATGCGTGCATGCAGCGATTCCGGAGTGTCGCCGTCAAGTACGGGAACCGTTTGCTGCCCGATAATCGGGCCGGAGTCCACACCCGCATCGACAAAATGCACCGTGCAACCCGTCACCTTCACTCCGTACTCCAGGGCTTGCTTCCAGGCTTCAAGTCCCGGAAAAGAGGGCAAAAGTGACGGATGGATATTCAATATCCGCCCCGCAAAAGCGGCCAGAAAATCCCCCTTAAGCACGCGCATGAATCCCGCCAGCACCACTAGGTCCACTCGCGCCGTGCGCAACGCGTCGATGTACCGCGCTTCTGTCTCGGGATCCAGTTTGGTCCTGAAAGGCCCCGGCGCCAGGTAGCGGGCCGGGATGTGGCGCTCCGCGGCGCGTTCCAGAATGAGCGCTTCGGACACATCGCTAAGAACCAGCGCAATCTCCGCGGGCACCGCCCCCGCGGCGCACGCGTCCGCAACCGCGACAAAATTCGATCCTTTGCCCGAACCCAGCACTCCGACCCGGAACTTTTGCTCGTCCATGCCCGCTTTTATAGCGGGTCGATTGACCGCATAAAAGGGCGAAAAGGAAGCCGGGTCACGGCCTCCTCAAAGGATGTTACTTGCTTTTGGGGCTCTCGACCTTTGCCGGGGAGGTGGTTTTCTCGACTCCCTTTGGCTCTGGCTTGCCTTTCTTGACAGTGCCCGGGGCTTCCGTTTTGGCCTCGGCCGCCCGCATCTCGACCTTCTTTTGCAGGTCATCCAGGTCTTTCCTCAGATCATGGTTCGACTTCCGCAAATCCGATACTTCCTGTCGCAGGTTCTTAAAATCGTCCACCGGCTTCCGACGCTCTCGGAGGGCCGCCACCGATTTTTCGGCGGCCGAACGCTGAGGCGAATTCTTGTCTGCGGTCGCGAATTTCTCGAGGACGGCAATGGCTTTTGGGTCACCCAGCGTGCCGAGGGCGGCGAGCGCTGCAAGTTGAACGGTTCGTTTCTTGTGGTTGACCTGCGCCACGAGAAACTCACGCACCTGATCTTTGTTCAATTCGTTGCGGGCAAGATAGGCCAGCGCGCTCAGGCTCTGCGCAAAGCCGTGCGTGGTGAAAGCCGGCTCTCTTTTCGCCATGGCATCGAGCAGCGGCGCGATATACCCCGGATCATCCTGCGATCGCATCGCGCTGACGGCCGCATCCGCGACTTCGTTTCGAAAAGAGTCGGAGTTGAGACGCCGCACCAACACATCGTGGATCTCCGGCTTGGAGTAACCCCCGAGACTCCGGAGCGCGGTGCAGACAATATCCGGGTTTTTCTCCTCCTCCACCACCTGGCACGCGAATCCGTAAGCCCGCTCGTCGTAAAACCCGGCGATCCCATCGACTACCGCCTGGCGTACGCGGGCATCCGCCTGGGTTCCGGATGAGAGCAAGACGCTCAGAGCTTCCTCGTTGTGAAGACCGCGCAAGGCGTGTGCCGCTTCCACCCTTACCCCGTAAAACGGGTCAGTGTTCAGAGTATTCTTGAGTTTGGCAACCGAGTCATGGTCGGAGCGGTGGCTGAGTCGGTCGACGGCTAGCAAGCGCCCCATCACATCATGCTGGTCCGCCAGTTGAGCGTCCAGCATGGTGGCTGGCGGGTTGAAATTGATTCTTGCCAGCAGCGTGTACTCGGGATCGACGCGCACCAGCTCAGGGGCCGCCGCCAGCGGGAAGTAGAAATCCTCTTGTTTCCTCACAACCTGGATGACCTCGTCACGGGTGCCGGTTTTGCTTTTGAACCGGATGGTAAGTGGGACTCTGAACAGCAGCACATCGGCGTTGACCGGTTGCGTCTGCTGAACGGAAATCTTCGCCACCTTCGCGGTCTCGTCCCAACTGTAACCAATATCGAGATCAGGAAAACGGCCGTGGTACAGCCACTGGTCAAAAAACTGGTCAAAGGAACGCCCGGACAGTTCCTCGAGAACGGACCGAAGATCATCGGTGACGACATTGCCATACAAGTGACGCTCCAGATAGGTCTTGATGCAGCGCCGGTAAAGGCCCTCGCCCAGTTGACAGCGCAACATGTGCAGCACCCACCCCGCTTTGGGGTACACCAGGTAACCGAACATTTCACCCGGCTCTCCATATGTGCGCCGTACAATCGGCTGGTTATCTTCGGTCATGGAGGTGATTTGGCGAGCGCGGTGGTATAACTCGTATACCAGGTGGTCGCGGCCGTGGTGGCGAGCATTCCACAATGTCTCATAATAGGTCGCAAAACCTTCGTTAAGCCAGAGATGGCTCCAGTCCTTGCAGGTGACCAAGTCCCCAAACCACTGATGCGACAACTCGTGTGAGACCAGGCCTTCACTGTCGCGGATATTCTCCGTCGCCTCCTCGAACAGCGTGGAATCCGTCAGCGTCGTCGCGCTCGTGTTTTCCATGCCGCCGGCCACAAAATCATTCACGCAAACCTGGTCGTACTTCGCCCACGGATAGGCCACGCCGATTTCCTCTTCAAAGAACTGGATCATCTCCTTCGTGCCCCGGAACGAGGTCTTGGCGTAGTTGATTTCCGAGGGCGGCGTGTAGAAGGCGAGCGGGATGCCGTGGCAATCATCGTCGAGTTTTTTCAGGTACCCGGCGACCAGCGAAATGAGGTAGTTTGCATGCCGTTTCTCCTGAGACCAGTGAATCGCCACCAGGCCGGTGGCCGGATCCCGAACCTCCGAAAGCAACCGCCCGTTCGAAATCGCAGTCATTCCTGCCGGGACTCGGCACACTATCTCGGAAGTGAACTGCTGGTTGGGCGTGTCAATCGCGGGATACCAGTGCCGCGCCTCGATCGCTTCGCCTTGGGTGAACAGATGATCATCCCCCGCTTTATAACCCATCTCCGGTGTGCGGAAATACAGGCCCTGGGTGGGTTCAGCCGAGTAGCGAACGGTCAGCGCAACCTCCTTCTCGGGCGGGATCGCCTCGGCCAACGTCACGATGATCTGGTCCCCGGTCGCCTGCCAGGCTTGCACCGCCGCGGACGCAGTCACCGTGCTGACCCTTAGGTCGACAGCGTCCAACCGGATCTCGCGGGCCGGCCGCACCACCGCTTTCAAACGCAAGCTGGCCTGGGCGGCTATCGTGCGCTCCTTGAAATTCGGTGTGACGTCCAGGGCCAGGTGCAGCAGTTGCACCTCGCGATCGGGCGCATACTTCCGGTAGTCCGGCGAATCCACCGGGACCAGAAACAGGCTGGATTTATTGCAGCGAAGGACGGTGCTCGCGGAATCAGTCTCGGCAAGACCGGGAGACCACCCCAGCACGCAGACGGCTATGGGGACAAGAATGCGCCATTTGATGTTCATGCGTGGATTGAACCGGGCCTGTCTTTAGCATACTCACGACGCCCGTGCAAATCGTTAGTCCATGTCGTCCGCCAGGGGACACCTTTGTCGCCCGACGTCCGTGGCGCCGGATCGAAGATAGGTGCCCCTGGGCTCAAACTGCGAATTTGGCTTGCCGTCGGACTCTGGAATCGAATGATCACGCGATGACGCAAACCGACCAGACGGCATCAAACTCGGGCAGGCCAGCCCGCGGAGGCCGCCCCGGCCACGCTACGCTCCCCGGGCTGGCCTGAAACGCCTCAGACAAAATGGCACTTTTTGATCTGACCCTGAACCTGGCCGCCTTGCTCCTCTGGCTGAGCTGGTGCTCACGTCACTTGGAACCGCTGGCGCGAAACGCGCCGGCCACCATCGCGGGCACTGTCAAACGAGCCGAGCCCAGGTCATCCCGAGGTTGGCTTATGCTAAGCGGCCTGGTGTTCTTGCTCGCGGCGCGCGCTCTGTTTTACCACCAGGTCGGGTCCGCCGTGGGCTGGACCCCTAAGCTCGACCTCGGCCCGGTGGTGCTTCCGTTCCGCAGCGATCTCCCGGGTTCTGTGGTTTTGTATTCGTGCCTCAGTTTTGGCAGAGTCTGCGCCATATATTATTTTTGGCTGCTCGCGATCGTCTTAATCAACTGGGCCGTTACTGAACCGGACCCGTTGCTCAGGCTGTTCCGGTTGCATTTGGGCCGCATGCGGGGCTGGCCATGGCCGGTGCTCGCATTCCTGCCCCTGGTCGGCGTGACCGCGCTCTGGTTCGCTCTGCATCCGCTCTTGCAGCGGGCCGGGGTGGTGATTCCCTCGCAAGAATACTCCCAAATCCTCGAGCAGGGACTACTGCTGACGCTCACGCTAGTGCTCAGCTTGAAGTACTTGCTGCCGGTGTTTCTGATCCTGGAGATGGTCGCAGCCCATGTGTACCTTGGAATGAACCCGGTATGGAGTTTTGTGACGATTACTTCGAAAAACATACTCAGACCGTTGAGCCCCCTGCCGCTGCGGCTGGCCAAAGTGGACCTGGCCCCGATCACCGCCACCATTCTAATCCTGGTTCTGCTGCACTGGCTTCCGCAGGCAATCCAAAACGAACTCGGCCGGAGACATCTCGTCCTTTGGCCCCAGTAACCTGGCGCCTCAGGCGCGGTTCGCCGGCAGCTTGATCCTCACGGTTGTCCCCGAGGGAGCCCGCTTTTCGACTACCAGGGTACCTTCGTGCAACTCCGCCAATCTCTTCGCAATCGCCAACCCGAGCCCAAGCCCTTGCTGCTCATGCATTCTTCGATCGAACTGCATGTACGCGCCGATCCGCGTCATATGCTCCGTGGCAAAGCCGCGGCCGCGGTCACTGATGGATAAGATGACGCTGCCGTTCACCCCGCTGAGAGACACCTCGACCGGCGAGCCTCCGTCCGAGAATTTGAAAGCATTCTGCACCAGCTCATCGACGATCTTGCCCAGGTACTCGTCGGACATGGGAAACCGCGTTCCGGCCAGGCGCAGAACGAGGTCACTCCCACGCTTGACAGACTCGGCTTGCGCGCGCGCGTGGCGCTCGATCACGCCAGCCGGACTGTCGGTTTGACGGCAGCGCAAGGCGCTTACCTTATGAGGGTCCTCCCCCAGCATTTCGAGCTGGGCGTAAATCAGAATATTCTCAACCAGATGCTCCAGCCTCTTCCCGGAGGCGTGGATCACCTGGCCCATTTCGGCGACTTCGTTGTAGGAGAGGCTGGCGGCGTCGTTTGCCAACAACTCCGCGTAAGCCAGGATTCCGTTGAGTGGCGTGCGCAACTCATGCGGGAGCATCAAGCTGATGTTATCGCGCAAATCTGCGAGCTTCTTTTCCGCCTCGAGGCGGACCACCTGGGCTTTCTTAAGCCGTGCCTCCACAGCCGCGTACAGGTCGTCCAGCGTGAAAGGCTTGGCGAGGTAATCGTCGGCGCCCAGTTCCATTCCGTGCCGCATGCCCGCGTTGTCCGCCAGCCCCGTCATCAGAATAACAGGGATCGAAGAGGTGGCCGCCTCCTTGCGCAGCGCCGAGAGGGTCAAGTACCCGTTCATCTCAGCCATGTTCACATCACACAGCACTAGGTCCGGAAGGCTTCCCATTGCCAATTCCACTCCTTCCGCGCCGTTCCCCGCCTCCAGCACGTCATAGCCCCGGCTTTCCAGCGCCAGCCGCACCATC
>DATDCV010000502.1:0-13903 GCA_036524155.1 Verrucomicrobiia bacterium
GGCTCATAGGCGAAGGTCGAGAACCCAGGTTCTCAACACTCCCCCATGCTTCCTCCTATCCCAAAAACCTCCCACTGAAAAGAAAACAAAGACACCCGCCGCAGTGACCTCCGCATAATTAACACCTCAGCATAATGTCCATGTGCCCCTGATACCCTCATTGCCAAAAAAATGAAAACTCGCCATGCCGCCGAAGCCTGGACCCCCCCGAACCGAGGTTGCCTCGCCCCTCGGCTGCTCCCAATTCACTAACTCACTAATTCACAATTCATCCTTATTTTCCATGCTCGGCAAAATCTCCTCCCTCCCTCACGCCATCCGTGAACAAGTCAACCTCCGCCTCGCAGACCACCAGGCCGGCGACGCCCTCGCGCAGTGGCTCAATTCGCTCCCGGAAGTCCAGGCCGTCCTCAAGGAAAAGTTTGCCGCCGAGCCCATCAACAAGGACAACGTCTCCGAGTACCGCACCCACTCCTTCCGTCGCTGGCAGATCCGTCGCGCCGCCCTCGAATTCAACGCCCAGTCCGCCAACCCCGATTCCCAGTCCTCCGCCAACCCCCATCGCCTCGACCACCTCCTCGACTGGGTCTTTGAGCGCCTCGCCGCCCTCGCCCAATCCTCTCCCCTCCCCGACGACCCGGACACCGAACTCCGCCAGTTGCGCCATTTCATCGCCGATATCGTCGCCCTCCGCCGCGGCGACCTTATCACCCGTCGTATCGGCTTCGAAGAACAGCGCCTCGAATTTCACCGCGCCAAAAAACAACAGGAACTCGAACAACTCTTCTGGCAATGGACCAAACGTCCCGACATCCAGGCCACGCTCTACCCCCATCGCGACCCTGACAAAATGCGCCTCGACGTCGTCCGCCTGCTCGACCGCGAACTCCTCGGCCGCAAGCCCACCGACGGCGCCCCCGACCCCGACCCCGCCTGCTCGATATAACCGCAATATTCAATGTGCGATGCTCAATGCTCAATTCTCAATGTGCAATGTTCAATACTCAGTGTTCGATGCCCGCCCTCGCCCCCGCCTGCAATATCCAATGTGCAATGCTCAATGCTCAATGCTCAATGTGTAATGTTCAATACTCAGTGTTCAATGCCCGCCCCCGACCCCTCCTGCTCGATATGAATCAATTGCCCCCTCATCCTCATCCTCGTCCTCTTCCTCATCCTCCTCCTCGCAGCAAGGTGGGGCGTGCCATCCCCAGCGCGCCGCGGGCATCACCTCCCATGACCCGTATAATCCCCATTCTTCGCATGGAAGCCCACCGGGAGCGACGACTGGTTCCCCTCTCCCTGGGGAGAGGGGTAGGGGTGAGGGGGAATTTGCCCTTCCGGTTTATGGGGCGGGCGGTTCGTCTGTGTCGCCCGCGGGACTTAAACGGACATAAACGGACATAAACGGACATAAAAAACAAAAAAAGCTTCCCGCTCCCAAACTCACTTTTGCTGTGCCCCCGACCCTCTCGGTCCACGCACGGCCGTTCTTTGACATCTAAACAAAAACCGTAGCCGCCCACGTAACGAAAGCCGGAACCCCGGAAACGAGGCGGCATGGGCCAATGAGCTCCCGCTCGGGTGTTCGCCCTCTCCTCCTCGGGAGGAGAGGGTGGGGAGAGGAGGCCCAATCGGTCTTCCTCGGTTCATTGGCAGGCGGACCAGCGAGCAGCAACCGTCAACACCGCGCTGGCCGGAGTCCAACCCTCCGGCCAGCAACGATCCTCAACCCCGGAATCGGCCTGTACTGGTTTGAAGGCGTTGGGCGAGTAATGTCCGCTGATGACCGACGTCGATCGTCCAACCAGTAGGTCGGCGTTGCGCTCCCAGTAGACCGATGCGTACTTTTCCTAAAAAACAGGCGCGGACCTGAGGGCGTCGAAATGCCTTGTGGGTTCGCGAGGACTCAGGGACCCTGAATTTATGCAACCGAATTTGAAGGCGGTGCAGGCACAGGCGTCTTTTTCGGTAAGGATGTGCGCTCTCTCGATATGCGTCTTCGCGGCCTTCGGGTTACGGGCGGAGGCGAGTGCGGCCGAGGCGCCTCGCTATTACGGCTCTGTCACTGATAGCAAGGGCAACGGAATCGCCGGGGCGGTGGTCGGGGCGTATCATTTTCCGGAGCAGCGGCCGTATCCCAATCCGGAACTCCTGACCAACGTGATCACGGGCGTCGACGGCAAATTTGAGGTGAACGTGCCGGCCTATTCGGAGTTTGTGGTGCGCAAGCCGGGCCTCGCGCCGGGCTGGCGGGAGGCGCGGTCCTTCAAGACGAACGAACTGCCAATCGTGCTTTCGGCGCCCACGACCCTGGCGGGAGTGGTCGTGGACAAAGCGGGCAAGCCGGTGAGCGATGCCGAGGTGTTTGTGTGCACGGCGCACTATGGCGACAAGAATGACTGGGCCGGTTTCTTGTGGGGCAAGCTGGCGCGCGGGTTGTTTTCGAGCCGCACGGATGCCAACGGCCGCTTTCAGATTGAGAACTTTCCGGCAAACACTCGGCTCGAGCTGGACGTGTCTGCGCCTGGCCAGGTGCTGCCGCCGCGGCGGTGCGAATATGGGTCGGAGAATCTGCTCTGGCGCTCGGGGCAGCAGGACATCCGGTTGATGGTTGAGCCGCCGGCCACCATTCAAGGGAAGATCGAGACGGAAACGGGTGAGGCGCTGACGGATGCCCGGGTGGAACTGGAGACCGTAGGCCATACTTTTGCCGTTCCCTGGGAGCGGGTGAGAGGCGTTACGAATGGCAGCTTCCGCTTCACCGGCGTAGCGGCGGGGGCGTATCAAATCCTGACGCGCTTTGGGACGAATGACCCGCCGGATTGGGTTGCGGAAACGGCGGCGGTGTCCGTGCAGCCGGGGCAAAGCGTGGCGGAGGTGGAGATCCAGGCGGTGAAAGGCGGGGTTTTGCGCGTGAGCAGCACGGACAAACGCACCGGCAAACCGATTGAAGGAGTCTACTTCACCGTGCGCGCCGGCTCGGAGTATCTGCACACCACCTCGGGCGGGAACGGGTTGGGATTCTTCCGGCTGGCGCCGGGGCGCTACGCCGTTCAAGGCACCAAGGGGGAGTTGGGCTTCGCGCATGCGGAGGCCCAGGTTGAGGCCGGCCAGACCAACGAAGCGACGCTCGAGTTTGCTGCGCCCCCGGTGGTCAGCGTGGTCGTGCGCGATCCGAGCGGCAATCCGGCCCCCGGGGTGAGCATTTGGCTGCACCCCGAATGGCCTCAGCGTGAGAGGAAAACCGACGCCAATGGCAGGCACGAATTCGTGCACCGGGAGAATCCCCTGGTCGTGGTGGCGGTAGATGCTGTGCGCGACCTGGCAGTGTCGCGGGAAGTCGAGGAGGGGGTTACCAATTTGGACGTGCGGCTGGCGCCGGCGTTGACTGTGAGCGGGCGCATCCAGGACCCGCAAGGCAAACCGATTGCCAGCACTAATAGCATTTTGTACCTCAAGTCGGGATCGTATGGGTATCCGGTCTCCTGGCAGCCGGTCACGACCGATGCGCGGGGTTGTTTCAAGCTCGTGCATTTGCCCGCGGACCGGGCCTATTATGTGCAAGTCAACGCCAGGGGCTATGGCTCCGCGCAGCCGCCTGTGCCGGCCGAAGACGACCGCCACGTGGAACTGCCGCCGATAGTGCTCAAGCCGGCAACACTCAAGCTGGCCGGCCGAGTGGTGGATGCTTCAGAGACCCCGCTAGGGGGTGTGTACATTTATGTCAGCGGCAACGGCCAGCCGAATATGGACACTCGCACGGACAGCGACGGGCGGTTTGACCTGGATGTCTGCCCGGGCTCGGTCTCTGTAGGGGTCCATTTCCAGGAATTACAGACCAGCCTTCAGGCCAACGCCGGGGACACCAATGTGCTTGTCGTTCTGAAACCGAGGTCCGGCCGTTCCGAACCCGAAAAGTCCATACGCGCGCCGCTGGTCGGCAAAGCGCTGCCGGAGCTGGCGAGCGTGGGTCTTCCGCGGGCCGCCGTTGTTCCCGGCAAGCCAGTCCTGGTCTGCCTGTTCGATTGTGAACAACGCCCCTCCCGCCAGGCGCTCCGGCAGTTGAACGAGCAAGTCGAAATGCTGCGTGAAAAAGGCGTAACGGTGCTGGGCGTTCAGGCCGCCGTAGTGGCGAGCGAGGTTTTTGAACGGTGGAAGGAGGCGAGCCCTGTGCCTTTCAAAATTGGGCGGGTCGCGGAGAAGAAACCCAGCCTAACGTGGGCTACTGAAGTAGATTCCCTGCCGTGGCTGATCCTGGTGAATTCGCGGGGAAGAGTTGCAGCGGAAGGATTCTCGATGGAGGAGCTAAGCAGGAAGCTCGGCGAGCTTACCCAGTGAGGGCGGAATACGAAACCATGGCAATGGAATCAGAGAGCGGCGGAGCTGCAACCGAATTCTTAATGGCTGCGCCAAGAAGGTTCGTTGGAAACGGAACGTGGTTCAGGCAACTGGGGCAACTGCACTTGGCGCAGTTCGCTTCGTCCATGCAGCAATGCGGTTGCAGCAACGATCGCAACAATGGCCGAGAGTAATCGCCTCCTTTCGAATCGCGGATGGACACTGATGGACCCAGCGCGGCGGAGCCCCAACCACAGGTAGTTTCGTTAAGGCATTAAAGCGCTAAAGCGTGATGGAAGGCCAGCGGCGAATCTGTTGCCAGAAAAACAAAGAACCGAATGATTGTAGTCCGGATTGCCTGAGGTTGTGCGCCGGACTGGCCAACGGCCTTCCCGGAATGCTCGGGGCGAGAATTTGGAACCTGCCCGTCACGGTTGCGGCACTTTCGCCCCCCAACCCGGTCTATGACATCATGAGAAAGCACACTCCGTTTCTGGTGGCCTTTCTGTCTGCCTTGTTGGGCGGAGCTTCCGCTCGGGCCGCCGTCGCATCCTCGTCCGGGCCCTATGTCGTGGTCATCGACCAAACACCGCCCGGAATTCCCTACCAGGCCGTCGCGGAAGAACTTCGCCGGTTTCGCAGTGCCGCCGCTCTAATCCCGATGACCACCGCGGGTTTGGGGCCGGTTTTCGATCGGCTCCGGGAACTGAAACCGACTTGCGTGGCCTTTGTCGTGCCGCCAGGGCGTGTGGAAGACAATTTTGTCGGGGAGGTTTTTGAGCGCGCTTCACGCCTGGTTGAAGGCCCCGAGCTGGATCTCGCCTATGGGTTCATCACCGGCGCCACGCCGGACGATGCCCTGGCCCTGGTGAAGAACACGCGTCGCGCCGAGCTCGAGCGCGACACCATCGCCAAAAAATTCGTCGCCGTGGCGCAAACCTTCAAGGAAGCCGATCTCGGGCCGTTTGCGTTTGAGCAGGCGCAACTCCATCGGCGCTACGGCTACGACGCCGTTCCCATCAACCCGGTTGATGGCTCGGCGGAATGGCGCGCGCGCCTGCCACGCGAAATGACCCTACTGGACGGCGCCTCCCTGGTATTCTTCGCCGGACACGGCCTCGGCGAGTCCATGTGCGGAATTGACGCCGACGCGTTCAGCGGCTTCAAGTTGGATCGCGCTACCGTCGTCAGCGGCCCCTGTCACTCGGCCGTTACCATCGTGCGGCATGACATCCAACCCGGCTCCCTGAGGATCAAAACCATCGCCGTGCCACCGGAGCGCAGCATTTGCCTGCGCCTGATTCGGGCGGGCGCCGTGGCGCAGTTCGGCTCCACGGCTTCGAGCAGTTGGGGCAATGTCGGCCCCATTGTGACCGGGTTTTTCAACGAGGCCAAAACCCTCGGCGACGCCTGCCGCGACCGGCTGAATACCCATATCCGCCAACACGCCATCCGTGGCTTCACAATCCTGCCGTTCGTCGACGGACAACCCTCCCCCCAGTTCATTCGCGACGAACGCAATCCCGGCGAGATCCAGTCTTTGGCGCGAGTGGTGCTCATCGGCGATCCCGCCTATCGTCCTTTCCCTCAGACTCGTCCCGTTCTCCCTGTGACGGCCATGACGTCCCGACCTCAGCCGCCCGCTCCGGCGGGCGCCAAAACGTTGCCGGCCGACCTTAGCCAAGCCACCGTGGCGGACCTGATTGCCGCTTTGGACCGGGGACCAAGCCCGGATTTCAAAGAACTGAACGAGCTGGTCCGGCGGGGAAAACCGGCCGTGCCGCCGCTCATAAAAGCCTTATAGACCTCCGATTCCTGGCAAATCCCCAAAGCCCTGGGCGCGCTGAAGGATGAACGCGCTGTCGCCCCTTTGAAGGCAGCCCTGGCCCGACGCCCATGGTCTCCCTACAAAGAAGTGACCTCCGAGGCCCTCGAGCTGATCACCGGAAGAAAGTTCTGAGCCCGGTTATTTCACGCTTCGTGCCAGTCGAATTCCCGAGGCCGGGCAGCTTTGCCCCGAACCAAAACAAAAACGGCCGGCGTTTCTTATGATGGTTACATCACAGGTCAAACCGCCCCCCCGTATGATCTTCGGCTGATCGCCTGGAGTAAACGGATTTTTCTGCTTTGCCGCCCTGTAATCTTCAGCACGGTCCAGGCACCATTCCCAAGCATTCCCTGACATGTTGTAAAGCCCCAGGGCATTTGCCTTAAAGCTATCGACGGGAGTGGAGCGGGCGCGGTTTGAGTCTCCCTCCTTCGGGAGAGACGCATTCTCAACGCTGGCATCAAAGTTAATTTCCTCAGAGCGAGCGATGTCTTGACCGTTGCCGAAACGCACCTTCTTTCCGCGTTCCCGGGCTGCAAACTCCCATTCCGCCTCGGTCGGCAGCCGGTAACCCGGGACCTTACGCACATCTGTTGTTACCTGTCCTTTTTCATCGAGGACTGCTCCGGTTTTTTCATCAAAAGCCGGAGGCAGGCCGCACTTCCGGCTTACCCAGTTACAGTAACGAATCGCATCGTCCCACGATACGTCTAGAACCGGCTCATTGTCGGCCTGGGCATAGGGCATGTGCTGCCAGTTTCCGGGAAAAGGCCGGCCCGAGGGCCGCTCAGCGGAGGTGAGGTAGCCGGTTTCTTTTATGAAGGCCCTGAATTCTCCGACCGTGACCTCATATTTGCCGATTTCAAACGCATCAAGCTCGACTTCATGTACTGGAACCTCAGGCAAGGCCTTCCTATACTTCGGATCGCCGAAGAGATCCCCCATCTGGAAGGAGCCCTTCTCGACGCGTACCATACGCGGGACGTTCTCGGTAACCTTTGCCTTCTCAGCCGCTACAAGTCCAGCCTGGTTTGGATTAGATGAGAACAACGCAGCGGCGGTAAGCACCGCCCAGCGCTGCCACCTCGAACAGTTTAAGGATTTCCAGCTCTCCCCTTGGGTTTTACGTCTCGGGCGCTCTATAGCCTCACCAAGCATGGCGCGATCCTACCAGAGGCGATCCGGCGTGACAACAGGGACGATTCCTGCATTCCTGGAGTAGGACGAGAAGGAGGCGGGCTATTTCCTCGAGGGTGAGGCGACCGTCGAAGAATCGCCAGAACGCCAGAAACTGTCTGTTGCCACGCCGGACCGCCCACTGATAGCATTCTGCCATGCTTGGTGAGCCCGAATACCGATTTTCCCTCACCCGCGTTGGCGAATCTATGAACCCCTCAGGCAACAAACGAGTTTCCTATTCACCTGCCAGGCTGAGTCGCCGACGCTTTCTCGCGGCGACCGCGACGGCGTCGGCATTCACGGTCCTGCCCCGGCACATGCTGGGCGGCCCCGGGCAGACTGCGCCAAGCGAGAAGGTCAACATTGCCGGAATCGGCGTGGGGGGTATGGGCGGGGCCAACCTGCAAGCCCTCCGCTCGCAAAACATCGTCGCGCTTTGTGATGTCGACCACGATTACGCGGCCCACACGTTCAAGGACTACCCCAACGCGAAGCTCTATACAGATTACCGCGAGATGCTGGACAAACAGAAGGATATCGAAGCGGTAGTGATTGCGACGCCGGACCACACGCACGCGGTGCTTTCCATGGCGGCCATGAGGGCCGGCAAACATGTTTATTGCCAGAAGCCGCTGACCCACGACGTTTATGAAGCGCGCAAGTTGGCTGAAGCTGCCAAGGAACCGGGGGTCGTGACGCAAATGGGTATCCAGGGCCACTCCACGGATGACCTGCGGACGGTCTGCGAATGGATTTGGGACGGCGCGATCGGCGAGGTGCGCGAGGTGGATGCCTGGTGCAGCCTGACGTATTATCCCTGGGGCCACGAAAGCTGGAGTTCGTCCTGGGGTGCTCGGCCGAAGGAAAACCCGGCCGTACCGCCCAACCTCAATTGGGATCTCTGGCTCGGCCCTGCTCTGTTTCGGCCCTATCATCGTGCTTATCACCCGGCCACCTGGCGGTGCTGGTGGGACTTTGGGTGCGGCATGATGGGTGATCGCGGCGCCCACACTCTGGACGTGGTTAACTGGTCACTCAAACTGGGACCTCCCGTAACCGTTGAAGCCACTTCCTGCGGCATGACTGCCGACGCTCACCCCCTCTCCGCGATCGTAACGTTCCAGTTCCCCGCGCGCGAGAACTTGCCGCCCGTGAGACTCACCTGGTATGAGGGCACGCGGCCACCTCGACCCCACGAAATGGATGCTGATGTCGAGTGGCCGGCCGAGGGTGGAACCTTGTTCAAGGGCAGCAAAGGCCTGCTGATGTGCGGCGTCTATGGCAACTCGCCGAAGCTCCTGCCCCTCAGTCTGCATCTCGATTACAAACGCCCGGCCAGGACGCTCCCCCGAATCGCCGATCATTGCCACGAACTCGACTGGGTCCGGGCCATCAAAAGCGGGCAGCAGGCAAACGCCAGCTTTGCCTACTCGGGTCCGCTAACTGAGACCTGCCTCCTAGGCAATGTCGCTAAACGTATCGATGGCTTGATTGAATGGGACCCCGCCAATCTCAAGGTGAAGAATTCCGAGGCTGCCGGCCGGCTTATACGGACGACTTACCGCGAGGGGTGGAATCTGTAATGGTTCTCCGGTTCCACCTTTCGGGCAATCACCCCCGCGGTGAGTCCGAGGGCAGCGATGCCCTGCTTCCCATCCTCAAGGGACGCGGCGTCTTCCCCTATACGGTTTTTGATCGAGACTCCGTGTTGACACCCGACAGCAAGACCCGCAGCGCGAAGAAAGCCCGCCGCTAATGTGCTGAAACGGTTCTTTGTGGCATTGCGTTGACGGCGGCGGAGGAGCGCCGCTGTTTGCGCCCGCGAGGCGCTCGACCAGGAAGCCCTTGAAAGCGCTGACCGATGCTGGTCATCGCAGCGCGTTGATGATCTGCGCGCCGAAGCTAAGCACAGCAAGGGTGATTACGGCGAGGATGAGAAGGACTAGCTTCGCATAGGACCGAGGGGCCTGGCCAAGGACGCAGTTCGGGTCCTGACCGGAGATTACCGTGCGATAGAGCTGTCGGCGATGCCGGTAAGCCAGGACATAGGCGGGGAACGCCATTCGTTGAGTGAGCACCCGCCGCAGCAGGACGGCCGAGTGGAAATTGCGAATCCGAACGCGGGACAGTTGCTGGCTTAGGACGCGAGCTTCAGCCAGGCCCTGGATGGCGCGAGTGATCCGGCTGCGGGCCGCGCTGCGCGGCATGTCGAACCGCTCGTCCAAGACATCACCGTCGGCCTCGGCGGACGGAACACTGGGGCCATCGAGCACGTAGGTGCGGATGAGGCCCGCGCATTCCTCAAAGGACAATCCGCGCGTGGCGGGGATGATCAGTTGGCGGAACTGGTCCTGGAGTTCGCCGGAATGTGGAGCCCAGCTTGAGCGTTCCGCACCGGCATTGGTGTCGGCCGTCCAGGTCACTAGCGCGTCTGCATCCACCACCCAACCCACCCACCAGAGCGGCTTGAGTGACTCCAACCGCGCGGTCGAGGCGAGCTTGAATGGCCGGAAAAATCCTTGCCGCGAGATCCACTGGCAGTAGGACGCTACGGCCCTGGCGCGGTCAACTGTGAACGGCAGATACCGCTGCGTCTGCTCCGCCGGGTCGGTCTGCTCTTCGAGTTTCAGCGTGCCGCCACAGAAGGCGCAGTGGGGTGCTCGGGCGGTGACGCGGTATTGCATCGCCGCGCCGCAAGTCGCACACCGAAGCACGCGGACTCGGACACTCCCATCCGTTTGGCTGGAGTTCTCCGCGATCGCCAGATAACAGACCGGGCAGCGCAAATCGCCGGGCTCGATGGCGCTTCCGCAACGTGTACAGACACAGACCGGAGGCGCGTTCACTGGAGACGCCTCCACAATATGCTCAAGAGCACGAACAAAGCAGCAAGCCCCACCAGCCCTGCGACGATCAAAACGCCCAGCTTGGCCTTGGAATACGGGATCTTTCCGCCGACCTTGCCGGTTTGGCCGTTGACGAGGATGCGAACCGGGGGTTTTTGGGCATGATCACGAATCGCCAACACCCACACCGGAACAAGCGTGTGGTCGAGGGATTCCTCCGTGAATTCGGTCGAATGATTCAACGTCGCGGCACCATCACCCGGCATGAACTCGCGCAGCAGCGCGGCCACCGCGGCCTCGCCTTCGACGCGGCCCAGGCGCAAGCAATCTTCCGTGGACAGGGAGGGTTCCTCTGAAGTCCAACCGGCGATGATCGCGGGCGAATAGCGGCAAAGTTTGCTGAGGTCGAAAGGTTCGATGGCCTGCAGTTCATCATTGGAAATGCCGCGAGACGCGGTAACCAAGATGTCGCTTACATAGGCGGCGCGCCGGCCGGCGAAATCCCGGTACTCGGTCCCGCTCCGCACGCCCGCGCCATCCTTGTCGATCGCGAGCCGGGTGTAATTCTCTGCAACCCGGGCCTGGTATCGAGAATTGGCTGCGGCGGAATACAAGTAGGAGGGCAGATAGATCCCAGCGATGGCTTGCGCGGCGGCGGCATTCATTCCAAATGGCCGCAGCTTTTGACGGCTGAGCCATTGGCGGACGGTTTTGATCGCACTGTCGCGATCGACGGCGAAGCCCAGCGCAAAGACGGGTTGTGGCCGGTCGCGAATTGCCGGGCGATCGGCCACCAAAGGGGTGTCACAGAACGGACATCGTGTAGTGCGTTGTCCGGCTGCAAAGCAGATTCGTGCGCCGCACGAATCACACCCGAGGCTTAGAACTTCGGAGCCCCCGGGCATGGACATCACATCTTGTAAAACAGCCATGGCTTAAACCGATTGACGCCGTAGCAAAGCATAAGTTGTTCCATAACAGCAAAGCGGCGATGGGGAATGCGACAGAGGGCAGCCGGCCCTCAGTCCAGGGCCTAGAGCGCCAACAGGAAACGGAAACGGAAGACGCTCCGATGGTGTTCAGATGGTTAGATGGGTGATTGACGGAAAAATGCAACCTTTTAACTCCTCGAGCATTATACTTCCAGGAAGATGAACTCGGACCAGGAATGCCTAATGATGGTTCCACAATGTCTCGAAGCCCTGACCGAGAGGGCTGAGGAGGAGCGGGCCCTGGTTTTGGCCGCCCAGAGTGACACAGCCGCGCCCGTCTCTATAGCCTACGCGGCGCTCCTGCTGGAGCGCGAGGAGCAGAAGGCGCAATGACGAGAGATGGTGGCAGCAAGCCGGATCTACCGAATCAGTGTCCGCCTGACGCCCCCACCCCATGCAAGGCTTCCGCCCGGCTGAGCCTGGACCAGTTGTAGCCGTACAGGGCGATCAAGGCGAAGCAGACCAGCGGAACGATGAAGCCGCGGGACATGTTGTAGTGATCGGCCACCGCGCCCATGAGCTTGGGCAGAAGAGCGCCGCCGACGATGCCCATGACGATATAAGCCGAGGCCGCTTTGGCCCGGTTACCCAGACCGAAGATGCCGAGGGCGAAGATGGTGGGGAAGGTGATGGACATGAAGAAGTAGCACAGGAACACGCACACGACCGAGAGCCAGCCCAGCTTCAGGAAAATCAGGAAACACAACAGGGTATTGAGCACGCTGTAGAGTCCGAGCATCTTGTGCGCGGAGATTTTTCGCAACAGGGCCGCGCCGCTAACCCGGCCGAGCAGAAAACAGAAGAAGCCAACGGACGCGAGCGTAGTGGCGAACTGGTTGGTCACGCCAAAGATGCCGTCCTGAAAGACGAGTTCCTGAGGGTAGGCGTCGGCGAGCAGCAACCGGTTGAGGCGCGGCATGCTGCGCGGCGGGGCGTCAGGCGCGAGCAGTTGCATGGTTGCCTTCTGCAACGTGACACCGCGAAACCGGTCCGGCGCATAGAAGTTGGTCTTGAGGATGAGGCTGTTGAGGTCCTGCATCAGGGCGACCCGGGTGGCCGTGACACTGGCCTTCCCTTCCCGGAAGCGGGAGAGGGTTTGCAGGGTCGAGTCCGAGAGATTCGAGGCGAGGAAGGCCGACACGGGATCGGTTTTGGCAGAGAGTTTCTCGACCAGGCCTTTGACATCCTTGAAGTCAGAGTTCGCGAAAGCCGTCCGGACCTGGACCCATTTGCTGGTGCTCTCGGTTGCCCAGGAGGAGGGGAGGGATGGCGGTTCGGAGGTCACGTAGTTGATGAGGAAGCTGAAAATGCCGCACTGGGCCGCGACATAGAGAAACTGGGCGATCGTAGCGCCGGAAAAGTGTTCGTGGGCCCAGACGCTGTGGTGGGTAAGGCGTTTGGTCACGCCGATCAACCAGATGGCCGCAGCCACGAGCGCCAGGCAGGCGGCAGCCACCAGCACGATAAGCACCGAGTTCTGGGCGCTGACGACGAGGCTGGACGGGTGGGGAATCGCGGAAGCCAGCCCCACCAGGCGCGGGCCGAGCTGCAGGCCATCGAAAGTCAGCCAGAAGATGAAGATGAAGACGCCAATCAGCGCAGCAACATTGCCCAGCAGCAAGGCGTACGACAGCCCCCGATTCACCGTCCGGGGAGCGGGGGCCGAAGGCGCAGCGGGGCCGTTGTCCTTCTTTTCCATCTCGTAATCGTCCTCACTTTTGACGTCGGGGACCGGAGCGAAGAAGAAGATGGTCGCCAGGATAAGGACGGTAACTGCGACGCCTGCATAAGGAATCCACAGCGTCTGCGAGCCGGTGCTCCGGCCGGCGGCATCGGTACCATAAAAGAACATGCCGCCGGCAATCGGGCCCAGGATCCAGCCGACGCCATTGCAGGACTGGGCGGCATTGATGCGCGTGGCCGCGTAGCGCGGCGGTCCCAGCACGGTGGTGTAGGGATTGGCGACCGTCTCGAGGAACGTCAGGCCGGAAGCGACAACACACACGCCGAGGAGGAAGGCCCAGAACGCCGCGATCTTCGAGGCGGGTATGAACCAGAAGCCGCCGACCGCCACCAGCAGCAGGCCGGCGATGATGCCGCCTTTGTAGCCCAGCCGCGTCGCGAGCCAGCCGGCGGGTATTGACATGAGAAAATAGCCCATCCAATGCGCGAACTGCACCCAGGCGGATTGGGACAGGCTCAGGTGCAGTTCTTCTTGAAAGTGCTTATCCATCACGTCGATCATGCCGTTGCAGAATCCCCAGAGGAGGAACAAGGAGCTGACGAGGCAGAAGGTGAACAGGACGTTGCGGCCGTCGGCGAGGACGAACATGCCTTGCTTTGCAGCGGGTGGAGTGGTGGTAGTTGTAGCAGTTGATTTCATCGGTTCTTGGTTATGGGAATTAGCGAACGCCGAGATGATTGGCGGTTCAGGAAATATGGAACTGAGATGAACGCGAATACGTAAAACGCAACACGCAAAGGAACGGGCTGTATACCCGGGCTCGACGCTTTAACGGCTTTCACGCTTCAACGGTTCAACGCTTTAACGGTTTCAACGCTTCAACCCCGCTTTGATTTCAGCGATAGAGACGCCGAGGGAGGCTCGAGCCACCGCGTCCAGCGAGGCTTCCGAACCGGTTAGATGGATGGTGCGGTGCACGTGGGAGAGCTTCTGGCCCGGCGCCAAAGCAGCAGCGGGTGAGGACGATTCGAGT
>DATDCV010000503.1:0-5204 GCA_036524155.1 Verrucomicrobiia bacterium
CGACCCGGACGACTTCCCACTCGCCTCGGACGTCGCGCAATCCTACTACGGTCTCCGGCCAATGCCCACCGACACCGCCCTCCAGGCCTGGACCAATGCGCTCAACATCGCCCATGATGATGTCGAGCGGGAAGGCGTTTACGTCCACTTCGCTCGCATCAAAACCCTGGCCGGGCGCTTCGGGGAAGCCCAAGCGCACCTCGACGCCGTTACCAACCAGATGTACGCGCAGCTCAAGGACCGCATGCAGCGAAACCTGAAGGAACGCAAATCCCAGGCCTCGGTTAACACGACGAACAGCCCGCCGCCGGACAAAGCGGCGCGGAAATAAGACGATTCAATGCTGAGTTGAAGGTTGAAGGTGGTAGGTTACAGGTTGGGCAAGAACCTGAAACTTGGAACTTGAAACTTGAACCGGCCCTCAGCGAATCAGAGCGTTCCCAGGATCGTTTCCGCCGCCGCCCTCGGATTCTCGGCCCCATAGATCGGCCGGCCGATGACCAGCCAGGTCGCCCCCGCGTCGATCGCTTCCCGGGCGGAAAGCGTCCGCTTCTGGTCGTCGCCCTTTTCGGTGCCGCTGCGAATACCCGGCGTCACTAACTGGACGCTCTCGGGAAGAACCTGCCGCAGCGCCGTGATTTCCAAAGGTGAGCAGACCAGCCCCCGAAGCCCGGCGCGCAGCGCCAGGCTCGCGAGCCGCTCCACCTGCCGGCCGACGTTGGCCTCGATCCCAAGCTCCGCCAGCGCGTTGCCGTCCATGCTGGTCAGCACCGTCACCCCGAGCACCAGCGGCGCCTCCCGGCCCGTTTGCTCGGCCGTGTTACGGGCCGAATCCTCCGCCGCGCGCATCATCTCCAGGCCCCCGCTGGTGTGAATGGTCAGCATTTGCACGTCCAGCCGCGTCGCCGCCGCCACTGCTTTGGCGACGGTGTTGGGGATGTCGTGGAATTTCAGGTCGAGGAAAACCACGCCGCCGGCCGCGCGCACGCGCCGGACAATCTCCGGGCCGGCGCTCGTGAACAGCTCGCTGCCGATTTTGAAGCCCGCCACCACTGGGGCCAGCTCGCGGACCAGGCCGAAGGCGCGGTCTGCCGTCGGCACGTCCAGGGCCAGCAGGATAGGATTCCGCATGCGGCGATTGAACAGGATTCGGACAGCGTCAACAAGCGGGGATTCCGGTTTTTCCCTTGGGCCGCGTTTTCGCGCCCTAGGAAAAACCTGGTCCGGAACGACGGTTTCAACTTGAGCCGGTTCATCCCGGATTCTAAGGTGGCATAGCTTATGCGGAATATAAGCTTAGTTTGAATAACCAACTCCAACCGACCGTTTAAACTATCTCATGAAAAACCATATCCGATTCACCGCCGTCGGCTCCTGGCTGGCCCTGGGGGCCGCGTTGGCGTTCTGGCTCGGTTCCGGCCGTCATAGCCTGGCTTATGAACGGTACAAGAACCCAAGTTCGGGGGCCGGCAACTGTTCGACATGTCACGGCGCCTTTACCGACGGCACATCCCTCAAGGGGACCGTCTTTCCCTCCAACAGCAAACACACGATGCACAACGCGAGCACCAGCATGGCGACGGCCTGCAACCTGTGCCATACCTCGGGGGACAATCGCAACCCCTACCTGGGCAGTTCCACCGGCACCACTAGCACTCCGGGCCTGGGTTGTGCCGGGTGCCACGTCGGGCCGGGTTTGCGCAACCACCACAGACTCAAAGGAGTTACGATTTGCGACGACTGTCACCCGCCACCGGAAGCCTCCGATCCGGAAAACGTCAAGCCGCCTTACTACGGCACCGCTGACACCAAATGCGATCACCCGGAAAACCTCGTGCCCGTGGCCAACACCAATGAGAACTGGTCGGTGGGCGACTTCATCGGCCTGGATAATGATGGCAACGGCCTGTATGACGCCGCGGACTTTGCGTGCGGCCCCTACCAGTTGGTGAGCCCCGCCGTCGTCGGCAACGATATCCGCATCACCTGGATCACAGCGGGAGGCCGCAGAGACGCGGTGCAGGCCTCTGCCTCGCCCACGGGCGGCTTTACCAATGTGGCCTCGCCGCTGACCATCGCAGGAGTCGGCATTATCACTACCAATTACCTCGAGGCCGGCGGAGCGCTGAAAGGCACCCGGTTCTACCGGATCAGCTACCAACCGTAACGCGCGGGCCCGTGGCGGGCGCCGGAGAGGCAACGCCCGGACCTGCCTGGACCACGAGGGCCGCGCGGCCGGTTGCGGACACAGAAAAAACCCGCCGGGCGCTTGCCCGGCGGGTGCCGTTACGAATAACAGGGTTGCGGCTTTGCCGGCGCGGCGTGGCCGGTTCGGTCTGGCCTGCTTTCGCAAGCCCGGCAGCCCTTACTTGTCTTCCGGGATGCGCATGCCGAAGAACGAACGGTAGATAAAGAACAGCGCGACCACAAACAGCACCGCGCCGATAGTGAACTTAAGCTGTTTGTTGTTTTTCTCGAGCGAGACCGCGATTTCGGTGGCCAGCAAACCGAACAGGGTGGTGAACTTAATGATCGGGTTCATCGCGACCGAGCTGGTATCTTTGAACGGATCGCCGACGGTATCGCCCACCACGGTGGCGGCATGCAGGTCAGTGCCTTTCTGGCGGAGGTCCACCTCGACGATTTTCTTCGCGTTATCCCAGGCACCGCCGGCGTTGGCCATGAAGATGGCCTGGAACAAACCGAAGAAGGCGATGCTGATCAAATAAGCGATGAAGAAGTAGGAATTGAAGAAGGCGAGCGCGAGCGACAGGCAGAAGATGGCGACGAAGATGTTAATCATGCCTTTCTGGGCATAAATCGTGCAGATTTTCACGACTTCTTTGCTGTCCTCGATGGAAGCGGTCTTGGCGCTCAAGTCCATGTTTTCCTTGATGTAGACCACCGCGCGGTAAGCGCCGGTGACGACGGCCTGGGTCGAGGCGCCGCTAAACCAGTAGATGACCGCGCCGCCCATCAGGAAGCCCAGCACGATCTCGGGCTGCACCAGGCTGAGCTTCTGCACAATCTGCCCCGCGGCGATGGTGTTGTTGAGCATGAGAATGATGCCAAAGATCATCGTCGTGGCGCCCACTACCGCGGTGCCGATGAGGACAGGTTTGGCGGTCGCCTTGAACGTGTTGCCCGCGCCGTCGTTCTTTTCGAGGTTGTGCTTGGCTTTCTCGAACTCGGGCTTGAAACCGAACTTGGTCTCGATCTCTTTCGAGATGTTCGGAATCGATTCGATCTGGCTCAGTTCGTAAACCGACTGGGCGTTATCCGACACGGGGCCGAAGCTGTCGACGGCGATGGTGACCGGGCCCATGCCGAGGAACCCGAACGCCACCAGGCCAAAGGCGAAGATCGGCGCGGCAAACGGGATGGTCTGGGGGATGATGCTCTGCAAGGCCGCATGGCCGGCGACCAGGGCGGCCACCAGCATCAGCGCCAGCATCAGCAAGCCTTCCCAGAAGGCCGAGAAATTGCCCGAGACGAGTCCCGAGAGAATGTTCAGCGAGGCTCCGCCCTGGCGCGACGCCGTGACGATTTCTTTCACGTGACGCGCGCTGGTGCTGGTAAAGATCTTCGTGAACTCGGGGATGAGCGCGCCGGCGGCCGTGCCGCAGGAGATAATGATTGAGAGCACCCACCAAAGGTCGGGCTGGGGCGCGCCGTTCACCGTGATGCCCCCCAGCATCAGCTTGCTAACCACAAACGTCAGCACGATGGAGATGATCGAAGTAATCCACACGAGCCACGTCAGTGGCAACTCCGGATGAAAATCTTCGGCGTGGCCATACTTCGCGGCAAAAACCTTGCTGTTGAAAAAGTAAGCGACCAGGGACGTCAGGATCATGATGATGCGCATTACGAAGATCCAGGTGATGAGCTGAGCGCAAAGGAAGCCGCTCGGCTGGGTCGCGTCGCCTCCCAGCGAGTACGCCAGGAACGCAATCAGCGCCACGCCCGTCACACCGTAAGTTTCAAAGCCGTCGGCCGTCGGCCCGACCGAGTCGCCGGCGTTGTCACCGGTGCAGTCAGCCACCACACCCGGGTTCTTCGGGTCGTCTTCCGGCAGCTTGAAGATGATCTTCATCAGGTCGGAGCCGATGTCGGCGATCTTGGTGAAGATGCCGCCGCAAATACGAAGGGCAGAGGCGCCGAGCGACTCGCCAATGGCGAAGCCGATGAAGCAAGGTCCCTTGAGGTCGGTCGGCAGGAAGATCAGGATGCAGATCATGAAGAACAGCTCGACGGTGACCAGCAGCAAACCGACGCTCATGCCGGAACGCATCGGAATCGCCAGCGGCGGCCAGGGAAGTCCCCGCAGCGCGGCGAACGCCGAGCGCGAGTTGGCCTGCGTATTGATCCGCATGCCGAACCAGGCCACGCCGTAGGATCCCATGATGCCCAGAATCGACGCGCACAGGATCAGGAACACCTTCCCCGCCCCCATATGCAGCAACCCGGCGAAATAATAAACGATGCAGGCGCCGATCAGCACCCACAGGATCGCCAGGAATTTGCCTTGCTGGAACAGGTAGCTCTTGCAGGTTTCCCAGATGATATTGGACACGTTCCGCATCGAGTCGTGCACCGGCAGGTCCCGCGTCTGGCGATACTGCACCAGGCCGAAAATCCCCCCGATAGCGCACACCAGGATGCCAACGAGCATCAACTGGGTGCCGGTCAGCCCACACAGCAGCGGAAACCGGTTTTCGCCCCCCAGGTCCGGCAGGTTCAGTTCGGCTTCGCTGCCCAACGCCGACGAAGCCACACAAAGCAGAGCGAATACTAGAACGCTCCAAAACCAACTCTTATTATTTCTCATAAAATACAGGGGCGAAACTATCCAGAATTACGATGGGGTTTGCCAAGCCTTTTCTTTGCAAATTGGCGTGGCATTTTCCACGAAAATTGCCGGCCTCAAACCAATCCTCGTGCGGCCTGGCCCCACTCGCTTATAGTAAGCTTAAACGGGGCTGCTGCCACCTGCCGCCTGCGGAGCCGGGGGGCTGGCGTAACCGGTATGAAGAACCGTAATTCCCGGTTCCGGAAAACCACGTAATCAAAAGAGGGACAATGGGTTCCGTGGCCAGGATATGGGAATTCATCGTCGGAGAGCTTAGTTGGGTGGGGAATGCACAGACTTCGGCTATTACCGTGCCAGAGGAATCTCGATACAAAGGTCCTCCTCTCCCTGC
>DATDCV010000504.1:0-2791 GCA_036524155.1 Verrucomicrobiia bacterium
CCACAATGCCGGCTGGCCATGCGGATGATCGCAGTGCTGCCAAAAAACGTAAAAACACTTACTCAGCGCCATTATGACACCCGATGAACTCTCAGATCGACTTTGGCATTTCGCCGCGCGCGTGGCGAAGGTTGTGGACGCACTCCCGAACACCCGGACGGGGCGGCACGTAGCCGGACAACTAATCCGGTGCGGCACAGCCGCGCCGCCCAACTACGATGAGGGACGGGTCGCGGAGAGTCGCTCGGACTTCGCGCACAAGCTCAACATCGCCCTTAAGGAATTAGTGGAAACCGAAGGGTGGCTTAAGTTCATAATTATCGCGGAGCTGCTATCAGAGAAACGACTCAGCCAGGTCCAAGAGGAGTGCAGCCAGTTGTGCCGGATTCTGAACTCGTCGGTAGCGACTTCCAAAGGGCGAAAAACGCCCAAACCGGAGCGATGAAAAATGACAAACGCTCAATGCTCAATACTCAATGAGCGGATCTTTGGTCGGCGGGATCTCGTTCTATTGATTGACATTGAACATTGAGTGTTGAGCATCTGCTAATTTCCATCGAAGAATGCCAGGCGCAACCCCGTCGAAGGGGCTCCCGTATTATACACAACGTCAGGAGTGTACTGCCTTATCGCGCCGCGCGGCCGGTATTCGCAGCGTCGCCCCGGAACTTGGGCCAGGCCGACCGGGCGAGCCGGGCCTTGATCTGGAACGCTCGCAGCACATTGCCGACATTCTCGACTTGCGCGCTGGTATAGAGAGTGCCGTCCGGGGAAATCGCCGGGTTAAAATCGGTGTGTCCGAGATGGATGGACCAGCGGCGATCCTCAGGCCCGACAAGGCCGATCAAAGTGCCGTAGCCCGAAAGAAAGCATACCAACGAATCAGTCAGCGCCACGGGCGCGGTGGTGATGAACATCGGCGGGTCCGCGGGCCACGGCTGTTTCCATTTCATTTTGCCCTCGGGATCGATAGCCCAAAGATCCTCGTTGACGCCGACGTACAACGTGCCGTCCTCTCCGATCACCGGCGAGGATTCCGTGATGCCGCCGGTCCTAAGCTGCCACCGGGTCTTGCCGTCCGGATCGACGGCGTGAAACACACCATTCACGGAGGTAAAATACAGCGTGCCGTCCCGGCTCACCGCGGGCGAGGAGATAACCGCGCCACCCACACCCAGTTCCCAGGCCTTCGTGCCGTCGGCGGCGAGTGCATAGAACTTGCGGTCGTGCGAGCCGAAGTAGATCCGGCCGTCGGCACTGATGGCGGGGGAGCAAACTATGGGGCCGCCAGTCTGGAACTGCCATCGTTTCCCGCCCTCGCGGTCAAGCGAATAGAAGTTGCTGTCCCAGGAGCCAAAAAAAACGTTCCCGTCCAAACCAACCGCCGGCGAAGAATCAACCCAGCCGCCGGTCGGGAAAAACCACTTCAGTTTGCCCTGGGGGCTGACGGCATAGAATTTCCGGTCGCGGCAGCCGAAATAGACCGTGCCGTCAGGACCAAGCGCGGGAGAGGATTTGATCTCGCGTCCGGCGCGGAACATCCATTTCTCCCTGCCGACGGCAGTAACAGCCCAGAGCTTGCCTCGGAACGTCCCAAGATAAATCGTGCCGTCCGGCGCGATGGCGGGACAGGAATCCGAGCTCTCCCGAATCTCGACAGACCACAACAGGTTGCTGAGGTTTCCGGTTGCCGCAGTGCCCGCGCCGGCCATACCCAATAGCGCCCAGCCGAGGAGGGCGGCCGACACGGCGGGTCGGGCTCGAGGTAGCGAAAACACCCGCGCAGGTTAGTGTTCACGCCGGCCGCAGGCAAGAGGACAGAACGGCGGCCGACGGAAGACAAAGGAATGGAGGCAAAGGAATAACAAGGAAACACTGATTAACCGCTTTCACTCCTTTGCCTCTATTCCCTTGCGTTCCTCAGGTTGCGCTCTCCTTCGGATTTCTTTCGGATTTAGGATCTCGGATTTCGGATTTCTTACCTGTAGTGGTGGCATTCTGGCGGAAACGGACCAGCACCGATCTGGCCGTGCCTTTGCTCGTGGGCCGTTGACCGTCAGCAGTTCTCATTATGGGATTGTGGCGCGGGCGTCTCGCCCGCGGGTTCGGTCGGCGTCCCGCCGGCCGGGGCTAGAAGGGGCGGGGACGCCCCAGGAACTCGCGGGCGAGACGCCCACGCTACGCCAAAGTGAGAATTGCTGGTTGACCGTTCCTCAGGCTTGCGATCCGTTGGATTGGCATGGTATGCCATGGGTGAATGGATGAGGCAGCGACCGAGCCACCGACCGTCTCGGCCGGCATCAGCACTGTTGGCCGCCCGCGGAATGTAGGCTGGATACGTTCCGCCGCGCTGCTTTACGGCGACTGGGGCACCAGCAAGGCTTACGTGCTGGGGTTGGCACTGTTCGCGGTGGGCTATGCCGCCCTGCCGCATCTGCTGGCGGTTTGTTTCGTTACCGCCGTCGTCGGAATCAATTACATCTGGGTTTGCCGTTGCTTTGCGACTGGCGGAGGGGTTTATACGGCGGCGGGCATGCATTCACGCCGGTTGGCGATGATCGGCGGTTTGCTGTTGCTGGCGGACTTCATCGTTACGGCGTCGCTGAGTTGCCTGGACGCTTTCCACTACCTCGGTTTCGCGCAGGCGGAGGCCAAGAAATGGGCCATCGGAGCGCTATTCCTCATCGGCGCGCTGAATTTCCTGGGGCCCAAGCACACCGGCAGCGTCGCGGTTTGGCTGGCGATGCCCGTGTTTCTGGTGGTGGTCGCGCTGGTGGGAGCGGGCGTTCCC